>NZ_JBYOJR010000003.1:0-293616 GCF_057798915.1 Cupriavidus sp. 22TCCZM01-5
GATCTGACAAAGGGGCGCATCAACTATCGTCACAAGTCCTGAGCGAATCCGGCGTTTCCGCGCTCCCGAAATAGCGACCACTGTTGACGCCACCATGGAATGGGCCATCTTCCTCTTCATCCAGGTCCGAACGAGAGTACAACCTTTGGCTCCACATAGCACTCCCATCCACGAAGCAACAATACACGGCGCAAGCCAATAAGATCCGAGGTGCAAGATGCAGCGAGAAGAATCCTCCTGGCGCTACGCGCCGAGGTCCAGGCCTCGATGACCGATCTTCAGCTTGGCAAGGCCCTCGGCAATGTAGAGCCGTCCGGGCTAGCCCATCATCTCCTGCTCCTGCAGGACCATGGACTGGTGGAGAAGACCCCAAATATAGCGTGGCGCCTGACAGATTCGAGCGATAGAGTTTCATTGACTACGGTGGGAAAGCTCCGTATAACTGATTGTGCAGGATCTTCAAGCAGCCATGCCAACCGCATTGACTCGTCCGCTTCTACGGGGCGCGCGTCTTCAATGCCGTCTCCTTGATCTTCTCGCTGCGCCGCACTTATTGAGGCGTGGATTGCTGCAAGACAACCACGGAGACGAGTACATCCTTGATCCCGAATGCCTGGAGCGCGGTAACCCCGTGCATCGCAACGCAAAGCGTGCGAATCCACGCATCAGCCACCATTGGTTAGCCTGCTTCTCTTCTATTCCGCCTTCTCTCACCCGGGATAGCTGAACCGCTGACTGTAGAGAAAAGCCTTTCATTTACGGAGGGAAGCGTGTGTTGGCAGTCTACTCTTCCAGTTTTATCTTATTTGTCCTCTCGCAGTTACTTGAGTGGAACCGACGACGAAGCGAAATGCCGAGCAGAACGCTCCATTGGCTGAGTGCGGTCACCTACTCCGCCTCATTACTGGTGATGGTATGTACCGTTGCAAAGATGGTCATAACAAACTAAGACATGCGCTGGTTGACGAGCGCCAACCATGCGGGCACGAATGAGTTGGCTGTGCCAGGAATATCGAGGCATGTACATACATGTCGCGGCATTCGAGGCTTCCCGTGATTCTATTCGCACGGGCGCTCCCGGGCCGAAATGGGGCTATATGATGGCCATCCGCTATACAGTGGACAGGGACGATCGAATGTTTTGTGAATCATTCGACGAAGAGGATGATTACTACACGCGCACGGCGGCCGAGCAGGCAGCCGTCCACTATGGAAAACTCGCTGTCGATATTATTCATGGCTTGGCTTGAGGCGCAGCCGTGTGTCGCCTTGAAGAGGCACAAGCCGATTCCATGAGTTGTTCCGCAGCGACTCAGACAAGACATAAAGTAAGGCCACCGTGGATAGTCTCAAATCTTGATGGAATACCCGAACGACGTCGCGAAAAGCGACGTACAGGAACCTGCCCACACTTGGAGTGACGATGGACAACTATCCAGCAGCAAACTACAAGGGCTTTGATATCTACCCGTTGGTCTATAAATTCGACGCACCTCGCAAATGGCACGAGCGCCGGCCAGACCGCTCATACAGTGCGTCCGTGGTCATCTGCCGGGAAGGTGAACCACCTGGCGGCACGAGCGCGCGCGTGTTCCACGTTCCAGATATGCACTGGTCTGACCTAGGGTTAGCGAAGCGTGCGGCCATGCAACACGGCGAACACATTATCGAAGGCCAAGTCGCAGGTGAGTCGCTAGCCGGTCTTTGATCGAAGACGCCGAAACCCTTCTTCAGAATAAAACTTACCTACAGACGCATACTCCTGACGAAAAGCAGGAGTGTGCCCTATGGCCGCAAAGACGCGCGTTTCAGGTGGATTGCTTCAGCCGAGGCTCGCTACTTACCTTCGTCCGGCACGTTGTACATCTCGCGTAGCTGGCTAGCGAACGGGCGGATCGCCTCCAGGCACGCGGCGCTGTTGCCGCCCTCCATAGTTGACAGATTCCAGTTGCAGCCTCCTGCATCCGCGGCATGCCAGAACACGTCGCCAAAGCAAGCGCCCTCGCATTCAGAGAATTTTTCCTGTTCCGAACGAAGCATGGCGCGCAGTTCGGCCTTGTTCTTGATCTGTCTTGACATGATGTCTCCCCTTTCTCTTTCGATCTGAGCCTGTGGCATGGCCGACGCGGGCTACCTCGCCTTGACGAACGTCGACATACCGTCGATCGCGTCCCTGGCTGACGACAAGGCCAGCGCGATGGCAGCATGCGGCGCGCTTGCGAAATGCTGGATCATGGGTGGCAACTGTCTGCGAGAACCCATTCCTGTACTAACTTGTGTGATCGTTACGGTAGCGAGGAAGCGCGGCTGAACCAAGTCGCCGCCGGGGACTGCACCGGGTACGTGACGCACCCTCGCAGATACCCGGAAGCCTTTGTAGATTGCGTTGTTCTGAGACATGTTGGTCTCCTTTCATCACCGAGCATACGCGGATAAGCCGGGACGTGTCCGATTTACTTTCGGCGACAAGGCTAGCAATGTCATCGCGAGCCTTAGCCTCTCCATAATCAAACGCTGCATCGATGCTGCTCAACCATAGGCACCCAGCAATTTGACCGTCAAACTTCCTGGAGCAGTTCGGGCTTCCCCTTCTCGTTCAGGCCGCGTAACGTACGTTTCCGGGAGCGCATCGACACGGTCGATCCGAAGCGGCAGTCATAGCCATCTGAAATTCGGCATCAGATCGCTATGCTCGTCGACCCCGACGCCGCCCAGTTCGTTGATGAGCTGCTTCAGGGCTTCCTTCGATCGCGAATCGCAACTGACGCTCATCAGCAATTGGCCCGGTGCAAGGTGCGCATTCTGCCGCCACAGTGCAAGGCGACCAATCTTGCCGCCGACCAATCCGCCGACCCACCATCCGATCATGGCGCCAAGCATGACAGCACCAACATACGCAACGGCAGTGGCACTGGCGCCGGCGGAAACGCCGTATCTGAAGATGACAAGCGCGCCGACGATCGCGCCGACGAAGATTCCTGTGATCGCCGCCTCTTCGCGGTACGTGGTCTGACCGAGGTCGATCCTCGGCAGTCCGTCGACGGGCTGATTGTCGCGCTGGACAAACCACGGCCCTGCGACGAGTGCCTGGGTACTGGCCAAATCGCCCAATCGCGCTTGTGCCAGTTGCGCGGTGGCGGTGTCTCTCAGACTGAAATACAGGAGCGTACGCATGAAGTTACCTCACGCAATCTCAATTTCCATTTCTGACGAGCCGGCGGATGCTTGCTTGCTTACTGCGACCGATGCTCCTGATGGCCCTGGTTCGGGTGCAGGACGGTGACCGCAGGTCGGGCCAGCCTTCATTGACGGCGCGATCCCAGTCAATCAGCAGCGTGATTGCCTGACGCCATCTGGGCGCTGCCAATCGCATGACTCCGAATCGCTGGGTGTTTCCCTTCGGCGGCCTGCCGACCTGGCAGTCGCGTAGAAGGCGTGTGATATGTATGGCCCGGTAAGTGGTCTCTGCAGATTCTTTCGGCACGATATGTTCCTTCATCGCCTGCCAGGCTGGCATAGTGACGGCAGTGTTGAAAAATTGTCACCGTTGTGGGCAGCGATCTTCCATTGCCGGCGGGAAATCATTTCCACCCATATCGCATTGCTGGAGATCGTTACGGAATCGTCATCACGATGAGAGCACGGCTCCGCCAACCTGAAACGCGGAAGTGCAGCAACGAAGGCGGAAACCAACCTTGCGATCGGTCTTGCGGAGAAGAGTCGCCCTTGCCAGACATCGGTTGCATCGATCCCGGCGAAAGACTGGCTTGCCTGGCTACTGGGGGATTGGGCGAACGGCGGTCGCCGCGTGGCATCTTGCATGAATGTTCCAGGAATCCCCATGAGTGACTTCAGGAGTCACCAGTCCTAAGACGTCATCGAGGGGGAAAGCCCGGAAACGAGTGATAGGCGGACCAGAAGCACTTCGCTTCTGAAACGCTGTACCTAACAGTATAGGGGGGCGATGCACACCGTCCTAACCCGCTTACAAAATTGGTCAGGCAGGCGCTGCGTCACGCATCTGCGGTGCCCGCTAGCGCGGACCGCTCGTCCGCTTCTGGCGCTACACTTAATCGGATGGCCAGCGCCGTTCCCGCGGCCGACACCGTCTCCGCCTCCACGTCGACACAAGGTCAGAATGAACCGCCTTCGATACTCGGTGAATCTGTCCTATGAGATCCTGGATCCCACAGGAGAAGCAATTGGAATGCCGCCGATGTCGGGGCGGGAACTTCCAGGACTTGCTTGCCCTTGATCCAGCGCAAAGCAGGCGCAGCCCTTCATTGCTATTCACAATCTAAGTGCCCGCCTTTTGGGGGAGCCGCCCATGTACGCGATTGTCGAAACCCGTCGTGGCAAGTTGCGAGGCCTCCGGCGTGATGGCGTGTACGCGTTCAAGGGTATTCCATATCCTGCCCCACCGTTCAGCATTAAAAGACTAAGAAGGCCGCAATCCGCAGCACCCGGGAGTGGCGTAAGGGATGCGCTCTCGCATTGGCCTGACACCGCCACAGTCGCTCGCCGACGCGATGCACCAGGCCCTGGGTTGCGTTCGCCGCCAATGGCGCGATTGCGGCTGGCCCACCTACAATCCGGTCCACAGGTCAGCGATGCGCTTCGACACGCCGTCTGCCCTCGTACACGATCCGTTGGCCGTTAGGCTAGCGCTCTGGCACGGCGTGCATTAGTACGTTGTACGGCTGGTCTCCCCCAACAACTTGGCCCACAGCATGTCCAAGCGTATCGTGATCATCCAGGGGCATCCAGACCCATCGGGCCATCACTTGCTGCATGCACTGGCCGACGCCTACGCTCAAGGCGCGACCACGGCGGGACACGTCGTACGGCGCATCGAGGTGGCGAAGCTCGACTTCCCGCTTCTTCGCACGCAGGCTGAGTTCGAGACTGGCATATTGCCTCCCGCTTTGGAGCAGCCAAGGGAGGACATGCGCTGGGCGGAGCATTGGGTCTTTCTGTTTCCGCTGTGGCACGGAACCATGCCGGCGCTGTTCAAGGGTTTTCTCGAACACATCTTTCGGCCCGGCTTTGCCATGGATTACAAGAAGAAAGGGATCCCCAGACGATTGCTCGCCGGCCGCTCGGCACGCATCGTCGTGACCATGGGAATGCCGGCGCTGCTGTATCGCTGGTACTTTGGCGCATACGGAGTTCGCGGCTTCGAGCGAAGTGTGCTGAGTTTCGCCGGGATCAAGCCAATCCGCGAGAACCTGTATGGGCTTACCTTTGCCAGCGAAAGAACATGTACCCGTTGGATGGAGAACATGCGTGAAAATGGTGCGCGCGGGAACTGACCGGAGCGTGGCAGACCCATGCGGCCCATTTGCTACAGCTGGGCGGCTGCAAGTCTGCAACGGCGGGCTAACGGATAGGCAACGCGTCAATTAATTGCTTGGCTGGGAAGCCGGCGGGTTGATCCATCCAGGCTGGCCACTTTGAAATCGCCAGCCGCGCATTATTTATGCCCCCACGTTTCCGCTTGCGCCATGTCAAGGCTGTTCGCGCGCCAGTGCCTATGGTGAATCGTTGCCCGTTGTCGCGACTGCAGGGCGCCCGCGGAACTTCGTCATGAGCATCAGAAACCTCGAGAGCTTGTTCCGTCCCCGCTCGGTGGCCGTCATTGGGGCCACCGAGCGGCCGCATAGCGTTGGCGCCACCGTGCTGGCAAATCTGCGCAACGGTGGCTTCGCCGGCGCCGTTCTGGCGGTGAATCCCAAGTATCGCACGCTCGGGACCGAGCCCTGCTATCCCGCCGTTGACGCCTTGCCGTGTCAACCGGACCTTGCCGTGATCTGCACACCGCCAGCCACCGTGCCGGCCCTGATTGAAGCACTGGGGCGCCGCGGCACGCGGGCCGCGATCGTGCTGAGCACAGGCCTGGCCGTCCTGGCCAATCAGCCGCAACAGCCACATGAAGATCTGCGGCAGCAGATGTTGGATGCCGCCCGGCCATACCTGCTGCGCATCCTCGGGCCAAACTGCATTGGCCTGATCTCGCCTACCCTCGGCCTGAATGCCAGCTTCGCCCCCGGCGACGGCCTACCCGGCACGCTGGCGTTCGCCACCCAGTCCGGCGCGCTGGCCACCGCGGTGCTTGACTGGGCCCGCCCTCGCCAGATCGGTTTCTCGCACTTCATCTCCCTTGGCGACAGCGCGGACGTGGATGTGGCCGACGTGCTCGATTACCTCTCGGGCGACCCCGGCACGCGGGCGATCCTGCTCTATGTGGAAGCCATCCGGAATGGCCGCAGGTTCATGTCAGCTGCACGTGCGGCAGCTCGCAGCAAGCCCATTGTGATCGTCAAAGCTGGCCGCGCGCCCGAGGGTGCGCGCGCGGCCGCCTCGCACACCGGCGCGCTAGCCGGTCGCGACGACATCTATGACGCGGCGATCCGCCGCGCCGGCATGCTGCGCGTCGCTTCCACCGAGGACCTCTTCGACGCCGTGGAAACGCTGGCCAGGGCCCGGCCGGTCTATGGGAACCGGCTCGCGATCATCACCAACGGTGGCGGAGCCGGCGTCATGGCGACCGATGCGCTGATTGGGCTCGGCGGCAAGCTGGCCACCTTGACCGCCGACAGGCTGGCCGTACTCGACGGCGGGCTGCCGCCAACGTGGTCCCGCGCTAACCCTATTGACATCATCGGCGATGCGCCGGTGACCCGATACCTGCACGCATGCGATGCGCTCAGCCGCGCGACCGAGGCCGACGCGGTGCTGCTGCTGCATGCGCCGACAGCGATCGTCCCAAGCGACGAAATCGCCACCGCGGTCGTTTCAGCCAGCCAGGAAGACGACCTGCCGCTATTCACCAGTTGGCTGGGGGGTGATTCCGTAGTACGTGCGCGCCAGCTTTGCAGGCACGCCGGCATCCCGACTTATGACACGCCGGAGCAGGCAGTGATGGGCTTCCTGCAGGCAGCCGAGTACAGGCGCAACCAGCAATTGCTGATGCAGACACCGCCATCCGTGACAGATGACTTCCAGCCCGACCGCCAGCGGGTCCGTGACATCGTCGACACTGCGCTAGCGCAAGGGCGAGCCATGCTGTCGGAGCAGGAAAGCAAAGCGATTCTGGCCGCCTATGGCATTCCCATAGTCCAGACGCTGGTTGCGCCAGACGCCGACGGTGCCGCCGCGCTGGCCATTTCCCTGGGTTTTCCAGTTGCACTCAAGATCGACTCTCCGGACATCACGCACAAGTCTGACGTGGGCGGCGTCCTGCTGGACTTGCCCGACGCTGCCGCCGTGCGGGCCGCCGCACGGACCATGTCGGCGAGAATCAGCTGCCTACGCCCGACGGCGCGCCTCGCAGGCTTCACCGTCCAGCCCATGGCGAACCGTAACGCGGGCATCGAACTGATCGTGGGCATGGTTGCCGATCCCGTATTCGGTCCGGTCATCCTGTTCGGCCATGGCGGTACGGCCGTGTCCCAGATTCGTGACCACGCCATCGGCCTGCCACCACTGAATACCGTCCTGGCCGCCGAGCTGGTGCAACGTACGCGGGTGGCGTGCCTGCTCGCCGGCTACCGCGACAAGCCTTCGGCCGATCTGGAGGCATTGAATGCTGCCCTGGTGCGCGTGTCGGCACTGGTGTGCGACGTGCCGGAAATCGCCGAACTCGACATCAACCCGCTGCTGGCCGGCCCGGCCGGCGTGCTTGCGCTGGACGCCCGCATCGGCATCCACATGGCACAGGGTGCCGCGCAGGACCGGCTCGCCATCCTGCCCTACCCCAAGGAGCTGGAAGAACGCATCACATGGAACGGCACACCCTTGATGCTGCGTCCCATCCGCCCGGAAGACGAGCCCGCCATGCGAGCATTCTTTGAACAGCTCACGTCCGATGACATCCACACGCGCTACTTCTGCAGCTTCCGCGACCCCGGCCATCCCAGGCTGGCCCGCATGACCCAGATCGACTATGCGCGCGAGATGTCTTTAGTGGCGGTGGCCGATGGTCATGAGGGTGGCCCGCACATCCTCGGTGAAGTGCGCGCCGCGGCAGATCCGGACAATGCCGTCGCCGAACTCGGCGTGGTGGTCCGTTCCGACTGCCAAGGCAAGGGACTCGGGACGTTGCTCCTGCAGCGACTCATCGCCACGTGCCGTGCTCGCGGCACTCGGACGCTGGAGGGCCATGTGCTGTCCGGTAATCGCCCCATGCTGGACCTAGCCCGCCGCGCGGGCTTTTCCGTGAGCGCCGAGGCAGGCGCGGATGCCGTCCGCATCCGTCTGGAGCTGGGTCGCGCTGTCGCTCCTGGGTCCAATCCAGGCACTTGAGGTGTGTCAAGCCCGCCGGGCGTGCGCGATCTACCCTCCAGTCAAGGAATGGCACTATGCCGCCCCTCACCGCCGAACGCGAGGTTGCGAGCATGTACCAAAGGATTCTGGTCGCGACCCGCTGAGGAGAGCCACCCCATGTACCCAGACAAGTTCCGCAAGATGATCACCCTGGCCCTGGCCGCCGCCATGACCCTGTCCCACGGGCAGCCACGCCCGCTGCTGGACGTGCCGGAGGTCCGCGAGTCGGCGGGCATCCTCTATGTTTCAGGGGGAGTCGGCACGGACGACGTCAGCCGCATGCGCGCGCTGGCGCCGCGCTTCAATGTCCGGATCCGTTTTCAGGACCAGTCGGATGGCACCTCGCTTTCCGACGTCAAGGTCGTGGTGCTCAACAAAAAAAACGAACGAGTGCTGCGGCTGGTGACCGAAGGTCCGCTGCTGTATATGAAGATGCCGCCCGGCCGCTATCTCCTCGCTCTGGCCTATCAGGACAACGTCCAGGAGCGGACCATCAACGTTGGTCGCGCAGCGCAGGATATGACCTTCACCTTCCGAGTGAACGAACTGGAAGATTGATTGCGCGATGGGAACGCTCACTGCAAACGACAAGGGGAATGAAGACGGCTCCGCGCCGATTGAGCTCGGCCCTGCCGCATCGCCCCCCATTGACCTATGTCAATCGTACTTTCGAGATAGCACCTAGATTCACATCAGAGATCCGTGGCGGCTACACGTTGCGGGTCACAAGCCAGTGTCGCCCAACGATGTTCCAGACGCGCGTGGAGAGCAAGAATGAAAACAATTCGCACAATCGTTCCTACCGTCATCGTGGCTAGCTTGGCGGTCGCCGCAGCAAATATCTGCGCCCAAACACTGGAAAAGGTCGCTGCGACAGGCAAGATCACAGTCGCTTATCGCGAGGCGGCGGTTCCATTCAGCTATCTGCTTGGCCCGCATAAAGCCGTCGGCTTCTCTGTCGACCTGACGCAAGCCATCATTGACGATGTGCGAAGCCAGCTGAAGAAGCCTACCCTCAAAGTTGAATACATCCCTGTAACCGGACAGAATCGTATTCCGCTACTGGTTAATGGTACCTACGATCTGGAGTGTGGCTCAACTACCAATACCAGCGCACGTGGCAAGGAAGTGGCATTCTCGATCAATTTCTTCTACGCAGGAACGCGTCTTCTGGTCAAGCGCGATTCTGGCATAGGCAGCTATGCAGATTTGTCGAAGAAGACCGTGGCGAGCGCGGCCGGCAGCACGAATGAAAAGGTGATGAAGAAGTATAGCGCCGACAACAATATCGATGTCCGGATGGTTTCCGGCAAGGACTATGCGGAGTCTCTGCAGTTCTTGGAAGGCGATCGCGCGTCAGCACTGGCCCTGGATGATGTTTTGCTGTTTGGCTTGCGCGCCAATTCTAAAAACCCTAATTCGCTTGAAATCGTAGGGGACACCCTTCAGGTCGAACCATACGCCTGCATGATCCGTAAGGACGACCCAGAGTTCAAGAAGCTGGTGGATGGAACCCTCACGCGACTGATGAAATCCGGGGAATTTACCCGGCTCTATCGGAAGTGGTTTGAATCGCCGATACCACCGGCCGGCGTGAACTTGAGTATGCCGATGAGCGAGCCACTGCGGGCTAACCTTAAGGTCCGTAGCGACAAGCCGGCACAGTAATACTCTTGCATTGAGCCCATGGGAATGAGAGGAGGCACCGTGGTACCTTTCCCATTGAGTGAGGCTGGCGAACAGTCGTGAGACTATGGTGCCTTCCCTGGGGTATGTTGTGCATATGCGGGAAGCTGCGGCGGCATCCGAAACTCACCGCCGGCCTGGAGAGCCGTGTCTGCTACCGGTTGAATCCGCAAATCGATTCGGACGAAAATTGGATAGCTGCGCGGGGTCGTTATCTTTCCTTCCCAAGTACATGAAACAATTCGTCCTCCTGCGCACAATGCAGTCGAAGGATGGCGTCCAGACCATACAGCAAACGTTGTAACTCCTGCACCGTACGCCAGTCCGGCCCCTCCGATGGCAGTTGAGCAATGGTTCTGTCCAAAACGGTCGTGAGCCGGAAGATTTCGCGATGCATCCCGCTCATGGCCGCCATGGGATCATCCCCGCCGAGCAAACGTGCCACGTCCGGATAAAGGTGCATATCGTCGCTACGCTCGTGCGGCACCAGGACCTTCGTCAGCCAGCGGTTCAACGCCTCTAGCTCGGCGTGTGCTGTGCGCCCTTGCATTTGGGGCAGCATGTCCGCCACGGAGCGTATCCTGCTCATGATGGGCTCGAGCGCGGCATGCTCGGCTTTGAGGCGCGCCACATCCGCCTCATCCAGGCGGCCCTGCTGCTCCCGGGAATCCGCCCGCAAAGCACGCAGCGCATTGGCTATTGCAAGGATATCGATCCCCTCCTGCAGGATCGCGCCCGCCAGAGGTGGCAAGAAACCCAGTCCTGCCGCGAGCATTGCGGCAACCGACAGCGTCATCCCCATCTCCACGCTCAGGATCGCGATGCGGCGGGTGCGGCGCGCAATTCGCACGGCATCGACGAGGCGATCGAGCCGGTCCACAAGCAGTACCACGTCCGCTGCCTCCGAGGAGGCAGCCGCGCCACATGCCCCCATCGCAACGCCGATATCCGCTGCGGCCAGCGCGGGTGCGTCATTGACGCCATCCCCGACCATGATCACGGTGCCCTTCCGGCGTGCGCAATGTATCGTTGCCAGCTTGTCGCCGGGAGACTGCTCTGCATGGATTTCGACCACGCCGAGCATAGCACCGACCGCCTCCGCGATATCCGCGCGGTCTCCCGTGAGCATTGCCTGGCGCGTGACGCCCTCCTTGCGGAGCAGGCGAAGCGCGCGCGGAGTTTCCAGGCGGATACTGTCGGCAAGCTCGATCACGCCAGCGAGATAACCGTCGATGCTTACGAACACGGTCGATACCCCACTGATCCGGACACGCCGGATGACGTCCTGCGCCCACTCTGTCACATCACTGTTGCCCACGGCGTACGCAAGCGAGCCGAGCCTGACGACCTTCCCCCCTACCACTCCCTGCACGCCCGCGCCAGGGCTTTCCTGCACGTCGGAAGGCGCGAGCAGGTCCATGCCGCGCTTGCGCGCGGTCATCGTCACGGCATCCGAGATGACATGGTTCGACGCCTGGGCCAGGGAGGCGGCAGTGGCGAGCACTGTCTCCGGCAGGTAGCCCTGCGCACATTCGATGCCGACCAGCCTAGCGACTCCTCCCGTGAGCGTGCCGGTCTTGTCGAAGAACAACGTATCGGCTTTGGCGAGCCCTTCCAGCGCGCCGCCGCCCTTGACGAGTACGCCGCGCCTCGCGCAACGCGACATTCCCGAAACAATCGCCACAGGCACTGCGAGGATGAGCGGACACGGCGTCGCAACCACTAGGATCGCAAGAATGCGTATTGGCTCACCGCTCCACAGCCAGCTTGCACCGGCAAGCAGCAGGGTGAGTCCCATGAACTGCAAGGCATACCTGTCGGCGAGCCGCGCCGAAGGACTCCGCTCGGCCTGCGCGGCGGCGACCATGCGTACGATGCCAGCAAACGTGCTTTCCGCCTCCGTGGCGGCCGCCACCATTTCCAGCGCGGAGCCGGCATTCAGCGTGCCGCTCTGGATCGACTCGCCCGCAACACGCTGCCGGATGGCGGACTCACCCGTCAGCGCGGACTCGTCCAGTTCCGCAGGCATCATCAGGGCACCGTCCACGGGCACCACCTCCGCGTGCCGCACCATCAAGCGGTCCCCGGGACGGACTGCTGAAACATCGACCTGCTTCCATTGGTCGCCCTCCAGCCGGTTGGCCCGCCTGGGAGCGTGACTCAGCAGAGCAGTCATCTCCCGCCGGGCGCGGGATTGCGCGTAGTCCTCAAGTGCGCGGCCGCTCGCCAGCATCAGTGATACGACCGCAGCCACGAGAAACTCTCCGAAGAACAGCGCGACCACGATCGATAGTAACGCCAGCGCATCGATGCCGGATTGCCGCCGGATCGCGGCGGCAGCACTCGAAATTGCCAGTGCAATCGCATTAGGCAATGTTCCGGCTATCCAGAGCCACTGGGCCAGCGTCTCGCCTTGCACTTGGCGCGCAACAAGGCCTCCCGCCAATGTCACGGCGGAGACGGCAAGGAGAACGCTGTTAAGCCGCTCAGTGGGCAGGCGCATTCCAAACCCCCTCTACGACATGCGGCGCAGGACGCCGCCCTTCATGACAAACTCGTGCCAGAGCGCGGCGGCGGCATGCAACCCGACGAAAATATAAACGAGGGTCGCACCGGATTCGTGGATGTCCTTGGCGAGGTGAGCGAACCCGTCATGCTGACCGAGAAAAAGGGGCCACGTCATGCCGAATGCCTCGAAGGGCTCTCCGGCCCACGCCACCGCCAGCACGCCCAGGACCGGCATGGCGAACATCAGCAAATAGAGAATGCCATGCGTACGCTCCGCAATGCGCTGCAGCAGCCTTGGTCCCGTGCACCACCGGTGCCGGTTGTGCCGCGCCGTCGTGCGAAAACGACAAGCAGGTCAATGCGATCCACGCACGGACACTGTAAGGGTATCTGAATGACATCCCTGACTCCAACATGCAGGACAGAGCCCGCCCTCCACAGACGGAAGCACGTGCACGAATACCGGCGAGACGCCGGATGACGGGAATCAGGAGAACTGCGGAGGTGCCTGGGCGGGGGGCGGGTGACTGAAGCCGTAGCGCCAGCGCGGGACGGGGGCGGGAGGGAACGGAGACCGTCGCGTGGAACCACTGGCAAGCGCCGCCAGCAACACGAGCGTCAGGATCGACACTCCGGGGAGTACCCCTGGCTGGAGCGGCGCGGCCAACGCCAGCGGTCCGATCCCGGATTCGACATCCACTTCGAACGCGTCCCCGCTCGCCAGCGACGAACCGGCATGGGCAGCGGCACGGAAATGCGAATCAGTTTCGGCAGGTAGTCCAGCGTGCATATGCAGCCCAGTCTGTTTCGGAGTTCCGAAATGGCCGTGCAGGAGCGGGGTCAGCAGTTGCGTCAGTACAAAAAGTACTAACACCGCGCCCCGAAACGAGGCACTCGGGATTGCACGTGACATGTGCGCATTGTAATTCAATAAATGCGACCTCGCCCGTCCGTCTTTCCGGATCGCTTCCGCCGCTCTTTTTTCCGTCATTGTTAACGTCGCTGCCGGATAGCGAGCAGGACGACGCTCGTAGCTTCACCGTCCCTGCGCTGGATCAAATTGAAGGTTGGCTCGCGGCCTAGAGTTCGTACAGGGGCCAAGCCGCGGCGAGCTTGAACGCATTTGTCGGTGCTTGGAAAGCCTTATGGCGGACGTCTTCCAGATCGCAAGCCTGTTTCAACGCGGTCTACGGGCAGTTTGAGGACACGGACTTCGGTGGGCTACGCTTCAGGATCACGAATAAATCCAAAGGCCATGGTCGGTGGGATCTGAGAAGCGTGCTGCGACGACGTGCGAGCCTTCGAGATGTATCCGCGCATCGGCGGCTGGCGGTAGTCCGAACCAGTAGGGAGCTGAGCGCAAAGGAATAGGAAGCAAGCTATGTTGGCAACCATACTCTCGTTGGCGTTTGTCGTTTCTGTTTTTGACTACAGCGATTTCGATTGATTCACATGGGCAGAGTGGGAACAACCGCGTCGAATCTGACCGATGAGCAACGCTACGCCCTTGACGGTAAGTGCCAACAGAAGTTAGATCCCGCCCCGGGAGTGAGCGCCGTGGCCCCCGAGTTGGACATGTAAGAGCAGACACTGCACAACTGGATCATCGCCGCAGGGCGATGCCGGGGTGAAACCGGTGACGGCAGAGCAGATGGAGCTATGGCGCCTGATTGTTGCCCATACAGGTCGGCCATCCATCGTACCAATCGTTGATCTACAGCAACGAGGCCCTGAGCTGGAGTTCCAGTGTGAACTCAGGGCGATGATGGTTGTGCACCGAATTGCGAGCTCGTCCCTTGGCATGCGCCCTGCCCTGACGCTCGCGAAATTTCCAACAATCAAATCGCAGACATCGGGGGCTGCCTTGTTTAAAGCATCGTACTAACCAGCCCTATTGATCTCGGAGCATTGTCATGACCATGTCACGTCCATTACGCCTACGACTGTCTCGCGACTGTATTCGGTTGACCGAGCCCTGCTCGGCTCTCTCTTTCTTCTGAAGAAGCCTCGATTCTGGGCGGGATGCTTGTCATATTCGCGATTGAGTCCTCGCGCAAACAGCATGCTCCAGGCTAGCCACTGAAGCGGTTCAGCATGAACAGTACTCGAGTAGACGTCGGCAAGGCATGCGCTCTCTTGCCGCCGCTTCCCAAGCCCATCCTGAGTTCGGTACAACTGGTGAAGCAAAATGATTAGCTCTCGTAGCCTCAGGGTTAAACGACTGCGTGCCCCGTCCGTTTCCGGCGAAGATACCCTACAAAATCAGCAGGACTTCTCGCTCGTCCTCGGCGGGCCCCTCTATCAACTCCTGCTTCGGGCACACTTGTCCGACGATGCGCTACTCCTGGCACGCCAACGCATCCTCTTCATTTCTCTTCTGGCGTGGCTCCCGCTCCTCCTGCTTTCCGCATTTGAAGGGACCCTGCTGAGCAAAAACGCGACGGTGCCATTCCTGATGGACATAGAGGTCCACCTCCGCTTTCTGGTAGCGGTGCCTTTGCTGATCGCCGCAGAACTGGTCGTACATCAGCGCCTACGTGGTATCGCAAATTCCTTCCTGGAGCGGAATCTGATTCCGGAGTCGGCCATGGAGCAATTTGACGCTGCCATTGGCGCTGCCTATCGGCTGCGCAACTCCGTCTTCGCCGAAGCCCTGCTCGTGCTCTTTGTATATGGCGTCGGCGTGCTCGTCGTCTGGCGTCACTATACTGCGCTCCAGGCGGCCACGTGGTATGCGACGCCCGCAGGGGGACATTCAAGGCTCTCGCTAGCCGGAATCTGGTACGGCTACGTAAGCCTGCCGATTTTCCAGTTCCTGTTGATCCGATGGTATTTCCGGCTATTCATCTGGATGCGGTTTCTCTGGCAGGTGTCCCGGATCAGGCTCAGCCTTATCCCGACGCACCCGGATCGTGTCGGCGGCCTTGGCTTCCTCGCCAATACAGTCTATGCGTTCGCGTTGCTTCTTGCCGCGCATGGCGTGATGGCGGCCGCCAATCTGGCTAACCGCATCTTCTTTCTGAAGGCCGCACTGCCAGAGTTCAAGGCGGAGATCGGCATGATGGCTGCCTTCCTGCTTGCCGTGGTGTTCGGCCCGTTGCTGGTATTCGCGCCCCAGCTTGCCCAGGCCAAGCGTAAAGGCCTGAGCGAATATGGCACTTTGGCGGAACGGTATGTCCGCGAGTTTGACGTCAAATGGCTGCGTGGCGGTGGCCCTGCGGACGAGCCCCTGGTAGGAAGTGGCGACATCCAGTCGCTCGCCGACCTGGGCAATAGCTATGAAGTGGTGCGCGGCATGCGCCTTGCGCCCATCACCAGGGATGCCATCGTTCAACTCGCCGCGGCCGTGCTCATTCCGATTGTCCCGCTGGCATTGACCATGATGCCCCTGGAAGAACTCCTAAAGTACTTGTTCGGCCTTTTATTCTAGATAGCCTAGATGGGTTGTATGTCGTTTGCAGCGTCTTGGAGCGCGACGCGTATTGGCGACCGCGCGCTCCTCAATTTAGGATGTGCATAGACTCTCGGCGCCTTTTAGGTGTGAGATGACCGCCGGCGGTCGGGCAGCCAGGAAGGATGGTATGCGGCTTCGGGGGGCAGTCGGGATAGCTGGGGCCTTCATCCCCAGGCCAGACAGGGTGAAACGCTTTCCTGCACAAGAACAATGCATCCCGAACGGCATGGCGGCGAAGCCTGTCTGGCCAAAGACGCTCACCTACCCGGCGATTAACTCATCAGTTCCAGCCGGAATTGTAGGAAAACGCAGCAGAAGATCGACGCCGGCACTACTCCCATTCACGGTAATGCTCTGACTGACAATGACCCCACCATACCTGACCACGGCCCGATAGTTACCGCGTGGCAGGTTCATGTACAGGTACGGCCCTTCACTGAGCACGAGCAACACAATCTCACGCCGCGCATTGAACAGCGTTACTGTGACATCCGACAAGGCGCTGCTGTCCGTGCTGTCGACAAAATGCATGCGGACATTGAACTGCCTTGCCACTCGACGCATAGCAGCGGCTTCATCGCTGCCAATCCCGCCGGTGACAGAGGAGATGCCATTGAGCTGCCTGAACTCCAGCGCGCTTTCTTGGAGAGCGGCCATTGGCACACTGGTAGTGCCTAGCACAGTGGCTGACAGCATCAGGCAGCAAGCCGCAATGAATGTCCGCATCGAACACCTTCTCTATCATCAAGTGGCAACAGGAGATCCATCTCCTGCTTTTCAGCCTAGCTGGCGCTGCCGCTTGCTTCTTGCTGTGGATCAACGACGCAATCCGCGGCGCGAACCCGGCACCCTGGTCTCGCCCGGCCGGCGGACTGCGGCTCGGCTCGACTCCGCAATGGCTACTTGTCGCTCGGGGCATGTCAGATTCCCCTGACAGCGAGTCATCTTCTTCCGACGATGCGCGTTATCTGATGCGTACACCGGCAACCTCCTGAGTCGGACAGCAATCTCGTCCAAGGCTGATTTCGATGAAATGGCGCAAAACCCATACTCCAGTCAAGCACGCCAGCAGTCCGCGGCCGGCGTGCCGGGTCAGGACCGCACGGCAGACCAGGTAGCTTGCCGCGCGCATTGGCAACAGTGAAGGGGCGTGCCATGAACGATGATCGACAATGCATCGAATCCGTACACGACCTCGCCGCCACGGCAGAAGCACTTTTCCCGGGCGCGCACCTTGTAACGCATCGCCGGGGTTACGTTCACCACGGCATCTACGCCGGTAACGGAGAGGTTGTGCACTATGTCGGATTCAAGGAATTCCTGCGCTGCGGCCCGGTCGAGACGACTTCCCTGGCAGACTTTGCCAGTGGTTTTGGCTTCAGCGTCGAAACGGGAACGGCGGCACGCTACATTGGAGCAGAGGTCGTGCGCCGGGCGAAGTCGCGAATTGGTGAGGACGACTACCGCCTTCTCACGAACAACTGCGAGCACTTCTGTACGTGGTGTCTGTTTGGTGAGGGCCGCAGCCAGCAAGTCGAGGCGCTGGTGTGCCACCCATGGCGCGCGATGAATGCGATCATCGGCGTTCTTCTTGGCGTGCATGAACGGACTGTCCATGAAAGCACGGCCGGGGCCTGGTAACCCAGCCGGTACACTGGCGACTTCTCTGGTGGAAGCGCCCGGAGCTTGCGCCCGACGGACACTACCTCTATCCGCGCTGGGAGTCCTTATGGATGATGCGGCATGGGAGGCGTCATTCAAATGGAAGGCAACGGTGCGCCGGTCGAATACGCTGTCAAGATGCGTCGTTTCGCACAGCGCGACTTGTTTTTCGAGATGCTTGGGGAAAAGCGGCTATATCCCGCGAATATGGATGCCCTCGCGCTACGGATTGCTGAGTTTCATCGTGGTCAGCCGAGCGCCCGCTTCGAAGATGGTTTTGGCACGCCGGCTCGGATCAATGCCATTCTTACCCGCCCCGTTTGACGGAGCGCAAGCCCTAGCCGCTCCTGCGGCCTACATTTTAGGCGGAGAACGTTTACCTGTACTGCGCCTCAGCGGGCCTGGGTACTGTCGTGCGCGGCTGGCCTCAGCCGACGCGGCTCGCCGAGCATATGTCGCTAAATGAAGACGAGGAGCCGATCCTCTCCCAGACCGTGGGCAGAGCAGCCGCGCATATCAACGCGCCGACCTGAGCCTCAACCGGGCCTGGATGGCACCTCTACCTCGAGGAGACACTGAAATGATCAAGCATACTGGCAGCCCGGAACAGATCCGCAATGAAATCCTGCGCCGTCTGCAGGAACAGGCCGACCTTGGCGACGCATGCCGCGATTGCGATATCCCGGTCCCGATTGCTGCGGACCCCCGGACAAATAACGGATGCAACTGGCGCATCGAAGCCTTTCCTGGCGTAGCGCCCGCATGCCAGGCCGTGGTCAAGGCGGTTACCGCAGAAATGATGCGGGAGTACGATCTTTCCTGAACACCGGCTTTACCGGTCAGCAAGCAAAGGGCGCAAGCATTCAAACGCACCCCGGCTCCTCTTCCGGTAAGGCCGCGATTGCGGTGCCAGAAACCGGTCTCAGCGTGACTTGTGCCGCGTTTCGGGCATTCATCGTTCCAGGGAGATCAAATGCTAGAAAAAGTGCGGTCGTACAAGGGATTCCAAATTGTGCTATTCGTGCCCGAAACCAATGCGCCGGGCAAGTCGAACGGCCGTGTCAGGATCACCGGGGCAAGCTTGGATGTCGGCGTGTGCTTCACGCCAGACTGGCTGCATTCGCCGGCGACGTCGCAGGACGCCGAGGACTGGCTGTTTGCCTACGCAGCCGGCGCCATCGACTGCGAACTGGCCGGCGGCTTTGGCATGGATCTTGGCCACGATTAGAGCAGCGAACTTGGCGTAGCCGGCCGGACAGCTCGCGCATACACCCTCCTAAACGCGTGCGAACGGCCGCTCATGGCGGCGTTGGCAGGCCATGCAGCGGTTGGCGGTCGGGTAGGCCTGGAGGCGCGAATACGGTATTGTCTGCTGGCATTCGGTGCAAATGCCGTATTGCCCATCTTTCATGCGAACCCTGGCAGCCTGGATGTCCGCAAGTTCCGCACGGTAATGATTCAGCATCGCGTCATCCTGCTGCTGCATGGCTTCGTCGTCAGCGTGATCGACCTGGTCTTGCGCCTCAGGCTGCTTCGGTGACGCAAGCGGCGTATCCGCCGCTCCGACGGCAGCCCGAATTCGCGCCTCATCAGCTTCCAATTGCGCGACGAGTGCCGCCAGTTCCCGTCTTGTCAGCGTTTGCATGAATCGTTCTCCTTGGGCATGGACTGCAACCGCCGGAATGGAAAAGATGTCCGACAGATTTGCGATCCGGTTCAGGTGCGGGTCGACGGTTACCAGCCAGTCGAATTGGTCAGAAAGCAATGCCGCGAAGTGGTGGGGGGAAACGATCGCCCCCGGAGAAAAGACCTTGTCCTGCCGCATATAGGGCAGGTACCGCGCCACCAGGCCAACCCGACTGCCCCGTTCTCACGGGCTGCCGCGGCTAGCGAATGTCGCCTGTCAGCAGCCAAGACTTGTCGGGCGGCGATCCCGCTACCCTGCCTTCCCTTCGGCGCCGCCGGCAAGGTGGTCCCGGAACCAGTTGCTGGCAAGCCTGGCCACCAGCTCCATCGCGCCGGGCTCTTCGAACAGATGCGTCGCACCGGGAATCACCTCCAGCCGCTTCTCGCACGTCATCCATGCCGCCGCACGGGCGCTGAGGTTCACCACGACAGGGTCGGCTTCACCGACGATCATGAGCAGTGGGGAGGCCAACCGGGAGAGCGCCTCATGGCCAGCCAGATCCACACGTCCGCCCCTGGACATCACAGCGTCAATGTGCATGCGCGCCGGCGGGTCGGCTGCGGCTCGTACGGCCGCGGCAGCACCGGTGCTGGCACCAAAGTAGCCCAGCCGAAGGCTGCGCTGCCGCGCCAGACTTTTCACGGACTGTGTCGCCGCCCTCAGCCTGTCGCTCAGCAATGCGATGTCGAATCGGCGCCTGAGGCCAACATCTTCATCGGGGGTCAGCAGGTCAAACAGCAACGTGCCGATGTCCGCGTCATTCAGCATGGAAGCGACCAGGCGATTGCGCGGGCTGTGACGGGAACTGCCACTCCCGTGCGCGAACAGGACAAGTCCGATTGGTGCTTCGGGCATGGCCAGGTCTCCCTGCAGCGCCACGTCGTCTGCGTGGATCAATACCGGTTCCGACGCGATAAGTTTCATTTGCGCCCCCCTTTCTTGTCGGTGCCCAGGGTCAATCTCTGTGCCAGCTCACACGCAATTCGGTTTCCGCATTGTCATAGTCGATCGCAAGCTTGCCATGGTATGCATGATGTACGGCATTGCCGATATCTCGTGCCATATGGACGCCCGTCGTGACGATGACCGTGCCCTGCTCATCCGAGTCCATGGACATCACACGCTCCATAGGATGCTGCGCACGTAGTTGCGCTTCACGGTGCCGGACAAGCGCCAGGATCTCCTTGCGATGCGCGGTCTCGAAGCCGCCACCGAGTACTACCCGCGCAGCCGGTACTCCGTCCGCGATGCGCGCGCACGCCGAGCACACGAGGCGCGCCGCCCCCGGCGGTACCGCACGCCATTGCCAGTGCCCCCGCATGAAGACGGCGTGGCAGACTGGGCATGTCGCAAGTCTCGGCGCTGCGGAGGGTTGCTTGTAGCGGTCCGGAATGTGCTCCACCGGAAATGGGATCCAGCGCACGGGACGGACCTTGACGGACTGGGCTCGGACTTTCATGTGGGACTCCTCGAATCAGGACAATCTGCAGCTACGTGGCAGGCCGCGCCCGCCTCGGAATGCGCCATGCGTAGCGGAATTCGCTCGTCTTGGCAGTCGCCACGACGACATTCGCCGGGCACACAGAACTAAGCTATGCGAGCGGCGGGACTAAGACTTAAGCTGGATCAAGGGAGATGCAGACGCCCAATTCCCTGCCGCTCGCCAAGGGCTCGCGGAGCACAAAACCAGCACCTTTGCATTTGCACGTCCGTTGATACGGAACAATCAGCGTCGCCACGGCTTTCCTATGTTTCAAGCGATCACAACCCAGTGTCGGACAAGGCGTGACGTCGCTGTTGATCTTTCTGAACATCGTTGCATTCGTTGGTGAGGTGCTGACAGACGGGGCGCTGACCATGGAGTTCGCCCTGTGGCCGCCCCATGCCAACGTCGACGCGGACGGCGGCATTGGCTTTGCACCCTGGCAATTGCTGACCTATGGCTTCCTGCATGCCAATCCGGCCCATCTGGCGTTCAACATGCTCGGAGTGCTGATGTTCGGTCGGAGCGTCGAAGGCTGCCTGGGTCCGGGCCGGATGCTCGCCATCTATCTGGCCAGCCTGGTCAGCGCGGGGCTGACCCAACTGACCGTTCTGGGCTACATCGCCCCGGCACACATGCCGACAATCGGCGCATCGGGCGCCGTGTTCGGCTTGCTGCTCGCCTATGCGCGACTCTTCCCGCGACGGATCGTGGTCCTGCTGTTCCCGCCGATTCCCATGCCGGCATGGCTTTTCGCAACGGTATACGCCGTGCTGGAACTATTTCTCGGGCTGTCCGATACCCGTACCGGTATCGCGCACTTCGCGCACCTTGGCGGCATGGCGGGTAGCGCCCTGCTCCTGTGGCAATGGCATGTGCGAGCAGAGGCGCAAAGCTGACCGCCCCGGCACGCCTGGCATCGATGAGCCGTTGATCTCTTGCGTTGCATCAAGAAGCTCACCGCCTTGGCGCCTACGGTAGAGCGATGAGCAACAACTCTGGGCAATTAAGGCGGAGTCACGATGTCCGATAAATCTCTCATCTTCCATCAGAGCGCAAGGCGCATGATGCTTCATGGTGTGGAACTGCTGGCGCGGGCCGTCAAGGTGACGCTGGGACCGGGCGGCCGCAATGTCATCGTGGAGCGCCACGGCATGGTGCCCCTGGTGGCCAACTCGGGCGTGGTCGTGGCCAAGTCGGTATCGCTGCCGGACCCCTTCGCCGATATGGGCGCCCGACTGCTTTGCGAAGCGGCGGTGCGCACCAGCGAAATCGCCGGCGATGGGACCACCACGGCTACGACGCTGGCCCACGCGATCGTGGCGGAGGGTGTCAAGTACGTCGAGGCTGGTCACGACCCCATGCAACTCAAGCGGGGGATCGAAGCTGCCGGCAAGGTGATTTCGGAGTACCTGCTCGCGAATGCGAAACCGTGCGGCAGTACCGAGGAAATGCGCCAGATTGCGACCATCTCGGCCAGCGGCGACCACACCGTCGGAGCACTGGTCGCCCAGGCCGTCGAACACGTCGGCAAGGATGGGGCAATCAGCGTCGAGGACGGATCCAAGCTCGACGACGAGCTGGACATCACCGAAGGGGCACTCATCGACCGCGGCTACCTGTCGCCGCTGTTCGCGACCACCGAGAGTCGCGCCGTCGTCCTCGAATCACCGCTAGTGCTGCTCTGCGACGCGAGCATCTCGTCGATCGCACAATTGCTTCCAATCCTGGAAGCCGTCACCCGGGCGGGAAGGGCACTGCTGGTCATTGCCAACGATGTAGAAGGCGAAGCGCTCGCCACCCTGGTGGTCAACAACCTGCGGGGCGCACTGAAGAGTTGCGCGGTGAAGTCACCCGGCTTCGGCGACTCGCGTACCGAGCAGCTAGCCGATCTTGCGGCCCTCACCGGCGCAACTGTGGTCTCGCCCCAGACCGGCACGTCCCTTGAGCATGTCGGCCTCGAGCAGTTGGGCGAGGCCAGGCGAGTGGAGATCAGCAAGGATGCCACCACCCTTATTGGCTCCGGTGCCGACGCGGGCCGCGTGCAAGGGCGGATCACCGCCCTGCGCGGCCGGCTCTCCGAGGCCCGTTCGGACTACGAGCGTGAAGGACTGTTGCGACGCATCGCGCGGCTGACCGGCGGAGTCGCGGTCATCAAGGTCGGCGCAGCGACGGAGAGCGCACTGCACGAGCGCAAGAACCGGTTCCAGGATGCCATGCATGCGACCCGGGCCGCCGTGGACGAAGGCATCGTTGCCGGCGGAGGCGTGGCGCTAATACGTGCCCGTACCGCGTTGCAGGCGTGGCAGGCACCCAATCCGGAGCAGGCTGCCGGTGCGCGAATTGTCCACGCTGCGCTGGCCGCGCCCATGCGGCAGATCGTCGCCAATGCCGGAGCGGACGCCGACGCGGTGGTCCACCGTGTATGCGAGGGCTCTGGAACGCTTGGCTACGATGCCGGCGGCGAGCGCTATGGCGACATGTTGGAACTGGGGGTCATCGACCCCGTCAAGGTCGTGCGCACTGCGCTGCAAAATGCCATTTCCATCGCATCTTTGTTGCTCACCACCGACTGCATGATTGCCCTGGAGCGCGCTCCTTCCATGTCGGCCGAGGGAGCCGCACGAGGGAGCGCCATGTTCGGTGAGGAGTACTGAGCCCTTCCCTCGGCCAGTTCGCCGATATGATCACGCCGCGCGGGCGGCCAGGGCAAGACCCTGGTCGCCGGGTATCGCGCGTCCGGCTCAAAGATCGACCCGGATATTGTTGTCCACTGAAATCACCCCGGGCGCGGACCACGCGGCGTTGTACGCGGCCTCGCGCTCGGCCCAGGTGCGCAGGCTCCCGCCCAGCTTGACGTCTCCCTCCGAAACCGCCACGGTCACATGGCTCGCATCCACAACCGCCTGACGCTGGATCGCATCCCGGATCCGCTGGCCGAGGTCACGCTGATCCACCATCGGTCGGACGGCGATGGCGTTGGTGACACCTGTCACGCCGAACAGACCCGCGACAGCACGCTCGGCCGCCGTGCGCTGGTAATTCCAGTCGACGTCCCCGGTCAGCGTGATCACGCCATGCTCGACCAGGATCTTGATGCGATCGCCGGGCACCATTGCCTGCCAGGACAGGACATTGGAAGCTGCCCGCGCAATGTCACTGTCGGTGCGCCGGCAGTCGTCCGGCAGTCGCACATCCAGTTCAACAGCCAGTGCCTTGACGCCGGGGATTCGCTTCACCGCGGCTTCGGCTGCGTACTTCTCGGCGAAATTGCGCAGATGCCCAGTGAGCGTCACCACGCCGTCGGCGACCTGCACACCGATCTCGTTCGCGTTGACCGACGGGTCCCAGGTCAACTCTTCGATCACGTCCTGCTTTAGTTGGATATCGCCTTTCATGTTTGTCCTCATATCGTAGGTGTGCCGCTGCGTGTTGCGCCCAGCCACAATCCAGCGTATGCGGTGAGTCCCGACGCCGGTTGATATGTATCATGGAGCCGGCGTTGGGCCGTCCCAGGCCCCTCCAAGGGCGAGCAACAGTGCCACGTCCTGCAGTCCCTGCGGGCGAGCCTGAATGTGGCCGATGCTGTCCATGGCGTCCTGGCTGACGGACCTGGCATCAATCTGTCCACGACTTGTGCAGTTTGTCGTACTGGCCCTCCACCGTCTTTAGGCTCGCGGCTGCGGCGTCGACCTGTGCCTTCGCCACCTCCAAAGTTTCCTTGCGCAGGCTGTGCTAGCAATTGCGCGAGCCGGGCATCAGCGGCATCCGCCTGCGCGGACTGCTGCTGCGCCAGCGCGCGTTGGACCGAGTCTGGTGGTCAGCAGTTCGTCGCCGCGCTTGGGCCTGACCCTCCCGGACGGCGATCTTGGCCACGGTGCCGGTCACCTCAGGGTAGACACTGACGCTGGCCCCGCTGTCCTGTTCGCTTTCCATGATGCCGTTGGCGTAGATGTCACTTCCGCCGGCGTGCAGCACCGGTACCGGCATTCTTGAGGTGAGTCAATACTGTTGCGTGCCTTCCACCTACTCTGTCCACAGGCGCAAAGGACTTTTCCTGCGCCGTCCTACGGATGACAGGAGGTGTCCATGTACAGGAGAATTCTCGTTGCGGCGGACGGCAGCCATGCATCGCGGCTGGCGACCCTGCAGGCCATCGAGATGGCCAAGGCGTGCGACGCGGAAGTGAAGGTCATCTACGTCGTCGACGATAGCGAAGCGCTGCTCGGCGTCGCCTTCATTGATCGCGAGAGCCTCCTGCGCAACATAATGGCCTATGGACAGGAAGTCCTCGACGGATGGTCAAAACTGCTAGGCGCTACGGGCGTGCGCCATTCCGTGGCACTACTGGACAAGCCCATCTCAAAGGGCCGCATTGCCGAGACCATCCTCGCACAGGCGGATCAGTGGGATGCCGACCTGATTGTCCTGGGTACGCACGGGCGGCGCGGATTCCTTCGCGTCGTCATGGGCAGTGTGGCTCAAGGTGTCGTTCACCAGAGCAGCAGACCCGTACTGCTGGTGCGCAGTCCTGCGGAATATTGACGAAGTCGCCCATTGGAAGGGCCGGGGTGCCTGTATCAGGGCAGCGGGAGCCCTCGCCCAGGCGTGGTCCGCTCTTCATCCGCATGACGCCTGGCCCAGCGATGCGCCTGGGCGATAGCGATGCGAATCGCCATGCCATCTGCGTACCCCTCATTCAATAGCGCATTGGCAATCTCGATTGCCTTCTCCCGGACGGCCGGCTGCAGGTTCTTCATCGACGAGGGATAGCTGCCTGAACTCCAGGGCATGATCAAACCTTCACACGAAGTCGAGGCCCAAGGGACCTCGACTTCGCGCTGCCTGTCAGGACAGTTGCAGGTTGTCCACCACAGCAGCCACGCCTGGCGCGGACCACGCCGCGCCGACAGCCGCCAGGCGCTCTGCGCGCGAATCCACGTGGCCGCTGAGCGTCACCGTTCCGTCCCGCATCGATACATCGATATGCTTCGCCTCACGCTCGACATGCCGGCGCAATGCGGCTTCGATCCGCTCCACCACATCGGCGGGAGCAGTACGCACCAGCATCTTGATCTGGTTCGTGACGCCCGTCACGCCGCGCAGGTGCGACACGGTAGATTCGGCAAGCTTGCGCTGGTAGCCCCACTCCACTTCCCCGGTGAGGGTCACCCAACCCTTCTCGACACGCAGTTTGATGGCATCCGCGGGCACATGTACATGCCACTGCAGGGCATCGCTTGCGGCGGTAGCAATCGCTTCGTCGCTGACCAGGCTTGCAAGCCTGACATCCAGGTTCACCACGACCGCGCGCACGCCAGACACCTTCTCGGCAGCGCGCTCCGCCGCGAGTTTCTCCGCATAGCTGGGGAGATGCCCGCTGAGCGTGACAACGCCCTCGTGGACCTCGACACCGACGGCGGCCGCATCGATAGCAGGATCCCAGTCCAGCTCTTCCGCGACCTCTTTCTTGAGTTGAAGATCAGTTTTCATGGATAGCATCTCATGATGCGGCGTGGTGGAACGGCGTCCGCCACGCCAATGCAGCGCCGAGGCGGCGATTCTGCACCAGGACTCAGACACGAAGCGGTGACTGGGTGCGGCCGGAACGCTCGCGTTCCTGTTCGTTACGCACGATCGTGGAAAGCATGCCCCACTCCGCCGCCATCGCCCCGAGGATGTCGTCCATCGAGACGACGCCAACAATGGCCTCGCCATCCAGCACACCAAGTCTGCGGACACCATGGGACATCAGCTGCGCGTACAAACCTCGTCGATTCTCATTGCCGCACTCCTTCTCGAATTCCTGCCTCACTTCACGGTAATCCGCTGCTGCGGCGAACTTTCCTTCTTGGGCAACACCACCCGCAGCACACCGTTTTCGTAACTCGCGTCGACCTTGCCCTCATCGATGCTGGCGTCCAGCGTGAAAGCGCGCTGCATCGAACCGCTGTAGCGCTCCCGCCGGATCACGCGCTCGCCTTCCTTTTGCTCGGAAGACTTTTCCACCTTTGCGCTGATCATCACGGTCCCGCGGTCAACGGATACATCAATGTCCTCCTTCTTGACTCCCGGCATTTCCGCAGTCAATGTGTAGGCGTTATCCGACTCCGACACATCCACCTTGAACGCCAGGCCGGTATCCGCTGTACCTCGGAACGAGCGCAACATACCCTGCAGCATGTCGCTGATAGGCTCGACCGAAAAGGGCTCAAAGTGCCTGAGGTTGGTCATAGTGATCTCCTTGCTTGACTGAAACACAACCGGATATGCCGGCTGCTTTCAGATTGGCAGTTGCCAGGCGCCGCCGTTTGTTCTGCATCAAGATCGTTGCATCGGCCCATGTGGCGCCGGATTGACTTGCCCGTGCGGGAGATTTCGGCGCAGCGGTCAGGTAAACCTGACAATGCGGCCCGCAAGCCTGACACAAGTCTCAGCACTGCCTGATTTCGGAATGCTTTGCCGGCAACGATACTGGGTACATGAGAAACCGCACCCAGCCCCACGGTCTGACTGTCTACGTTCTTGAACATGCGAGTCCGATCCGGATACGGCAATTGCGCATGCTCAAGACTGTCGCCGGTATGCAGGTGGTCGGGACGGGTACGGATCCTGATTCCGACTTGCCGGCAATTGAGGCGCTGCGTCCCGATGTCGTGCTGGTCGGGCAGCGGACCGGACAGTCCTTGCGCCAGGTCCGATTGCTGACAGCGAAGCTGCCGGAGAGCATCGTGATCGTGCTCACCAATAGCGGGTCCTCGTTGATGCGGAGGGCCTGCCTGCGGGCCGGCGGGAGTTACTGCTTCGACAAGACGCTGGAAGTCGACGAACTGCACAGCGCACTGCTTGAGATCGCCAGTATGGGGCAGCGGAGCAGTGGACCATAGGAGTACCGGGTGTCGGGGCAGGCAGACATGCTCCGCAGCGCCCGCCATCTGGATCTGGAGACAACGATGTTCGGAACCAGCGATTCGCCTTCGACCGACCTGTCGCAGGATGAGGTCAACGCTCCCGTTGGCCATCATGCCAGCCGCGCCACCAACAGCGCGCCGAGATTGCGAGCCCAGTGTTCGAGTTGCATACTTAGGCATGTCTGCATGGCATCCAGCCTCGACGACTCCGACGTCATTCGCCTGGACAGCGTGGTGCGCAACTGGAGGACGATCAAGCAGGGACAGGCGCTCTACCGGGCCGGAGACCCGTTCCAGAGCATCTATGCGCTGCGCTCGGGTTCGCTCAAGACCGTGCTGTCCCACGCGAGCGGACGGGAATATGTCTCCGGCTTCTTCCTTCCCGGCGAGACCGTTGGGTTGGATGGCATCGCGACAGAGTTCCATACATGCGATGCGATTGCCCTGGAAGATAGCGCCGTGTGCGTGATCCCGTTCCATTTGCTGGAAACCCTTTGTCGCGAGGTCAAATCCCTGCAACAGCAGGTGCACAGGATGTTGAGCGCGGAGATCGTGCGCGAAACCGGCCAGATGATGCTGCTTGGCAACCTCTCGGCGGAGCAGCGGGTTGCCGCCTTCCTGCTCAACATCTCGGATCGTCTGCGGCGCAGGGGCTACTCCGCGACCTGTTTTACATTGCGGATGACGCGCGAAGACATCGGCAGCTTCCTCGGCATGACCTTGGAAACGGCTAGCCGGACGTTGTCGCGCTTCCAGCAGGACGGACTGATCCGGGTCCAGGGCAAGCAGATCGAACTGCTCGATCTTGACGCCCTCGACAAGCGTTGAGTGCCCCATGGGTGCCGTCTGTATCGCCTGGCGGGAGTGCGCCAATGCTGGCCAATGAACTGCCGCTTGCCACGGACGACGGCCAGGCGGCCGAGCCGCTGATCTTCAAGCCGCTCGGCATCGATACGTGGCAGGAGCATGTGATCTACCTCCATCCGGACTGCACAGTTTGCCGCTCGGAAGGCTTTACCGCACAGGCTCGGGTCCAGGTGCAAATCGGCGACAGGCGCATCATTGCCACCCTGAACCTGGTAGGTGCGCCGCTGCTGGAAACCGCGCAAGCCAGTCTTTCCGCGAGCGCGGCGCTGGCGCTGGCGGCGCGGGCCGGCGACGTAGTCAGGATCAGCCATGCCCCGGCCCTCGAATCGGTACGTGCCTTGCGGGCAAAGATATATGGGCGTCGGCTGGATGGTGCCCAGATTGAGTCCATCGTCCGGGATATCTCTGCAGGCAGGTATCCCGATGTCCACATTTCGGCATTCCTGGCCGCATGCGCTGACGGCCGCATGAACGGTCGAGAGACCGTGGACTTGACGCGATCCATGGTCAATTCTGGCGAGCGGCTGGTCTGGGACCAGCCCGTGGTGGCCGACAAGCACTGCGTGGGTGGCTTGCCTGGCAACCGGACCACACCCATTGTGGTCGCCATTGCGGCAGCAGGCGGCCTGATCCTGCCCAAGACCTCTTCGCGGGCGATCACCTCCCCGGCGGGTACCGCCGACACGATGGAGACTCTGACCCGCGTGGCACTAGACGCGGCCGAATTGCGGCATGTCGTGGAGCGCGTCGGCGCATCCCTGGTCTGGGGTGGCGCCCTGAACCTGAGTCCGGCGGACGACATCCTGATCCGCGTGGAGCGGGCGCTCGACATTGACAGCGACGCGCAGCTGGTTGCCTCCATCCTTTCCAAGAAAATTGCAGCCGGCTCCACTCATATCCTGATCGATGTGCCGGTCGGCCCCACTGCCAAAGTTCGCGAGGACAGGGATCTCGAGCGCCTCGACGCCGCCATGCGACATGTGGCCGACGCGTTCGGGCTTCAGATTCTGATGGTGCGCACCGACGGCACTCAACCGGTCGGCAAGGGCATCGGGCCCGCGCTGGAAGCACGCGACGTTCTTGCCGTCCTGCAGCGAACGGTGGCGGCGCCGCCAGACCTGCGCGAGCGATCACTGATGCTGGCAGGTGCCCTGCTGGAATTCTGCGGCGCGGTGCCGCCGGGCCAGGGTACGAGCACGGCCGGCAGCTTGCTCGACAGTGGCGCAGCGTGGCGCAAGTTCGAGACGATCTGCGAAGCGCAGGGCGGCCTGCGCATTCCTGGCGAGGCAATCTTTCGCCGGGACATTGTGGCGCCGCATAGCGGCACGGTCACCGCCATCGATAACCGCCACATTGCCCGCACCGCGAAGCTGGCCGGCGCACCTATGCGGCACGTCGCGGGCATCGAGATGCGGGTACGGGTCAACGACGAGATCCGCGCCGGGCAGCCGCTGTTCACCATCCATGCTCAGGCTTCAGGCGAACTGGACTACTCATGCAGCTATGCCCTGGCACACCCGGCTGTCTCCATCGCACCGCACTGACAAGGGTGTCCCGGATCGCCCCTGGGTTGCCCCGCGAGGCGCCCGGGCGCAAGGCATCCGTCAGATGTCCTCTTCCTCATCGAACAGGTGGTGACGCATGGCATAGCGAAGCAGTGCGGCTTCGCTGGGCATCTGCATCTTCTCCATCAGTCGCATCTTGTAGGTGCTGACAGTCTTGGCACTCACGCACAGCGCGGCAGCGATGGTCGTGAGAGGTTCGCCCAGCACCAGGCGCCGATAGACCTCCAGTTCACGGTCCGACAGATGCAGGTGCGGCGCCTGGTCCTGGTTGTCCTGCAGACTGGTTGCCAGCTTGCCTGCAATGGCCTGGCTGACGTAGGTGCCACCGCTGGCCACCTGATTGATGGCAGAAACCAGCTCGGTCGCTGCGCTTTCCTTGGTCAGGTAGCCGGCAGCACCGGCCTGGAAGGCGCGCACAATGTATTGCTGCTCCGCATGCATGGTCAGCACGAGGATGCGCAGCGCGGGCTGTTCGTCCCGCAGCAGGCGGATCAGCTCCAGGCCACTGCGGCCGGGCATCGACAGATCGAGCAGCAAGACCTGCGGTGCACAGTCGCGCACCAGCCTGAGGACCTGCGTACCGTCGGCGGCCTCGCCGACCACTTCGAACTTGCCGGCGCGCTCGAGGATGTGCTTGAGGCCATCGCGCACGACCGCATGGTCGTCAGCAATGAATACGCGCGTCATCTCTGCCCCCCTTTGCGGACGGAATCTGCACAACCAGACCAAATCCCTTGCCAGGAGCACTGTCGACTGAGACGGCGCCCCCAAGCAGGCGCGCCCGCTCGCGGATGCCCAGCAGCCCCAGTGACTTGCGCGGCCCGCTTCCGGAAGGCTGCTTGTCCCAGCCTACACCATTGTCCTGTACGCGCAGTTCGATCTGGCCATCTGCCTCGGCGAGGCGGATGCTGACGGCGCTCGCATCGGCATGGCGGGCGACATTGCTAAGCGCCTCCTGCACGATGCGGAACACGGCGATGGCCGTCTGCTCCGGGACATCGGCGTCGACGCCGTCGACGGTTACTGGCAAACCATAGCGTCCGGAGAAATCACTCGCCAGCCATTCAATGGCCGTCAGCATGCCAAGTTCGTCCAGCAAAGCTGGCCGGAGATCGCTGGCGATGCGGCGGACCGATGCCACGGTATCGTCGATGACGTCGTTCATCGACGCGATCTCGGCCAGGACGCCTTCGGTGTCCCGGCGCTCCTTGACGTCAGCGGCAAGCATGGCCATGTCCATCTTCAATGCGCTCAGGCGCTGGCCGAGGTCGTCATGGAGTTCACGAGCGATACGAGCCTTTTCTTCTTCACGGGTAGCCAGGATGCTGTCCGAGAGCTGTTGCAACTCCTCCCTTGACCGCCGCAGCGCTGCGTCGGCGCTGACGCGCTCGGTAATATCGCGCAGCATCACGGTATAGAGCCTGGTGCCACCGTCAACGATCTGGGAGATGGATGCTTCGATCGGAAACTCGCTGCCATCCCGGCGCACGGCATAGAGGGCGCGCTGTCGCCCCATTTGCCGGTCCGATACACCCGTGATGCCGAACCGGCGCACATGCTCTTCATGGGCCACCCGGAAGCGCTCCGGGACAAAATCGCTGAGTGGCCGACCGATCGCGTCTTGCGCCGGCCAGCCAAACAGTTTCTCGGCCATGGGATTGAACAAGACAACCCGTTGGCTGCTGTCCACCGAGATGATGGCTTCCATGGAAGACTGGATGATTCCCGCCAGCCGCGCCTCGCTTTCCTTGACGCGCTGAAGGCCGGCCTGCATGGCTTCCTCGGCGCGGGTGCGCTCGGTGATATCGCGCAGCATCACGGTCAACAGGCGGTAGCCACCGCGTGTCGTCTGCGAAATCGAGGCTTCAATCGGAAACTCGCTGCCATCGCGGCGCAGCGCATAGAGCGCGCGCTGGCGCCCCATTTGCCGATCCGATACGCCAGTGATGCCGAACCGCCGCACATGCTCCTCATGGGCAGCGCGGAAGCGCTCGGGAATGAAGTCGCTCAGCGGCCGGCCAATCGCTTGTTCGGCCGGCCATGCGAACAGGGTTTCCGCCATGGGATTGAACAACACCACGCGTTGCCTGCTGTCCACTGAGATGATGGCTTCCATCGAAGAGCGAATGATTCCCGCCAGTTGCGCCTGGCTTTGCTGCGGCCAGCGATAAGTGCGCTTTGCGGAACGGCGCCCGTGTCGCATCCGGATCGAATAGTTGGTCATTCTCCTGGCCATGACGCCCTGACCACACAGAAAAAGTCCTCAAGAGAATATACATCTGTGCACGCCAGCTGCAACAAGGCGCCAGATACACTGGCCAAGTTGTGCGCGGGCGGCAAATCGGGAGCTCAGTCCAGCTCCAGGTATCTTGCAAGCAACCTTCTCATGCCAAAGCTTAGCAAGAGATACCCGGCCAGTACCGGGCCGAGCATCAGCCACATGGAGGACGTCGGTTCATGCAGGTGGAGGACGGACGCGAACGGCGAATACGGAAGCCAAATACCAAACAGGCATACGGCGACGGTCGCGACAAGCAACGCTGCGCTTGGCCGGCTTTCAACGAAAGGAATCCGGCTTGTCCGGATGATATGCACGACCAAAGTCTGGGAGAGGAGCGACTCGAGGAACCATCCGGTCTGGAAGAGCGGGGCAGCCGCGGGGGTATTCGCGCCAATCCACCAGTACAGAGCAGCGAAAGTCACATAATCAAACAGCGAGCTGACCGGGCCCAGGCAGAGGATGTAGCGGCGAACCTTGCCAACCTCCCATCGCCGCGGGCGGCTTAGTGCAGAGCTGTCCACATTGTCCGTGGGCAGGGCAGTCTGCGAGATGTCGTACAGCAGATTGTTGGTCAACAACTGAATAGGTGCCATCGGCAGGAATGGAAGCCATGCGCTCGCGCCCAGCACACTGAAGATATTGCCAAAGTTCGAGCTCGCGCCCATGCGCAGGTATTTGAGCAAGTTGACGAACACTCGCCGGCCCTCCATGACGCCGTCGTGCAGCACCGTCAGGCTCTTCTCCAGCAAGATGACCCCAGCCGACTCCTTGGCGATGTCGACGGCATTGTCGACCGAGATGCCAACGTCAGCGGCCTTGAGGGCCGGGCCGTCATTGATGCCGTCACCGAGCACGCCCACCACCCTGCCCTGTTCGCGCAGCGCCTGCACCAAAGCCTCCTTGTGCGATGGACTGAGTTTGGCAAACAAGGCATTGTCGCGTGCCACCACCGCCAGTTCCGCGGGGCTGAGCCGGTCCAGTTCGCTGCCAAGTACCACTCGCCCGTCGGGCAGGCCGACCATACGGCAGACTTTGCTGGTGATTCTCGGGCTATCGCCGGTAAGAATTTTTACGTCGACCCCGCTCTCGCGCAACGCCGCCAATGCGGCGGCGGCGCTCTCCTTGGGCGGATCGATAAAGGCGATATAGCCGACCAACTCCATCGCCGCTTCATCGGCAATGCCGTATGCATGCGATGCCGCCGCTGGCGGCAGAGGCTTGCTTGCGATCGCTATGACGCGATACCCGTCCTCGTTCAGCTGCTCGCTCTGGTGAATCAGCGCGGCCCGGTGAGCATTGTCGAGCTCGACGACGGCTTCGCCGATGCGCGCGGTAGCGCACCCGTCGAAGACTTCCTCCACCGCACCCTTGCAGATGAGCACGCGCGCTTCATGCCCTTGCTCTGTGCTCTCGACCACGACCGACATGCGCCGACGGGTGAAATCAAACGGAACTTCGTCAACCACGCGCCAGTACTCACGGATTTGCATGCGATTGCCCACGTCCTCGTGCTGGAGCACCGCGACGTCAAGCAAATTGCGCAAGCCGGACTGGAAGAAGCTGTTCAGGTACGCCAGTTCCAGCACCCGCTCGCTTTCCTTGCCGTCGAGATCGAGGTGATGCTTCAGAGTGACGCGATCCTGTGTCAGCGTGCCGGTCTTGTCGGTGCAGAGCACGTCCATCGCGCCAAGGTTCTGGATCGCGTTGAGGCGTTTGACAATGACCTTGCGCCTTGACATCACCAGCGCACCCTTGGCCAGGTTAACGGTGACAAGCATGGGAAGCATCTCGGGGGTCAAGCCGACACCCACGGCGACGGCAAAAAGCAAGGCTTCAAACCAGTCGCCCTTGGTCAATCCGTTGATGACGAACACCAGCGGCGCCATCACGAGGATGATGCCAAGCATCAGGCGGCTGATGCGCCCCAGGCCCTCTTCAAAAACCGTCAGCGGCTCGCGCGCAGCGACAGCATGCGCAATGTGGCCGAACATCGCGTTGCGGCCCGTCAGCACGACCAGCGCCGTAGCGGTCCCGCTGACCACGGCGGTCCCCATCAGTGCCAGGTTAGCGATATCGCCGGCTGTGTCGCCGCTGGCGCCATCTACCGCGAACTTCTCGACCGGCATGGATTCGCCCGTCAGCGCCGCCTGGTTCACAAACAGATCCTTGGCCGTCAGAAGACGCACATCGGCGGGGACGAGGTCTCCGGCGGCAAGGTGAATGACATCGCCGGGCACGAGTTCGGCGATCGGGATGTCCGCGGTCGCCGGCGGTACCCCCGGGGCCGTGCGGCGCCGGACGCCAATGACAGTGTGAACCATCGCCCGCAATGCGGCCGCTGCACGGCCCGACCGGCTCTCTTGCCACGTCGCCAGCATGACGCTTAGCGCGACCATGCAGATGATGACCGATGCCGCCTGCCAGTCGTGAATCAGACCGGACAGTGCTGCCAGGCTGATCAGCATCAGGTTCAACGGGTTGCGCAGGCGCCTAAGGAGGTCCGGCACGAAGCGGTGCTGCCGCTCGGCGGCGACCTGGTTGGCGCCATGGCGAAGTCTGCGCGTCAGCACCTCGTCGGCACTCAAGCCATCCATGCTCGACGACAGCAGGGAAAAGGCCTCTGCGACACTGCCCGCCGCGGCACGCCCGAGCAATGACGGAGTGCCGTTGGTGCGGCTCGCGGCCTCCTCGTCGACAACAGTCGTGCCGGGCGCTTCCGCGTTCGGGAGGGCGCTCGGTACAATGCCGGCCTTCATGACAATGGCCGGCCCTCATGCTTCGTCGGGCGCCCTCACAAGCAGTACTGGCACGGGGCACTGGCGCGCAAGATTTTCGGCCACGCTTCCCAGCAACCAGCGGCTAACACCGTGGCGCCCATGCGTGCCAAGCACGACCACTTCCGCCCCGCAGTCCTCCACAAGTTTAAGGATCTGGTGGGCGATATCGCCCAGCGCCAGGATCTCGTCGACCATGACGGTGCGGCAGCGAACGTGCTTGGCACTGGCCTTCTCCTGTGCCTCTGCCAGCAGGTCCTGGCCGCCTTTGATCAGGCCAGTACGCAACTCCGTCAGGTCAACGTACCCCATGTCGTATTTCAGGTAGCCGTTGTCAATGACATGAACGACCTGAAGCTCGGCGTCGCAGGTGGCAGCCAGCCCGATCGCCTGGTCCAGGGCAAGGTCGCTGCAGTGGCTGCCATCGACCGCCACCAGAATCTTCTTGTACATGCGCATCTCCATCAGGGGTTTCACAGATGCAGTTGCCGCGCACCGAGCGTGCCTGCGCCGGCCCGCTCTCTAGACTTCTTTTGGTGAGATCCACACCGGCCGCAAGACCGCCTCAGAGGTTGTCGCTGGTTTGCACAGCGCGGCGGCAAAAGAAGCTAGCGGTTCCGAGGCTGCACCGCTTTGGACGTCCCGCTGCCGCAGCACCAACGCAGGTTGTGGTGTCTTTCCTGTCAGTCGAGCGATGTCGTCCTCGGCCCGGAAGCCCCCGCGGGAAGCCATTACGCATATGGCGGATATGGAACCAGGAAGCGGCGTATTGCCCTGAAGGAATCCGCGCATGGGCGCCGCCAGCCGGCCGAGCCACACCGGGGCGACCACGACTACGTGATCGCATCCCGCGAGCAACGGCCCTTCATACCGGTACGCCGGCTTGCGATGAAGCAGTATGTCCAGCACGCACCGCAGATCCCCGGCTAATCCGGCCCTCGGTGTCTTGTCGCGAACCTCGGCCAGTGTCCAGCCAGTGTGCGCGGCTACGGTCTCGGCGACTTGCCTGGCCGTGCCGGTCCGGGAGTAATAGACGATCAGGTTTTCCGACATGTGGGCCTCCTCATCCGGCAGCGGTCGCGCCGAAGCATCTAGTTGATGCTAGGAAGCCGTCACGAATGCCCATTGATGCATGTCAAGCTTCTCAACTCAGGCGTTCGTTGTTGCTGCGCGTAGAGCAGCGGCTACCAGCGTGGACGCCAGTGCCCCCGGCCCGCGTCAATCTGGCCGGTCTGCGCCACCATGGCGACCTCCGAGCATTGACGACAGGCTGACCAGGCTGACGCAACCACGTTAGTCCAGGCGATAGCTCTTTCGATACTCCGGCATGGTCACCTGCCATCCCAATCCGCGCTCCACCCGCTGGCGCAGCGCATCGCTGGCTTCTGGTTCGCCATGCACGATGAACACACGTCGCGGTTGCGCACGGAAGCCGCCGAGCCATGCCATCAGTTCGTTCGCGTCAGCATGGGCTGACAGACCGTGAATCTGCTCGACCGCTGCACGGATTGTCACATCCTTGCCGTGGATACGCAGTTCACGCTGGCCCGCTGCGAGGACCGCGCCCCGCGTGCCCGGGGCCTGGAAGCCGGCCAGCAAGACCGTGCAACGCGGGTCCGTGCCAAAACTGGCCAGGTGGTGAACAACGCGCCCGCCCGTTGCCATGCCGCTGCCCGCCAGGATGATCTTCGGTGCATGGTCATGGTTCAGCCAGACCGACTGCTCCATGCCTTGCACGGGGATCGGCAAGCCGCATGCGGCCACGCACTCCGCGCGGCCGATCCGGAGCTCGTCCGGATGCAAAGCAAAAATCTGGGTGGCGTCTATCGCCATCGGACTATTGAGATAGATGGGAATATCCGGCATGCGCTTCTCCTCGCGCAACCGGTACAGGCAATACAACAATATCTGTGTGCGTCCCACCGCAAATGCTGGAATGACCAGGGTGCCGCCACGGCCGAGTGTGCTCCCGACGACGTTGGCCATGGCATCCAGCGGATCTTCGTCCGGATGGATGCGGTTGCCATAGGTCGATTCGACGAGCAGGCAATCGGCCTCGCGCACGAACTCCGGCGGCCGCATGACGATGTCGTTCTGCCTGCCAAGGTCGCCAGAGAACACGATGCGCTGTCCGCCAGCATGCAGCGTCACTGCCGCTGCGCCGATAATGTGCCCGGCGTGGTGAAACTCGGCCTCGATGTCCGGGGTCAGTGCAAAGCGTGTGCCGAACGGCTTCGGTTCGAGGCGACGAAGCGCACGCGCCGCGTCGGCGCAGCTGTAGAGCGGAAGGGCCGGCCTGTGCCGGGAGAACGCCTTGCGATTGGCATAGGCAGCGTCTTCTTCAGCAAGCGCTGCGCTGTCCGGCAGCAGAATGCCGCAGAGCTGCGCAGTGCCAAAGGTGCAAAATACGGCACCGCGAAAGCCGTTGCGCACCAGCAGGGGCAGATAGCCGCTATGGTCAATATGCGCATGGGTCAGGATCACGGCATCCAGGGTGGCCGGATCGACCGGCAATGGGTCCCAGTTGCGCAGCCTCAGCGACTTGAATCCCTGAAACAGGCCGCAGTCGACCATGACTCGGCTGCGCCCGGTATCAACCACGTACTTCGAACCGGTGACGGAGTCCGTGGCACCGAGGAATTGCAGTTCCATGTATCACTCCCGGTCAGTGAGACAGTAGCAGCGGGATCTGGCACGCGTGCATCAGGGCCCGCGTCGTGCCGCCCAGGATCAGCTCGCGTACACGGCCGTGACCGTAACCCCCGGCTACTAGCATGTCTGCGCCAAGCACCGGTAGTGCTTCGAGTATCACCGTGCCGACTGACTGTGCGGTCTGTTCCGTACGGACACCGGCAATGACGCCATGGCGCCGCAAATATTGGCGCAAGCCGGCAACCGGCTCGCTATTGGCATCCGGGGTTCCGTGTTCGTCCCAGACGGCAAGGATCGTTATCTTGCTGGCGCAAAGCAGCAGCGGCATGGCATCCGCGACGGCTCTCGCCGCTTCACGGCTTCCATCCCATGCAATCACCATGTGTCCCCCATGCAAGCGCACGGGATGCGGCGGCACGAACAGAACCGGGCGGCCCGCATTCAGCAGCACATACTCCGCGGTGCGCTCCATCGCGCTGTCACCGGGCGGCAGCAAGCCGCCCAGGATGATGATGTCGGCAACGCGTCCTTCCTGCGCCATGACCCAGCCCCACTCGTCTTCAACAACGTGATGCGTGTATGCGGTGCCACAAGCCGCCTGACTGACCACCTCACCCAGCAGCTCGCCGGATTCCGCCGTATGCGCCAGGCGGCTTTGCCGCGCCGCTTCCGCGTGCCTTGCTGCATCCTCCCCGGCGCGGAACAGGGGATCCATCCGTATGCCTGTAGCGCTGACTCCGACCACTTGTCCGCCAAACCGTGCAGCAAGTTCGGCAGCCATGCGAACCCGCGCTGCGCAACCGGCATCCGTGCCCAAAGCGACAAGCACAGTCTTGTAGTCCATGGCTTCTCCCTTGTCAGGCTATCCGATCGACCTTGCCGGTAGTCCGCCAGCGCCCGATTGGGTGGTGCTTTCGCAACTCTGCGCTGCATAATGTGCTGGTGCCAAGGAGGCCCGCGGCTGAGGGGGGCGCAGGAAATTCGGAATTGATGTGCAGGCGCCGCAGCAAAGCAGCGTTACCGGCAACAGGCAGCGCCGCACGACTATCGCCCTCGCGCGCACTGCTGAAATCGTGTTCATGGTCGTCCTCCCATGCCGCGGATGGTCAATGCGACAGCAGGACAGGCACGGTCATTGATTGCAGCATCGTGCGCGTCACACCGCCTCCGCAGATGAAACCTACTCTTCCGCGATTCAATGTAGATTCCTATGCATGCGGGGACTTGTCACACGTCAAGCTTCGTACTGGCGACCGCCCCCATCGCCACAACCTCATTCGGCTTGATACATGTCAAGCCCCACCGGCCCAAGCCATCTAGCCTTGAGGCAGGATCCTCGGAAGGGGCCGCATCACCATGTTTCAGCGAATCCTCCTAGCCGTGGCAGCCGGTCAGCAGAGCTTGCAATCGAACAGGCCATTACTGTCGCCAAGGCCACCGGCGCTGAGATCAGGGTTCTCTTCGTCGTGGACGACAGTGACTTTCCGTTCGAGGTGAGCTATGGGAATTCAACCGGTGTCCTCAGGAAGGTCACAACCCATGGACGCGAGATCCTTGCGGAGACGGCCGACCGAATCTGTGCAGCAGGGATTCCGTGCGTCACCCGGCTGCTCGAGTGTACGAACTCGGCCGACCTAATTGCCGACCATCGTCTCGGAAGCCGCAAAGTGGAGGGCCGACCTGATCGTGATGGGAACGCACGGACGCCGGGGGATTCGGCGCCTTGTCATGGGAAGCGTTTCGCAAGGCGTAGTCGGTCGGAGTACGCTTCCTGTTCTGCTCGCGCGCAGCGACGCGGAGCAATAGTGGTCAGCCGCTTGCATGCAGGATTGTTGCCATGAACCAAGTTATTTTTCCCGAATCGGCGCCGACCTATTGCGCGGCAGGTCCTAGCCTTCAGTGCCCGGCACAGATCGACGGAGCCGCCGCCACGTTTGAGGTGACTGCGGAGGCGTTGGAGGACCATTTCGGTGCACGGTCCTATCTGTATGAAGACCTGGCGTCCGCCTTCGCAACGCATCGCAACGCGATTGAAAAGGTTGCCCGTGGCGTATTCGAGATGACCGGAGCCCGCAACATCGTCCTGCATAGCGGTCATTTCCGGTTTTCCGCGTAGGCACTTACCCCCGGATTGACTGCACACATCAGGCCGTTTGCGCCAGAAAATTCAGGGGCTCACCGTCGTGCTGACCAGTGCATGTCCCTGGCCGCTGCCGGTCGCCACGCAACGTTGCCTTGCCCCAAGCACCCGGCAACCATACGAAGGCTCGCCATGGACCATTCACGATTCGCACTGGCCTGCCTGTCCGCACTGACAATCACTTGTCTGTCGAATGCCGCATTCGCCTACGGCGTCGGCCCACGGGCAGCGCGGATCCCCATGCATGGACCACAAGCCTCGTCGCCTGGCAGGCATAACGGCGGCTTGGATCGCGAGCACCGGATCGCGAGGGATGAACTGATGCCTGTCGGCGTTGGCGCTTGCGCGGCACACCGGCGACTGAGCGCGAGGCATCGTCCCACTGCAAACGGCGTCGACTACTTAAGCGGCCGCGCAGACCCGGATCAGTCCATCGATATGCACGACGTGGCGGGACTCTACAATCTCTGCCTGGCGTTTGCCGGCAAACAGCGGGCATGGATTGCCGGGGTGAGGACTAATATCTACCGACCCAATGGCTCTCTGGTTATCAAGGCGTATGCGGACGGCCCATTCATACTAATCCGCTTGGCACCGGGACGCTATCGCCTGATCGCTGAGTACGATGGCAGTGTGGTTGACACAACCTTGAGAGTTCCCAGGCGCGGAGCCGCCGCTCGCGTGCTGTGGTGGCCCGACTTGGCGAAGTTAGTGGTCTGAACGTCTGGCGACCTCAATTGCGAAGGGATTTTCTGAGCGGAGCACTGTCCTTACGCTTTGATGTAGAGAATCTTACTTCGGGTTTCGGATTTCTATACTTTCGCCTGATTGCAGGTATCTACAGCGAGATTGATATGCTGCAGTCAGCCGCTTCGCCTAGCGACCTCGACATTGATCTTCTTCGCGAAGCGACTTCGAGATTTGAAGAAACCTTATTGCGAGCGCGTAGTTCTTTGCTGATAAATGCAAGGAAACATCTCCTGAGCCCCGAACCAATATGAGGTTCGACCCTGCAATTCAGCGCCCACGCGTGCGCAGGCCATCCTCGCCTTGCTCCGCCGCTTAGATATTGAGCTCGTCTGTTTTCGTGTCGAGCCTAGTTCGCTCGGCGAGAGCTCCTCTGCGCTACGTCAAGTGTTGTTTGGTGTTGTTTGCACTCAAGTCAGGCCTGACAAATGCCGCTTACTGATTTGGATCAACCTCACAGCTTGCACGGAAACTAGCCTTAATCTGCTGCCGGCGTGCCCGGCTGGCGGCGGCATCTGGTCACCAATTGAACTACAGGCTGCTGGAATCGCCTTGCGCCTGGTTGCCGCGCACGCCAGCGTGAGGGGCATGCTCCGGGCGGAAGGACTCGAGGAGCAAGTCGGATACTTCGGACGCCGCATCTCGGTCTCGGACGCAATCGACGAATTCAGAGCATCCGTCACGGAGGGCCCCGCGACACGATGCGCAACAGAATCGGCCTAAGTGCAGATCAGGCATAAGGCAACCACAATCCTCCCCCAGGACTGCGGCGAGGTCTGCTGACCCCGCCTCGCCGAAGGGATCCTGACAGAAGGAACTCGTCATGAACAAACCGGAAAAAGCCAAAAACCTGGTCAATGCGTCTCAGGAGGCCAAGAGCTACCTAACTGCTGACGAGCGCGCAGCCAAAGGAAGGGCGATGCGCGACGCCGTAGCCCGCAGCTCGCATGCCGGCTGGCAGGCTCGGGAAGGTCGCCGCGACCCGGTTGAACTGCTAAACGAATCCAATGCCGGACGGATTCTGGACCTAGTCCCGATCCGATACGGCCGGATGGCGGCATCGCCTTTTGCCTTCTACCGCGGATCTGCGTCGCTCATGGCGGCCGACCTGGCCACCACGCCTTCCAGTGGAATACGAGTACAGGCGTGCGGTGATGCACATCTGATGAATTTTGGCGGATTTGCTACTCCCGAGCGCAACATCATTTTCGACATCAACGATCTCGACGAAACCTTGCCGGCGCCGTTCGAGTGGGATCTTAAGCGGCTTGCGGCCAGTGTGGCCATTGCCGCGGAGCATCTCGCGCTGCCAAAGAGCGAAGCCGCCCGCGTGGTCACCGATCTCGTGCGCGAGTATCGTGAACGCATGTTCAACTATGGATGGATGCGCGCTCTCGACGTCTGGTATGACCGGATCGACCTGCAAAAGTATGAGGATCGCAGTGGAGACCCAGAGATTGTCGCTGTCGCCCGAAAGCGCCTTGCGCAGCGTATCGAGGCGGAAAGGCAAAAGACAGTCGCGGACCATCTCTACCCCAAGCTGGTATCGGAAGAAGGCGAAAGACCGAGAATCAAAGATGAGCCTCCCTTGATCTTCCACCCAACCGATGAACTTGCACCTGGCCTTGCATCGGACTATTCGGAGGCCATAGCAATCTATCGGGAAAGCCTGGCGGAGCATGTCCGTGTTCTGTTCAACCGGTTCCACTTCTTCGACATGGCCATCAAGGTCGTTGGCGTCGGCAGCGTCGGAACCATGTGTGGCGTGGGGCTGTTTCTCGCCGCCGATAACGATCCCCTCTTCTTGCAGGTGAAGGAGGCCCGTGCTTCCGTTCTGGAGCCCTATGCGGGTAAGAGCCTGCATGCCAACCACGGCCAGCGCGTTATCGCCGGCCAGCGCCTCATGCAGGCTGCCAGCGATGTATTCCTGGGCTGGACGCGCGGCGGGAACGGACGCGACTTCTATGTACGCCAACTTCGCGACATGAAGCTTTCTGCGGTGATTGAAGACTGGGATACAGGCATGCTCAGGCAGTACGCTCGCATGTGTGCACACGCCCTTGCACGCGCGCACGCACGTTCGGGCGACGCCGCCATGATCGCAGGCTACATGGGCTCCGGCCAGACCTTTGATGATGCGATTTGCGAATTCGCGACGGAATACTGCTCACAGAACCGCAGCGACTTCCGCGCCTTCGTGGCAGCGATTCGCGAAGGACGCATCGACGCAAGGTCTGAGGAACCATGAGGGCGTGCCGGTACGGCTTGGCCGTACCGGCACGCACCTCTAGTGACAATGGCAGGACTATATGGCCCGTGATATTGCACTATCCGCTACTTCACTCTGGAGCTGGCTCGCTGCATCTCCGCGATCGTGCCAGAAGCAGTGGCTGACTGCTTAGCGCCATGACTTCGCGGACAACGCTACTTATGCGCGGACGGGTCATCCCGCGGTGCCCGTTATCCCCCATCACGATCAGATCCGCTAACCAGTCGTCGGCCTCCGCGACAATCGTTGCAGCGATGTCTTGCTGGGTTGCATGCTTGCCTAGCAAGCGCGTGACGTATCGAACTCCCGCCCGATTGAGCCTCGTGGCGGCTGCTGCAACTACGCCCTCTCCCGCAGTCGCCAGATCCTGTGCCAGTCGGACAGGGTCCGTACCCATCATGTCAAGGAACGGAGCACTTTCATCGACCACAGACATGACCTCCACTTCCGCCCCTGTAGCTTGCGCAATCACGATAGCGTGATCCAGTGCAACGTCGCTCGCTTCGCCGCCATCAAGAGCAACCAAAATTCGATGGTACATGTTATTGGCCCTGTTGCGATCAACACAAGGGGACGAACCGGCGTGCACTGGACGTAACGGATGGCCCGGCTCAAAGCTTACTGGGCCTTCTCATCCGGCTTCTTGACACCCTCTGTATACGGGTCGAACTTGCCGGATTTTGCCCCTTCACTATATGGGTCGAACTTGCCAGATCTCGCTGCACTCGTACCGGTGTCCGGCTTATTCCCGCTTTCGGCCAGGCCGGCCTTGGTTGACTGCTTCGCTCCGTCGGTATAAGGATCGGGCTTGCCGGCCTTTGCCTGGTTCTGCGTCTTCGACTTTGCAGCGTGGCTTCCTCCGTACAGATCGCCGCCGTCCGTGTAGTTCTTCTGTGCGTGAACAACTTGCGTGCCAAGCGCAGCCAAGGAAGCCGCAGTCAGGATTGGGACAATCTTTCTGATCATGATCTTTCTCTCCGTGATCGATGAGGTGGCGCCTGAACTTACAATGTCGACTGTGACCCGACCATTGCCGCAGCACGCCTAGTTCCAGACTAGTGTCTGGTTCGCTCCAGAGCTTGGGCTGGATCAAAGTCGGCCCATCTAGCCGCGCACTGTGGCGCAATGGATATATCGTAACTGTCCGACCAAGCCCCAGTGCCCCAACACTAGGATGGTCGAACTAGCCTCTAGTGCGCGTGAATCGACGAAGCCAGACGCATGAGGTTATATGGCTCCACATGGATCAGCCCACCGCGGGGACTATCGATGTCGGCAATCAGGGCGAATGAAACGCCTACCACCATTGGCAATACCAGCAGCAGATTGCCCGTCGACTCGGCCTTGCGCAGGCCGTATCCAACCAGTGCGTTACTGCATGCGGCCACCAGAAGCATTAGCGTCCAGGCTGAGTCCGGAATCCGGTTCCACCAGGATGACTGGGTATAGCCTTCCGCATTCAGCACGTCGTTCATGCCAGCAACAACCAGTCCGATGATGACATTCGGTTTATCTGCCGCATTGCGTTCCACGACCGACCATAGACGGGCGTGCAGAGCTGCGGTGGCAGTGTCAATCTGCTGAAGCTTGCGGGCGTCATGGACCGTAAAGAACGCCAGACGGCGCTGCACATATTCGCGAAGCAGGCTGCGCACCTGCTCCCCACCCGCCGCCGGCAACAATCCCGCGCGTACATACTCAGTCCCGATGGCGTTGGCCTCGGCCTCTTCATAAAGTTTTCGCTGATCATAACGGCTGACCGCCATGGCAAAACAAAAGCCAATCAGTAGCCCGAGCAGCGTGAGTACCGCAGCCTGAATGATGCCCACATCCTGCCGCACGTTCTCGGCCGGTCCGCGCAAGCCGCGGATGGCCATCGCTCCGATCTTCTCTGCTAACCAGAGCAGACTGAACGTCACCAGGAAGACCAGCAGGGGATAGTCTCTGATGGTGGTAGCCATGACCTTCTCCCTATGAGTATCGGGTGCGGATACGATGTTTTCCCGACGCCTGCGCGTTGCCCGAAGATCACGATTGACGTTACGGCTCCCAGCCATATTTCCGCATTGCAATCTCCCTCAAGCGCAGAAAGCGGTTGAAGTCCCGCATCCGGCCCCTGACATTGGCCGTGGTGGCGCGGCGCAGAAAAAAATCGGGCAGACTTGTCCTGGCCGGTGGCTGGCGCAGGCGGGTGGCCCTGGTATCTGCGCCGTTATACATACACACCGACCGAGTTACTTCGAGCCGCTCCGCAGTCCTTGGCGTGTTTCCTGGCTACCGTGCCGGCGGCATCATCATGTACTGATGCTGCATCATGTTATTCATCATCATCTGCTGCATGCCCATGTACTGGTCCATCATGTACTGTCGCTGCTTCATTTGCTCAGGCGTGAGTTTTGAATAGTAGCCGCCCATCTGGCCCCAGCCCATCATAGGCCCACCCATCATGCCGCGTCCCATCATGTGCCCGCCGCCCATCATTCCTGCGCCCCACATCTCATGCATCATGGCCATCGTCGCCTGCATGGTTGTCCAGTGGTCTTGCAGTAGCTTTTGACGCTCCTGCGGGTCCTGAGTCTGACGAATTTTGTCCATCTGCTCCTGCATCTTCCGCATGTTCTCCTGGACCTGCGCCATCTGTTTGTCGAACTCAGCGACATTGGATTGCTGTTGCTGTGACTGAGCGCCCTTCGTGGCGGACTTACTTTGCTGGGCAAGAACTGGCGTAATCGAAAGCACGCCGGCGGAGAACATTGCCACGAAAAATTGTTTCTTGTTCATTTCACTTCCTCCGTTCGACCAACAAAGAACCCAAGGCCAACATTGCCAAACTGAGCATCCCCGCCCATAGATGTGATTCGAAATCGAAGCTCTCTCTGGAACTCGCGCCACACGTCCCAGACGGGCATCCCTTTCATAAGACTATTGCCCGTCGAAGAAGCAAGCTTGATATAAGACAAGGTTGTGTTGGCAGGAAGGTCCTAGTCGGAGCTCTCCGAGTTGTGGACCACACTCATTGCTTGATAGGAAGCAAGCCTTGGAAGTATTCTTCAATATTCGCCACGACGGATGGTGTGGCGGTCTCCCGCAGGGATTCCAGAAACTCTTCGAATGCCTGTTCGATGGTAGCCAGTTCGCCAAGCAAGGGCCAAGCGCCAAATTCCGGAAACAGGTTGCCAAGAACCCCGCCAAAGAGACCCGTCAAGGCAAATGTGCGCAGGCCGGCTACGCGCCCTCGGGCAATTCGCGCTCATGCCATCCACGCTCCAAGCCAATCAGGAGACCGACCGTCAGTGCTGCCACCAAGACCGTGGCCTCGTGAGGTATTCCGAGTGGCGTCAAGTCTGTTCTCCGCCAAGAACTCCGCGCGGACTATCGCGACTTACAGAATCACTGGCGTGTTGAGCAATTCGTCCGTGCCGCCAACACCGGCGGGAAAGTATCTCGCCAGGAGGTTGCCAATGGCCTCTATGCCTCGAAGCACTCCCAGCTGGAATTCTTTCCGGCGAAAGGCGTCCTCCATCTCTCGGCAAATGGCGTCCCACTCTCCTCGCTGCACCTTCGCATGGATGCCACGATCAGCAACAATCTCAACGCTGCGGTCTGCCAGCAAGAGGTAAATCAGAACGCCATTGTTGTGTTCAGTATCCCAGACTCGCAGTTGCGAGAACACTTCAATGGCACGGTCACGGGCAGAAAGTCCCTTGAGCAGGCCCGACCAGCTCAGCGCTCCCTCTACGGCGAATCGCAGCTGTCCGATGTGGGTGGACTCGCTTGTCGCGATGGCCTGCTCGATTGCGAGTAAGGTTTCGCGCGGGAAGGTCCGCCTGACTCGCCAGTGCGTCATCAGGAGATGTCGCGCCATGCGCTGGAGATTCGCCATTACCATTTCCCCGAGGCGCCACCGCCGCCAAAGCCACCACCGCCACCACCAAATCCGCCTCGTCCGGACCCGCCACCGAAGCCGCCACGACCGCCAATACCCCGCAAGCCCATGTGGGAGCCACCAAACATCGTAAAGAAGAGCGCAATAGCGCCAGCCATTACGCCGACAGCGATTGCTCCGGAAAGTAGCCATCCGATAATGCCGACAACGCCTCCGGTAGCAACGGCACCTGGGCCTCTGCCAAAGAGGGAGCGCAGCATTCCACCCACTACGAGCGTCAGCACCAGTATGACTGGCAGGAATTGCCGCACCGAGTCATCGCCGCGCTCGCCTCTTGATGGCCTCGGTGGGGGCAACGGCTCGCCGTTGATGACACCGATGATGCGTTCGACGCCAGCCGTGACGCCGCCATAGAAGTCCCCCTGCTTGAAGCGCGGAACGATGTCATCGCTGATGACGCGCTTGCTCATGGCGTCGGTGAGTACGCCTTCCAGTCCGTAGCCAACCTCGATGCGGACTGTCCGGTCGTCCTTGGCGATGATGAGCAGCGCGCCGTCATCCGTTCCCTTCCGCCCGAGCTTCCATTGCTCGACCACGCGCATGGAGTACTGCGCAATGTCCTCGGGTTGCGTTGTGGGGACCATCAGTACCCCTATCTGACTTCCCTTCTCACTCTCGAAAGCTTGCAGTCTTTGTTCGAGGGCAGCCCTTTGTTCGCTTGTCAGCGTGCCGGTCAGGTCGGTCACCCGCGCCGTCAGGGCGGGAACGGCAACATCCGCCGCCGCACCCAGAGACACAAAAGCCAGAAAGGCCAGAAACAGGCCTCTTGCAACCGGAAGCCATTTCACTTGGCACTCCCAGGGGCACTGGCCGGAGCGGCACCGAATTCAACTTGCGGTGGCTTGGCTATTGCCGTCTCGCTTGCCACCGTGAAGTTGGGCTTCTCCTTGAAGCCAAAAGCCATTGCCGTCAGATTTGAAGGCAACGAACGCACGGTCACGTTGTACGCTTGAACGGACTGGATATACCGGTTTCTCGCGACGGTTATCCGATTCTCGGTACCCTCGAGTTGGGACTGCAAATCCCTGAAGCCCGCGTCGGCCTTCAGTTGTGGGTAGTTCTCGGAAACTGCCAGAAGCCTGGACAAGGTCCCCGACAACTGCTGCTGCGCGGCCTGGAATTGGGCGAACGCCTTCGGGTCATTCAGGGTCTCGGGCGTGACCTGGATGGTGCCAACGCGTGCTCGCGCCTCTGTCACCGCTGTCAGAACCTCACGCTCATGGCTGGCGTAGCCTTTCACGGTGTTCACGAGATTCGGCACCAGGTCGGCCCGGCGTTGGTACTGGTTTACAACCTCCGACCAGCTTGCCTCGACCTGTTCATCCTGCGACTGAATTGTGTTGTAGCCGCATCCTGTCAGACTTACCAGGAGCATTGCCGCCAGTACCAACCATAGCTTGCGCACGAGACACCCCCGTTCTTTCGCTGCCGTCGCCTGCAGAGCCAACAATTCGTACCGTGAGCGTGCAGGATACAGCTTGCCCTATCAAAAATCGGGTTTCCATCACTCATCCTAGGTTGTGTGGCGGGCCGATTGCTTGATTTGCCTCAACATCGACAAGCAATGGGCGGACCGAGCGTCCGCGCACTTGGCCGGCTGCATAAAATGACTCTATCTGGTGCCTATTGGGGTAGGTGATGCCGGCAGCCGAGAGCATTGCGATTTCCGTCTCAACTGCGCCGTCGCGGTGGATGGACCAGACCGAGATGTGCGAGCACAAAGGCGTCGGGCACCCAGACAGCCTTTGCGACGGCGCCGTCGAGGCTGCAGCCCATGCCCTGTGCCGTGCCTATCTGGACGACTATGGGTCAATCCAGCATTTCAATCTCGACAAGGCGCTCCTCATCGGCGGTATGAGTGAGCCGAAATTCGGTGGCGGGCAGCTCTTGCGACCTATGCGCTTGGTGGTCTCGGGCCCGGTCACCGAATTGCCATCTGCCAAGGCTGAGCAAATCGTTGAGCAGGCCATTCGTGATTATCTCGTGGCCTGCTTAGGCGGGGCCGGCGACGATATTCGGGTAGAGCCCATACTCCGACCTTCGGCCCCAAACCTCCAGCGCGTCACCGGCACATCCGTCCCACTGTCGAATGATACGTCCTTCGGTGTGGGGTACGCGCCACTTTCCAGCCTTGAAAGAGCTGTACTCTGGGCTGCGCGGTTACTGCGCGCAAGTGAATTTATGACCTCTTTTCCGGCGGCCGGAAATGACTTCAAAGTCATGGGTAGTCGACTCGATGGGCATCATCGTCTCACCGTCGCGCTGGCGTTTGTTGACCGCTATATAAGCGCGGTCGATGAATACTTCACTGTGAAGAGCCAGATTGCGTCATACCTTACGGAACGCATCGAACCGGCGGTTGAGGTTGCTATCAATACCCTGGACGACCGCGATGCCAGGGATGAAAGTGGAATCTACCTGACCGTCACTGGACTGAGCGCGGAGCATGGTGATGACGGCCAGGTGGGTCGCGGAAACCGGGTCAACGGCTTGATTACACCGTATCGGCCAATGTCCTTGGAAGCCGCAGCGGGAAAGAACCCGGCGGCGCATGTTGGCAAGCTCTATAACGTGCTGGCCCACAGATTGGCCGGACTTATTGCGACGGACGTTGACGGCGTCAACGAGGTCGTAGTGCGGCTTCTTTCCGGTATTGGCCGGCCAATCAACCAGCCACAACTGGCAGCCATCGATGTTGTAGCGGAACAGAGGCTCTCGTCGACTCAGCAACAGGAAATCCGTGAGCTACTCCGGCAGCAGCTGGCCAACCTTCCCACGTTGGTCAAGGAGTTGGCGACAGGGACGATTCCGGTGTTCTAAGGCCTTCTCCATACACTAAGGCACCATTTTCGAGCATCGCCCTCTTAGAGATTCCTTGATTGACATCAATAAGCAAGTTCCCCGAAGGACGAGACTATTAAAGTAAATCCTGCCTTGCAGCCGCCAATCGCCCCCAGGAGGATGGCATGTCGACCAGGTCCGCTACCCCTACAGTTGGGGAAGAATCCACCATTATGGGTGGGCACGCGCCCCAACCGACAAGTCACCTGGATACCGCTCGCCAGCAATATGTGCGCGACCCTGTTTGTGGCATGGAAGTTTCTCCCGGGGAAGCGGCCGCCAGCGCGGAAGTCGACCACAAACGCTATTGGTTCTGCTCCAGCCACTGCGAGCAGATATTCCTCGCCAACCCGGCCCAATATATTCCCCCTCCAACAGACGACCCTGCCCCGGCAGGTGCGAGCGTTCCGTCGCCTGGCATGGCCACCCATGCTCCCGCGACCACCGGCGGTGCCAAGCAATTCGCCAAGGACCCCATTTGCGGAATGATGGTGGACAAGGCGACGGCCCTGTCCGCCGAGCGTGGCAACCGCAAGTACTACTTCTGCAGCGAGAGTTGTCTACGGACTTTCGAATCGCCAGAGAGCGAGTTGAAGGCCATGAAGACACGCGTGACGATTGCCCTCACGGGCGTCCTCGCGCTTGCTGTGCTGCGGGCGGGTGCGTTCCTGGCCCTGGCAGCCGGCGCCACCCTGCTGACGTGGGCACCGATTCCGGCCCTGCCTTGGTTCACGTGGGGCATGTGGCTGTTCTTGTTGGTCACGCCAGTGCAGTTCATCGGCGGCTGGAGCTTCTACAAGGGCGCGTGGAACGCCATCCGAACCCGCAACATCAACATGGACTTCCTCATCGCATTGGGAACGTCCGTCGCGTACTTCTACAGCGTGGTGGTGCTGTTCTTTCCAACCTGGTTGCCAGTTAAGGTCGAAGAGCGGGACGTCTATTTTGAGGTGTCGGCGGTCATTATTGCCTTCGTGCTGCTTGGCAAGTACATGGAGGAAATCATCAAGAAGAAGTCGTCGGCGGCGGTACGACGCTTGCTCGACCTTCGTCCGGCCGTCGCGCATGTGTTGCGTGATGGGAAGGAAGTGGAAATCCCGGCCGAAAGCATCATGGTGGGCGAGGCCGTTGTCGTGCGCCCGGGCGAGAAGATTCCCACGGATGGCAAGGTCGTGGAGGGTGAGTCCAGCGTCGACGAGTCAATGTTGACAGGCGAGTCGATGCCCGTTGAGAAGAAGCCAGGTACTGCCGTCATTGGAGGCACCCTGAACCGCAGCGGCGCCTTTACCTTCCAGGCGACAAAGATTGGAGCCGATACCGCGCTCGCCCAGATTATCAAGATGGTCGAGGACGCCCAGGCCAGTACCGCGCAGATTCAGCGGCTGGCGGACCAGGTCACCGGCTACTTCGTGCCCGCCGTGGTTTCCGTTGCCGTGTTGGCCCTGGTGGGTTGGAGCGTCGCGGGACACTTCCCCCACGGACTGCTCGCGTTTGTGGCGGTTCTAATCATCTCTTGCCCGTGTGCCCTCGGTGTCGCGACCCCTGCCGCCCTCATGGTCGGCGTCGGCAAGGGCGCGGATAACGGCATTCTGATTCGCGGCGGTGAAGTGCTGGAGCGTGCTGAGAAGCTCACGGCGGTCGTGTTTGACAAGACGGGAACGATTACGCGGGGAGAGCCTACTGTCACCGATGTCATCTCGTTCTCGAATCACGAGGAATCAACCCTGTTGACCCTTGCGGCAGCCGTCGAAAGTGGCTCTGAGCATCCTCTGGGCGAAGCCATCGTACGCGCCGCGCAACATCGCGGCCTCGCCATTCCCAAGGCTGCCAGCATCAGTGCCTTGTCAGGCATGGGCATTCAGGGGCAGGTCGACGGGCAAAAGACTTGGCTCGGGAATCGGCGTCTGTTTGGGCGTCAGGGAATCCCGATCGGTGACGCTGAGTCGGTGCTGCAAAGGCTCGAGGCCGACGGAAAGACCGCCATGCTGGTAGGCGCTGGTAATACGCTGCTTGGCGTGGTCGCAGTGGCCGACACGGTGAAGCCAGAAGCCGAAGAGGCTGTCGCCGCCTTGAGGGCACGCAACATCAAAGTGGTGCTGTTAAGCGGAGACAACCGTCGGACGGCGGAGGCCATCGGCCGGCAGGTCGGCATCGACCGCGTGATTGCCGAAGTCATGCCGGAAGATAAGGTCGAAACCATTCAGGCCTTGCAGAAGCAGAGCGAAGTCGTGGCGATGGTGGGTGACGGCGTGAACGACGCGCCCGCCCTTGCAGCAGCCGACATCGGTATTGCCATCGGCTCTGGCTCGGACGTCGCCAAGGAAACAGGAAGCATCATCCTCATTCGCGACGATGTTCGTGATGTGGTCGCGTCTATCGAGCTCTCGCGCGCCACGATGCGCAAAATCAAGCAGAACCTCTTCTGGGCATTCGTCTACAACACCATTGGCATCCCGGTCGCCGCCTTCGGACTATTGAACCCTATCTTTGCAGCGGCGGCTATGGCGCTGTCCTCATTGAGCGTCGTAGCCAACTCCGCGCTGCTTAAGCGTGTGCGGCTTGGCCAGTCCAGTACGGAGGCGACATGAAACATACCGTCGCATGGATTTGCGCGGCACTGGCGACGTTGCTTGCTGTCGCCGTCGTGTACTGGTTTGGTGTATCGCCACTCACGCTATTGGTCGCCGTCTTTCTGCTGTCCTGCCCACTCGTCGTAGTTTGGGTTAGCTGGCGGCTTTCGCGTCAGTGCGAGCGCGACATTCAACAGGCCGTGGAACGCGAGCGCAAGGCCAGAGGCAATCCTTGACGAGGAAGACTTCACATGAACTGGCTCTCACAAAATCTGACGTGGCTCCTGCTTAGCGGAATGGGTCTCGGAGCCCTGATGGCGTGGCGGCGCTTCACGAGCCGTCGAACCAATCAAGACGGCGGGCAACGCTACACAACCCAGGAGTACGGCTCCACTGCCCGCGACCCCGTCACTGGCAACACGGTCAATACCGCGCACGCCATCACTTCAAACTTTGAGGGGCGTACCTTCTTCTTTGAATCCGAAGCTTCCCGCACGGTCTTTCAGCAAGACCCGGAAAGATATGTGCACCGACATCATCGCAACCACGGTTGCTGCTAAGCAACATCCCGTTTCTTCCCCTGGTTGGAGGCAGGTATGAATCACGACCATAGCAGTCACGGGCACCCAGACGATACGGAGGGAAAGATTTCCCGCTCCAAGCTGGTCACGATTGGCTTTCTTTTGGTGATTGGCTACTTCCTCTGGACGGAGCACCAGGCTCACGTCATTCAGTTCCTGCCGTTCCTGCTTCTGGCGGCTTGCCCGTTGATGCATCTCTTCATGCATCACGGCCATGGACACGGTCACGGGCAGCGCGACGAGCCGAAGGACATGGGCAACAAGGGAGAGCGATGATGGAACACAACGCACAAAACGGCTACGGCCTTTGGTCGCTGGTAATTATTAACTCGGCGGTCTTCCTCATCTTTGCCTTCAGCTTTACCAAGCCGAAGACCGCTCGGGACTGGCGCTCCTTTGGAGCCTTCTCGGCGTTCATCGTGGCGCTCTTCACCGAGATGTATGGGATTCCCCTGACCATCTATCTCCTGTTGCCATGGCTGTCGGCGAAGTTTCCCGGTATCGACTTCCTGTCCCATGATGCCGGCCATCTTCCGGAGATGATTTTCGGCTGGCGGGGCAATCCCCACCTGGGCCCCTTCCACATCGCCAGCGACATCCTGATTTTTGGCGGATTCCTCATGCTATCTGCGGCGTGGCGAGTCTTGTACAAGTCTCAGCAAGAACACACCTTGGCCACCACCGGGCTCTACGCCCGTATGCGGCATCCGCAATATGTGGCGTTCATCCTGATTATGTTGGGATTCCTGCTGCAATGGCCCACGATACTCACATTCGCGATGTTCCCCATCCTGGTCTGGATGTACGTTCGCCTTGCCAAGGCAGAGGAGCAGGACGCACTGGCGGAATTTGGACAGGAATATGAGGCATACCGGCAAAGAACCCCCGGTTTCATCCCGCACTTCCGCGGTGGGGATATGCCTCAGACCAAGCCTCACTGAGGCTAGGCGGGAACCCCGTTGCAATTGGAGGCTGCCATGAATCCCTTCAAAACTGGTGTGACGTTGTCAGCCACGGTCGTGCTCTTCTACGCTTTGTGCACGCTCGTCTGGATGGCAGTCCCCGAGCCCTTCATGAACTTCATGAACGCGCTCTTTCACGGGCTTGATTTCCGACGCCTTCAGACTGGCGAACCGGTGTCCTGGTGGTCCGTCATCTACCCGGCCATTGTGTTTGCAGTCTGGTTCTTTGCTGCCGGCAGCTTCTTTGCCTGGCTCTTTAACACCCTAAGGAGCGACCGCTGACCCCGACCGATGGCATTGACGGTTATGGAGCTCCCACCATGGACTGAACTTTGGTGTAACGCTGGCTCGTTGTTGAGGCCGGATGGGCTCGGTGGTCGTGCAGACAGCACTGGCCGCCGAGCTTTTTGATTGACCACAGGATGGAAAGGCCCTCATGGAACCGCGTCAACAATTTTCCCTTTGGTACATACTCGCGGCGGTCACAGCGATGCTCGTCCTTCAGAGCTTCTTTACTCCTTCTCACGTCGAGACGCTACCGTACAGTGATTTCAAGGTCTTATTGAAGGCTGGCAAGGTCAGGAATGTCACACTCGGGGAAGGAGCCATCACCGGAACGCTGAACACCGATGGCATCGAAAATCTGCTTCCCAAACAACAGGCCGATGAGATGCTGCAGCAGGGAAAGGGAGACCACGCATTCTCGACCGTTCGCGTCAACGACCCTAATCTGGTTCAAGACCTCGAAGCGGCCAAGGTGCGCTTCGTCGGGCAGGCCGACAACAAATGGATTGGCGCTCTGCTGTCATGGATTGTCCCTGCACTACTGTTCTTTTTCATCTGGAGCTTCCTCATTAAACGAGTGGGAGCTGGCGCCGGCGGCATGATGGAAATTGGCAAGAGTAAGGCCAAGGTCTATATGCAGAAGGAGACCGGCGTGACCTTTGCCGACGTTGCCGGTATCGACGAAGCGAAGGAAGAGCTCGCGGAAATAGTCAACTTCCTGAAGGACCCCCTGCGCTACCGGCGCCTCGGCGGCAAGATTCCCAAGGGGGTATTGCTGCTAGGTGCACCGGGAACTGGCAAGACGCTTCTGGCAAAGGCAGTCGCGGGGGAAGCCGGCGTTCCATTTTTTAGCATGAGCGGCTCGGAGTTCGTGGAGATGTTTGTCGGCGTAGGTGCAGCGCGCGTTCGCGACCTCTTCAACCAGGCCGAGACCAAGGCACCCTGCATCATCTTCATTGACGAACTCGACGCGCTGGGCAAAACCCGTGCCCTCGGTGCAGTTACCGGCAACGACGAGCGCGAACAGACTCTGAACCAGTTGTTGGTCGAGATGGACGGCTTTGATACCAACAAAGGCGTCATCATCATGGCCGCGACCAACCGGCCGGAAATACTGGACCCAGCACTCTTGCGCCCCGGGCGGTTTGACCGTCATGTTGCGCTGGACCGGCCAGACCTGAAGGGCCGCGAGCAGATTCTCAAGGTACACGTCAAGAACGTCGTCCTTGCGCCCACTGTCGACCTGACAAAACTGGCAGCCCGCACGCCCGGTTTCGCTGGTGCCGACCTGGCCAATCTCGTCAACGAAGCTGCGCTTCTTGCCGCTCGCAAGGGCAAAGACGCGGTGGACATGACTGATTTCGATGAGGCGCTTGACCGCATCGTAGGCGGACTCGAGAAGAAGAATCGCCTAATGAATCCGCAGGAAAAGGAAACCATTGCCTACCACGAGGCTGGTCACGCTATCGTGGCGGAATTGCGCCCTCGGACTGACCGGGTCTCCAAGGTGTCGATTATCCCGCGAGGCGTCGCCGCCCTGGGCTACACGCAGCAGACCCCCACAGAAGACCGCTATCTCCTGAAGCAGAGCGAACTGTATGACCGGCTAGACGTCCTGCTGGGTGGGCGCATTGCCGAGCAGATTGTCTACGGAGACGTTTCAACTGGAGCACAGAACGACCTTCAACGTGCCACCGACATGGCTCGGCAGATGATTACGCGGTTCGGCATGAGCGAGCAGCTTGGGCTTGCCACTTATGAGGATATGCGGAATCCGCTCTTCAACGAAGCGGGCATGATGCCCCGTGACCTGAAGGAGTACAGCGAGAGCACTGCACAAATCATTGATGCAGAGGTCCGCAAGATTCTGGGTGACGCGAGCCTGCGGGTGAAGCAGACGCTGCTGGCGAATCGGCACAAGCTTGACGCACTGGCAAAGCTTCTCCTCGAACAGGAGGTGGTAGACCGACCTGCCCTGGACCTGCTGCTCTCCGAAAAAGTCACCACGCTAACACCCGGGAAGCCCCACCCAGCCACGCCCGCTGCGCCAGATGTACGGAAGGGAAATCATGAAAATGAAGGCAAGTAGCCACAGCGCTACATCCGAGGTAAGCGCGATTTCCCATGAGAACTACGAGGGGAACCTCCACCTGCTGCAAATTGAACTGGTCAAGCTGCAGAAACACTTCATCTACTGCAATGACCGGATTCTGGTGATTTTTGAAGGCAGGGATGCTGCCGGGAAGGATGGCACCATCAAACGCATTATCGAACATCTCAGCCCTCGTGAAACCCGCGTGGTCGCGCTGGGAAAGCCTTCCGACCGCGACCGGGGCTCCTGGTACTTCCAGCGCTATACCGCCGAACTCCCAGCCGCTGGCGAGTTCACGCTCTTCAATCGCAGCTGGTACAACCGAGCGGGCGTGGAACACGTGATGGGCTTCTGCACTGATGACGAGCACGAGGAGTTCATGGCAAGCGTTCCGGAGTTCGAAGGGATGCTCGTGCGCTCCGGGATTCGTCTTATCAAGTACTACCTGGACATCAGTAAAGCCGAACAGAAGAAGCGCATCGAAGAGCGCCGTCGAGACCCGCTAAAGCAATGGAAAGTCAGCCCCATCGACGAGCAAGCAGTATCGCTCTGGAAGAAGTACAGCAAGGCGCGCAACGAGATGTTTGCTCGGACCAGCGACATCGTGCCATGGAACGTCGTGCGCGCCGACGACAAACGTGTCGCGCGCCTCAGTGTCATCAAGGATTTACTGACCCGTCTGCACTATGCGAACAAAGATAAAGAGCTGATAAGTCCCAATCTCGAAGTGGTGTTCCCCTATGCAGAGGAACATCTGGTGAGCGGTGCGATTGCGAAGTGATGCTGTAGCTCGTTGCGAACCCACGTACAGCAAGGATGGATAAGATGAAGACTAGTATCATCGAAGTAGGAGGTCTCCTGTCTGTCCTCAGCGCGCGCGGGGTCGAGAAGCAGCTTGCACGCCTACCCGGAGTTGTCCGGGTGGAGGTCAACTGCGTCTCCGGTAGCACCACGGTCGAGTATGACGATACGGTGACGAGTCTAAGCGCCATCAAGGCGAAGCTCGAAGAGTGCGGCCACCATTGCCATGGTGAACTGGTGCCACGGCACATCTGCACGCCAGAAGACCCGCCGGGCGGCCTCGTCGCAAGCGGCATTGTTGGCGAGCACGCGCACACAGCAGCCCGGCTAGCCGCGCTTGGCAGACACCCGGACCGTATCCATGCGGCTACACACGGTGCGAAAGGGAAAGCAGAAGCCCACACTACACATGGCCAGATGGCCCGTGACATGGGGCACGGCGCGGGCATGGATATGGGGGAAATGGTGCGCGATATGCGCAACCGGTTCTGGATTTGCCTGGTGTTCACCATCCCCATCTTTCTCTACGCGCCGATGGGAATGCAGATTCCCATGCCGAGTCCGCCATTCGGCCTGGGCATGAACCAGTGGCTGTTCCTGCTGGCGAGCGCGGCCATCCTGTATCCAAGTTGGCCCTTCTTCGTATCCGCGTGGCGCGCCCTCCGGGACGGCACGCTCAACATGGCCACACTGGTTGTCCTCTCTGTCGGTACGGGCTATCTGTTCAGCGTCGGAGCGACTTTCTTCTTTCCGGGAGAGCAGTTCTACGAGGCCTCGGCAGTCCTCCTGGTATTTGTCCTCCTGGGACATTGGTTGGAGATGCGCGCGCGTGCTGGCGCATCGGACGCCATTCGCTCGCTGATGAATCTGGCGCCACCCAAGGCCACGGTACTGCGCGATGGCCGCGAGTTCGAGATAGCGACAGCCGATGTCAAGCTAGGGGACATCGTTATCATCCGCCCTGGCAACAAGATTCCTGCTGACGGTGCGATTATCGATGGTGTATCCCAAGTGGATGAATCGATGTTGACCGGAGAATCGCTTCCCGTGCGGAAGGGACCAGGCGACAGCGTCATCGGCGCCACGATTAACAAGAGCGGCAGCTTCCGCTACCGAGCGACGCGGGTCGGGAGTGACACTGCTCTGGCGCAAATCGTGAAGATGGTGCAAGAGGCTCAGAACTCCAAAGCACCTGCACAACTGCTGGCGGACCGCGCCTCGCAGTGGCTCGTGCTCGCCGCTCTCGGCATTGGCATAGCGACTTTTGTCATCTGGTATGGCTGGTTGGGCCAGACCTTGCTGTTTGCCATGACCCTCACCATTACAGTCTTCGTCATTGCCTGCCCCGATGCGCTTGGGCTGGCAACCCCGATGGCGGTTATGGTTGGGACCGGGCTGGGGGCCATGAACGGGATTCTGTTCAAGAATGCTTCTGCCTTGGAGGATGCCACCAAGCTTGACGTGGTCGTCTTCGACAAGACGGGTACCCTGACCATGGGCGAACCGGATGTGGTGGATATCTTCGCGCACCAAGACGTCGATGCAAATGCGATGCTCGCGCTTGCGGCATCGGTGGAACAAGCGTCAGAGCACCCTCTGGCTCAGGCCATTCTCAAACGAGCTAGCGGCCTTGCGATGTTGGCGACAACTAACTTTACCAATATCGACGGTATGGGTGCCAAGGCGGTAGTTGACGGACGAGTAGCACTACTCGGCAACCGCGTCCTGATGACCACACACGGGGTGGATATGAATGGCCTGACTGAAAAGGCCGACCAGATGCAGGGTGCGGGCCGGACGGTCATCCACGTCGCCTACGGCGGAAAACTGTTTGGCTTGATTGCCATTGCCGATGCCACGCGACCAACCTCTGCAGCTGCGGTCAAGAAGCTGCGTGAACGAGGCGTGCAGGTGGCGATGCTGACTGGGGATAACAAGGCCACAGCGGAGCGTATCGGTGCAAGCTTGGGCATTGAGTTAGTGCTGTCGGACGTGTTGCCTGGGCAAAAAGCCGAGAAGGTCAAGGAACTGCAGGCGCAGGGCAAGAAGGTTGGCATGGTGGGCGATGGCATCAACGACGCACCTGCGCTAACCCAGGCGGACGTCGGCTTCGCGATTGGCGCCGGCACGGACGTCGCGATGGAAAGCGCGGACATCGTGCTCATGAAGAGCGACCCGTTTGATGTGGTCGGGGCCATCGAGCTGTCGCGCGCAACGCTGCGCAAGATGCACCAGAACCTATGGTGGGCGGTCGCCTACAATCTCATTGCCTTTCCATTGGCAGCGGGTGTGCTGTACCCGTTCACATTAAGCCCAGCGATTGCTGCACTGTCCATGTCCGGCAGCTCTGCCTTGGTAGCGGTCAATGCGCTGTTGCTCAAGCGCACCAAGCTCGCGGGCATTCGCGCTCCATCACCGCCAGTGTCGCCTTCAGATGTGGCTGCACCGGTGGCCAGTTGAGCGGTGTGTACGTGGACGCGGACACAGATTGCCGGCGTTACTGACGACTACGGACTCTTTGCACTGACGGCCATCGCGGCTTCGCCGTTGCCGCAAACGCCGGCCCTCGTGTTTGTCGCGCTAGCGGAGGCTGTTCCGCAGCAGTCAGCATTTGCTCGCGGTTTTATTGGACGACAATAGTCTCTCTCTCGCCAGCGTCATAGCGACCCGGCAGCAGGAAACTCTGGACCTGCGTTCCCGTCGACTGGAAGCTAAAGACGTCGTTTCTCCGCCATGAGAGCGAAATCGGGGCCGAACCCGAGATGGGCGTCTCGTTGAAATTACAACCAATAGTCCAATCGCAGCCGTACGAGTCCGGTTGAACTGCGCCGCACCGAACTGCCAGCTTCATCCTCGCCGCAGCTCCTGCTTCCGTTGGAGCCCTCAGTGCAAGAGGTGACCAGGGCTCGCTTTGCTCGGGAGATAACCCGTCCCAACATGGATGCCGCGACGCTGGCGGTGGGGCTCCAGGCAGCGTTGTGGAATTGCCTGCTCACGCTGGTGGCCCGATGGAAGGCGGCGCAGTCTCCTGCTGCACGACTTTCTCTGGGAACTGACGACGCCACTGTGCATAGCAGTCCAGACCGCAGAAGTAGACGACGTAGTCGCATGCCTCGGGGACGATCGCCTCGGACTGTGGTACTTCCTTCATACAGACCTCGCAGGGGACGTGAACGAGGTCTTTGGGTGGGGCAAGCTTGTTGGTCATGATTCGACTCCCGGCACCGCGGCGGTGATTCTTCGCAGCAGCGGCGCATAAACGTCAATCGCCCGATGGCTGGCGAACGGATCTTCGTGGAGCAACGATACGGAATCCTCTCAAATTAAGGATCCTCTATTGCAGAGCGCCGTGGTTGATATGCATCAAGGCAAGGCCACGGCAAGCAGTCGGGACGCCATAGTGCAGTTGCGCTGGTCATCTCCAACGATGGCGGGCGCCCGGGCGCCTGCTCCAGGACTCGCCCCTCGTCTATCGCCGAAGCGTTGGGCCATGGCTCGAGGTCTGGATGGACGGTGGCATACACGGCAGCCAATACGTGCTCAGGGCTCCGGGGCTTTGGGCACGCGGCACGATGCTCTGACGCAGCTTCCTCCATGGCTTGGCGCGCCGGCATCATCACGTGACCGCGGATCGACGCCAGCAAGCAGGACCTGACGATGGCCTTCTGGGACGCAGCCTGCGTGGGCAGGAGTCCCTTAGCGCGCATTGGACGTGCGTTTAAAACCGCTTTTCTTCCCGCGCGGTCACTTGACGAGAAAGGCGCGGACAGCGCAACTGGCAAGGACAGGCATCAAACAAACCTAGACAACCTGCGACACTTGGAACGTAGACATCCAGGCCAAAGTTCACGGGTCGGCCTTTTGGCGCCAGCCTAAATGTCTTGCGCGATCCATGGGTCGTAAAGGCTTCCGAAACGGTGCCCCCGGCGCCTCAGCCCCCATCTTCGGAATGCGGTTGAGGAAAGAGAGAATGTAGCGCCAGAAAAACGGGAACCCTGCCACACGGCACTTATTGCGACGCGCAGCAATTACTTGCTTGGATTCGTCTTCATGGAAAAATCAAGAAATTCCTGATCTTTTGCCTTTGGTATTTTGAATTTTATGAATCCATACCCAAGCGAAGTATGGCAAGCGTTGCAACCATTGACAGCCTCGGAAAAATGTCGGTTGAATTGGTTGATATCTTGTTTTTCGATCGCCTTGCTCAGCGGCAATAGGTACGTTTGCTCATTTGCTTTTAGCATCGAGGCGCGCTGAGGTCTCGTTACCTCACCAACCTCTTGCGCTTCCAGTAGCTCCTTGAGTTCATATTGTGCAAGGCCCCAGTTTCCGCCATTAGCTGCCCAGTAAATTTCGACAAAGCGGCGACCCATCTCGTGCATTACGGCGCCAAGACCCGGCTGAATGGATGCGATGGCATCAACTCGCTTTTCCAGCGAACCTTTTTCGATGCTCTTCTCCGCCTCGCCCATCGTCTGTGCCGATAGCCAAGTTGCGGTGAACATTGAGACTAGAAGGAGCAGACCGCGTAGCGCAAAGGTGTTCATCACAGTAGCTCGTCAATTTTTTGAACGATGAATATGCCCTCCGCCACAGCGCCGAGAAGCGATCGTCTGGGCGGTTGGAGTCGCCAGGAACGGCCACAAGCGACGCGACCATGCCCACTCCCCATTGAAGGCCAGCGTCAAAGTAATGACAACCTAATCGAACCGCCTCTTCGTGTATCGCTAGAAGCGGATCAAAACCAGACCCAGAGGCACTTGACATAGGGCAGCCAAAGACCGGAAGGCCATTCTGTCAGCCGTATCTGTCACAAATTCATATGCACCCAAAGACACACCGGTTGGGAGGTCAGGGTCGGTCAGAGGCGGCAGCAGCTTTTTGCGGTGGGCATTCGAGGTGTCATTTGCCCATTGGCGCGACTGGATATGGGATATTTGTCCTTCCCGTGCAAATGGATACGGTTGAAGAGAAAATTCTTCGTTATATCAATGACTTGCAAAAATACCACAGTGCTATTTTTCTATGCCGTAAGTCGTTGGTGACATTGGAAAGTTCGCATCTCAGCGTATCAATCTGCGCGGAAAGCGCGACCCCCAAGTTGAAGGACGAAGGTCGCCGGCCCAAGATCGGAAGCCCTGCGCGCATTGTAGGTGCCTCATTGGCCTCTTGGTAGCTGGTCGTCAGCCCCCGCTTTTGGGCAGTCTCCAAGAAAACTCCACAGACGGTGAGCCCTTCGGCGTTGGGGTGGCAGACCGCCGGCGACGGTGATGGTGGCGACTCGACCCCTGAGGGTTGACCGGGATTCGAAGTTGAAGGACGGAGGTGCAAAATTCGACCAGCTTGGCGGCGTACGATTGGCCTCGCCGACCGAATTGGTGGGCAGGCGAAAGCAGACTTCTTTGCGAACGTTGCCGACGACCAGACGACGCACGTCAGCCGGTACGTGCCATCCGAAAATACGGAGCGCCTTTACGGACTTTGATGTAGGAGGAGTATTTCATGGAAGCCACCAATCCATGGTACGCCGTTTGGTACAAACGACGGGACAGCGGCACGGACATAGTAGCCCGATTTTAGGCCAGAACCCGGCCCCCGCAGGGGCCGGGCAGTCTTCTGGCGGAGACGGAGGGATTCGAACCCTCGATCCAGGTTTTGGCCCAGATGCTCCCTTAGCAGGGGAGTGCCTTCGACCTCTCGGCCACGTCTCCCAAACTTGCGTTGTTCGAGGGAGCCGAACAACGAAGCGCAAATTCTAGCGATACCTTCGTGGTTGGTCAACGAAAAATCGATAACTCAACACAAAAAATTTCGGCGTCGCCAGAAAAAACTTACGAACGGATCAGGCCTGTTCCAGTTCGAACGCCTTGTGCAACGCGCGCACGGCGAGTTCCATGTACTTCTCGTCGATCAGCACCGAGATCTTGATTTCCGAGGTGGAGATCATCTGGATGTTGATGCCCTCTTCCGACAGCGTGCGGAACATCTTGCTGGCGACGCCAACGTGCGAGCGCATGCCCACGCCGACCACCGAGACTTTCGACACCTTCGGGTCGCCCGAAACGTTGGCCGCGCCAACGTGCGGCTTGACGCTGTCGTTCAGCAGCGACAGCGTGCGCTGGTAGTCGCCGCGCGGCACGGTGAACGTGAAGTCGGTCTTGCCGTCCACCGACTGGTTCTGGATGATCATGTCGACGTCGATGTTGGCGTCGGCGACCGGACCCAGGATCTGGTACGCGATACCCGGCTTGTCGGGCACGCCCAGGACGGTGATCTTGGCTTCATCGCGGGCAAAGGCGATGCCGGAGATGACTGCGGCTTCCATGTTGGAATCTTCCTCAAAAGTGATCAGCGTGCCCGAGTTGATTTCCTGCTCGAGCGGCATAAGCGGGTCGGTCAGCGACGACAGCACGCGGGTCTTCACGCGGTACTTGCCTGCGAATTCCACCGAACGGATCTGCAGCACCTTGGAGCCCAGGCTGGCCATTTCCAGCATTTCCTCGAAGGTGATCTTGTCCAGGCGGCGGGCGTCTTCGACCACGCGCGGATCGGTGGTGTACACGCCATCCACGTCGGTGTAGATCAGGCATTCGTCGGCCTCGATGGCGGCGGCAATGGCCACGGCCGAGGTGTCCGAGCCGCCACGGCCCAGCGTCGTGATGTTGCCGTCGTCGTCAATGCCCTGGAAGCCGGTGATGACCACCACGCGGCCGGCGTCGAGATCGCCAAGGATGCGCTCGTCGTCGATCGACTCGATGCGGGCCTTGGTATAGGACGAATCGGTCTTCACCGGCACCTGCCAGCCCGTGTAGCTCACGGCGTCGATATTCTCGCCGTGCAGCGCAATGGCCAGCAGCGCGACGCTGGCCTGTTCGCCGGTCGAGGCGAGCATGTCCAGTTCACGCGGATCCGGCTGTGCCGAAATCTCCTTGGCGAGTCCCAGCAGGCGATTGGTTTCGCCCGACATGGCCGAAGGCACCACGACTACGCGGTGACCGGCGCGGTGCCACTTGGCCACGCGCTTGGCGACATTCTTGATGCGTTCCGTGGAACCCATCGAAGTGCCGCCGTATTTGTGAACGATGAGAGCCATCTTCTTGTCGACGCCAGCGATTGTGCAAAGCTCTTGAAAATACACGAACCACGCCCATCAGGCAAGGCGCAGCCGCTTTGGCAAGTCACCGAAAGTGATCCTGCGGCCGGCCTTGCGTTATTCCGTGTGTGCCGGCGGCCACCTGCACCCACTCGACACGCCAACGTGGCGCGTGTGGCGCCTCGTCCCAGCGTCTATGCATGCCCAGCCCCGCAGCCAGCACCAGCGCATCTCCGGCCCAAAGCAGCGGCAGCCAGCACCGCCGCCAGCGCGGCACACCGGCCTCCTGGTAAGCCTGCTTGAGCGCACGCGCGGGACCGCCGGGCCGCAGCACGATGCGCTCGCCGCCATGGCGCGCGGCAAGCCGCAGCGGCTGCCGCAGCACGGCTTCGGGCACGCCGAAGGTGTCGTCGCGCGTGAAGCGAAGTTCGCCGCGCCAGGCCGGCACCACAATGCGCGCTTCACCGCGCCACGCAAATGCCTGCGGCGCTGGCCGCGTATTGGGCTCGGGCCGGCAGGCCAGCACCCTGCCCTGGAACCGCCGCAGCACCAGGCCGTCATGGGGAATGGCCGGCTCGCCACCACCATGGTCGAGCAATTGTTCGCGCATGGCGGCCAACCTCGCCGTCGACGGGGCCCGTACGCCGAGGTCGCGCAGCCAGAGACGCAGCACGGCGTCGGCATGGGATGCGGGCAATTCCCGCAGGCCTCGCAGGTCCAACTCGGCCAGCGTGTCGGCATCGCGGCCCGGCACAACCAACCTCGCCAGAGCGGTGCTTGCCAGGTCATCGAGCATGCTGACGGCTTGGGCGAAATGGCCAGCCGCCTGTGCAACGTTCGCGCGTAGCGCCGGGAATGCCTGCTCAAGCTGTGGCAGTTGCGCGCGCAGCGCATTGCGTGCGTATCGCGTGCTGTCGTTGGATGGGTCTTCGATCCAGGTCAGCTCATGCGCGGCGCAATAGCCATCGATATCGGCGCGCGGCACGTCCAGCCACGGCCTCAGCAAGGCGATGTCACCGTCTTCATCCAGTCTGCGCATGGCAGGCATGCCGGCCATGCCTGCCACGCCCGCGCCGCGAAAAAGCCGCAGCAGCACGGTTTCAACCTGATCGTCGAGGTGGTGGGCAAACAGCAGCAGCCCGGCCCCGCTCGCGCGGCACATCTCGCCCAGCGCCGCATAGCGTGCGCGCCGCGCGGCTGCCTCGACGCCCTCGCCCGTGCCGGCCTGTACCGTGACACGCCGCACGAAATAGCCAATCTGCCAGCGCGCGCACAGGTCCGCGCAGAACCTGTCCCAGTCGTCCGCCTGCGCCTGCAGGCCATGGTGCACGTGCAGTGCCACCACGCGGGCTGGCAGGTTCCATGCGGAAACGGCGGCCTGCGCGGCATGCAGCAGCGCCACCGAATCGCGGCCGCCGGACAGCGCCACGGCTACCGCCAATTCGGCTTGACCGGACGCCGCGCCGCCAGAAACAACAAAGGCCGCACTGGCCTGGAGGGCCTGTGCGACCTTGTCGGTCAGGCGGTCGGACAACTCAGTCCTGGACGCCGGTTTCCTTGAACTTGCCATAGGCGAGCAGGCGCTCGTAGCGGCGCGCTTGCAGCTCCTTCACGCTCACGCCCTGGAACTGGCGCAGCGATTCAGCCAGGGAACGCTTGAGCATGGCGGCCATGCCCTTGACGTCGCGGTGGGCGCCGCCCAGCGGCTCGCTGACGATCTTGTCGATCAGGCCCAGCGCCTTCAGGCGGTGGGCGGTCAGGCCCAGGGCTTCCGCGGCTTCCGGCGCCTTCTCGGCCGTCTTCCAAAGGATCGACGCGCAGCCTTCCGGCGAGATCACCGCGTAGGTCGCGAATTGCAGCATCTGCACCACATCGCCGACGGCAATGGCCAGGGCACCACCCGAGCCACCTTCGCCGATGATCGTGGCAATCAGGGGCACCTTGAGGCCGGCCATCACGTAGAGGTTATGGCCGATGGCTTCCGACTGGCCACGCTCTTCGGCATCGATGCCAGGGAACGCGCCCGGCGTATCCACGAACGTGAAGATCGGCAGGCCGAACTTGTCGGCCAGCTCCATCAGGCGCTTGGCCTTGCGATAGCCCTCGGGCTTGGGCATGCCGAAATTGCGCAAGGCGCGCTCTTTCGTGTCACGGCCCTTCTGGTGGCCGATGACCATGCACGACTGGCCGTTGAAGCGGGCCAGGCCGCCGACGATCGAAAGGTCGTCGGCAAAGGTGCGATCGCCATGCAGCTCGTGGAAATCGGTGAAGATCTCACGCACATAGTCGAGCGTGTATGGGCGCTGCGGATGACGGGCGATCTGCGCAACCTGCCACGGGGTCAGGTTGGCGTAGATGTCCTTGGTGAGCTGCTGGCTCTTGCCAGCCAGCCGCGAAATCTCTTCGGAAATATCGACAGCCGAATCGTCCTGCACGAAACGCAGTTCTTCGATCTTTGCCTCGAGTTCGGCAATGGGCTGCTCAAAATCCAGGAAGGTGGTTTTCATAAAATCACACGTACCTGTCTGTGAAGGGGCGCATTCTACCGGAATTTGGCCGCTATCTTTGCGCCGGGCAGATAGCCTTTACTGCACCTGCAGCTACTTTTTGTTACGGCTATGCCTAATAAGTCACTGGCAGCGGGTCGAGACTACGCCACATGTACCATGTAGCCACTGTTCGCCAGGGCTCCCAGTTTGCCGCGACTTCGCGCGCTTCGCTACGGGTCACGGGCTCGCCGCTGAAATAATTGGTCGAGATCGCATTGATCAGTCCGATGTCGTCCAGGGGCAGGACGTTGGGCCGCATCAGATTGAACATCAGGAACATCTCGGCCGTCCAGCGACCGATGCCGCGGATCTGCGTGAGCTCCGCGATGACGGCTTCGTCGTCCATCACCGCCCATTCGCTCACATGGACGCGGCCGGCCTTGAAGTGATCGGCGAGGTCGGTGATGTATTCCGCCTTGCGGCGCGACAGCCCGCAGCCGGCCAGCTTCTCGGGCCCCGCGCGCAGAATCTGTGCAGGCGTCAGCTTCGGACAGGCCGCGGCCAGCCGCTCCCAGACCGACTGCGCCGCCTTGACCGAAATCTGCTGACCCACCACCGAGCGCGCGAGCGTGATGAACGGATCCCCGCGCGAGACCAGATGGGCCGGACCATAGGTCGGGATCATCTTGCGCAGGATCCGGTCGCGCTTCATGAGGTCGGCGCAGGCCTCATCCCAGTAGGCGGGACGTACGGCGTCGACGACCGTCTCGACCGGCAGCGGCAATGCCTCGGCTTCCGGCAGCACGGCCTTCCCGTCCCTCGCACCACCCTTGGCGGTGCGGGAAGTGGCGGTCTTGGCCGGTGCGGCGGGCTTGCGCGCGGCAGCGTTCAAGCACGCCTCCATTCGGTCGCACCGCCTGGCTTGTCTTCCAGCACGATGCCCGCGGCCAGCAGTTCCGCGCGGATGCGGTCGGCTTCCGCGAAGTTACGCTCGGCCTTGGCCGCCTTGCGCGCCGCGATCAGCGCCTCGATTTCTTCCGGCGCCGGGCCGTCCGCCTGCTTGCCGCCCTGCAGGAATGTATGCGGATCACGCTCGAGCAGGCCCAGCGTACCGGCCAGTCCCTTGAGCTGGCGGGCCGCCACGGAGGAGCCGGTGCGGTTGATCTCGCTGGCCAGGTCAAACAGCACCGCCATGGCGATCGGCGTGTTGAAGTCGTCGCCCATAGCCTCGGCAAAGCGCTTCGCGTGCGCCTCTTCCCAGTCCACGGCATAGCCGCCGGGCTGCGCATCCTTGAGCGCCGTATAGAGTCGCGTCAGCGCGTGCCGTGCATCGTCGAGGTGGGCATCGCTATAGTTCAACGGGCTGCGGTAGTGCGCACGCAGGATGAAGAAACGGACCACTTCCGGGTCGTATTCCCTCAACACCTCGCGGATCGTGAAGAAGTTGCCGAGCGATTTCGACATTTTCTCGTCATTCACGCGCACAAAGCCGTTGTGCATCCAGACATTGACGAACGGCCTGCCGCTCGCGCCTTCGGACTGCGCGATCTCGTTCTCATGGTGCGGGAACTGCAAATCGGCACCGCCGCCGTGGATATCGAAATGCTCGCCGAGCAGCGTGCAGCTCATGGCCGAGCATTCGATATGCCAGCCGGGGCGGCCCTTGCCCCACTTCGAATCCCACTTGCTCTCGGGCGGCTCGCTTTCCTTGGCGGATTTCCACAGCACGAAGTCGAGCGGATCCTGCTTGGCATCGTTGGCCGTCACGCGCTCGCCGGCGCGCAGGTCTTCCAGCGACTTGCCGGAAAGCTTGCCGTAGCCGTCGAACTTGCGCACGGAGTAGTTCACGTCGCCATCGGTCGCCTGGTAGGCAAGCCCCTTTGCTTCGAGCTTGCCGATCAGGTCGAGCATCTGCGGCACGTAGTCGGTCGCGCGCGGTTCATGGTCCGGGCGGACGATGCCCAGCGCATCGGCATCCTCGTGCATGTACTGGATGAAGCGCGTGGTCAGCTGGCCGATGGTTTCGCCATTCTCTGCCGCGCGGCGGATGATCTTGTCGTCGATATCCGTAATGTTCTGGACAAATGTCACCTCATAGCCGGCGGCCCGCAGCCAGCGATGCACCATGTCGAACACCACCATCACGCGCGCGTGGCCGACGTGACAGTAGTCGTACACGGTCATGCCGCACACGTACATGCGGACCTTGCCGGGCTCGATGGGCACGAATGGCTGTTTCTCACGCGCGAGCGTGTTGTAGATGTTCAGAAGCTGCATGAAGCAATGAGTGTGATGTGAGGTGACTGCCGGCAACTGTCGCCCGGCCCGTGACGGCGTCGTCAGGCCCGGCGCGATGGCGCGCGCGCAAACCCCGGAGCCCCATATCTTACCGGAAGCGCCCTGCCGCCACCCACCGCCGACGGGTTACGTGGCGCCGCCCCGGTGGCGTGTCATCTACGTGCATCGTGCCGGCGGTGCCGCTTTGCTAGAATGCCGCGGAGTATAACGGACCGCCCTTCAATGAGCCTGACCCTGCCCACCGAGCGCCTCGCCCCAGCGCGCCGCGCCATGACCGCACTGGCCGTGCTTGCCGCGCTGGCAGGCACTGCCCATGCGCAGAACGGCCCGCTGTCCCTGGCCGCCCCGACCGCGCCGCCATCGGGGCCGCGTTCGGCCGACCCTGGCATGGCCAAGGCTGAACGCGCCGCCGCCGGCAAGCGCTACGACGAAGCCATTTCCGGGTACGACCGCGTGCTGGCCACCAACCCTCGCAATGCGCAGGCCCGTTTCGAGCGCGCCTGGGCCATGGCGCAGGCTGGCCGCGAGGACGACGCGATCCGGGCATTCGCCGAAATGGCGCAGGATTTCCCAGAGCTGCCAGAGCCGCACAACAACCTCGCGCTGCTCTACGCAAAACGCGGCGACCTGAAACGCGCGGAAGCGGAGCTGTTGCTCGCCACCGAGGTCAAGCCCGGCTTTGCCATCGGCTACACCAACCTGGGTGACGTCTACCGGCGCCTGGCCGAGCAGGCCTATGCCGAAGCGCTGCGCCGCAACCCCGGCGATGCGCGCGCCGGCGCCGCGCTGCGCCAGTTGCGGCCTGCCGCAAGCCCGGCAAGCCCGACCACCCCGGCCCCGGTCCACGCGCCTGCCAGCGCACCGGCCGCGCGCTGATACCGCCGCCCACTTCCTGTTCCGTCGCCGGGCCCCAGGGCCCGGCGCAATCCCAAGACTACCGGAGCCGCAGTCATGATCCGTTCCCGCCGCATCCTCCTGGCCGGCCTGAGCGCCGCCGCACTGGCCCTGTCTGCCCTGCCGTCGATGGCACAGCAGACGCAGAAGGCCGAACGTGTGCAGTTCGTCACCAGCCAGGGCAAGTTCACCGTCGAGGTCTATCCCGACGCCGCGCCCAAGACCGTCGCCAACTTCATGGAGTATGTGAAGAGCGGCTTCTACACCGGCACCATCTTCCACCGCGTCATCAACGGCTTCATGGTGCAGGGCGGCGGTTTCGACCGCGAGATGAAGCAGAAGCCCACGCGCGCGCCGATCCCGCTCGAAGCCCAGAACGGGCTGAAGAACAAGGCCGGCACGGTGGCCATGGCACGCACCGGCGACCCGAACTCGGCCACCGCCCAGTTCTTCGTCAATGTGGTGGATAATCCGAATCTCGACTACCCGCAGCCGGACGGCAACGGCTACGCCGTGTTCGGCAAGGTGGTGGAAGGCATGGATACGATCGAAAAGATCAAGAACGTGCCGACCACGGCCTACGGCCCCATGCGCAATGTGCCGGCCACGCCCATCGTGATCGAGTCGGCCAGCGTCATCCAATAAACACTACCGTACAGAGGAATGCCCATGTCCAAGGTCCAGCTCCACACCAACCAGGGTGTCATTACCATCGAACTCGACTCCGAAAAGGCTCCGAAGTCGGTCGAGAACTTCCTGTCGTATGTCCGCAAGGGCCACTATGACAACACCATCTTCCACCGCGTGATCAAGAACTTCATGATCCAGGGCGGCGGCTTCGAGCCCGGCATGAAGCAAAAGGGCACGGATGCACCGATCGAGAACGAAGCCGGCAACGGCCTGAAGAACGACAAGTACACCGTGGCCATGGCGCGCACCAACGCACCCCACTCCGCCACGGCCCAGTTCTTCATCAACGTGGTCGACAACGACTTCCTGAACTTCAGCTCGCCGACGCCGCAGGGCTTCGGCTATGCCGTGTTCGGCAAGGTCGTCGAAGGCACCGAGGTTGTCGACCAGATCAAGGGCGTGCGCACCGGCAGCTCGGGCTTCCACCAGGACGTGCCGCTGGAAGACGTGGTGATCGAAAAGGCCGTGATCGTCGAGTAAGCGCACGATCGATGCCCCACGATTGCGGCCTCATGCACCCTCTCCTGCCGGCAACCATCTCCCCCAGGCCCTGCGCATGACCGCAATCCCCACCACGCCGGTGGCCAGTCCCCTCGAGGTACAGGCACCGGCGTGGTTCATTTCCGACCTGCACCTGACCCCGGGCATGCCCCGCACGCTGGCCGCGTTCGAGCGCGCGCTGGAGCGCGCCGCCTCGGAAGCCCGCACCCTCTTCATACTGGGCGATTTCTTCGAGTTCTGGGTCGGCGACGAAGAGACCAGCTCCCCGTTTGCCACACAGGTGGCAAACGCACTGCGCACGCTGGCCGGGCGCGGCGTGCCGGTTTACCTCATGCATGGCAACCGCGATTTCCTGCTGGGCAAGCGCTTCGCCAATGCGGCAGGCGTGACCTTGCTGCCCGACCCGACCGTCATTCTCTGCGCCGGCCAGCGCGTGGTGCTGAGCCACGGCGACATGCTGTGCACCGATGACGAGCGCTACAACCGCTTCCGACGCTGGACCCGCAAACCCTGGGTCCAACGCCTGTTCCTGGCACTGCCGCTGTCGGCTCGGCTGGGCGTGGCGCGACGCCTGCGCGTGGACAGCGAAGCCGGACGCGCGCGCCAGCTTGCGCAAGGCCTGCCGACCCAGGTCGTATACGGCGATGCCACACCCGCTGCGGTGACGGCACTGCTCGAAGCCTGCGACGCCCGGCTGCTAGTGCACGGCCACACGCACCGCCCTGCACGGCACCAGGATGTCTCGGGCGTGCGCTGGGTGCTCACCGACTGGGATCTCGACGGCAGCCAGCCGCGCGCCGCGGTGCTGCAGCTGGACGAAGGCGGCTTCCATCTGTTGCCACAGACGACATAAGGGGCAGCCCAGGCCGCCCCTCTCTGTGTTCCGACGCTACACCTACTTCATCAGTCTGCGCAGTTCGCTTGCATCGAAGCGGTCGTTCGGCGTGTTCTCCAGATGCTCGCCCAGCCGGTCGAGCGCGGCCAGCACGGCCTCGATGCGATCGTTCTGCTTGGCGGCATTGTCGATCAGGCCCTTGAGCGCAAGCGAAACCGGATCATCGGCATTCGGCGTGATGCCATAAGCGGAGAACTCCTGCTTCGCGCCTTGCTGCGATACCGGCGCGTCGGGCAGGATGATGCGGGCCGGCACGCCCACGGCTGTCGCGCCAGGCGGCACGGGCTTGAGCACCACGGCATTGGATCCAACGCGCGCACCGTCGCCCACCTCGAAGCCGCCAAGCACCTTGGCGCCGGCGCTCACGACCACGTTGGCGCCCAGCGTCGGATGCCGCTTCTGCCCCTTGTACAGCGACGTGCCGCCCAGCGTCACCCCCTGGTAGATGGTGCAGTCGTTACCAATCTCCGCGGTTTCGCCGATCACCACGCCCATGCCGTGGTCGATGAAGACGCGCCGGCCCAGCTTGACCGCCGGATGAATTTCGATGCCGGTGAGAAAGCGCGACCAGTGCGAGATCCAACGCCCCAGCCAATGGAATCCGGCATTCCAGCAGACATGGGCGAAGCGGTGAAACACCACGGCGTGCAGGCCGGGATAGCAGGTCAGGACTTCGAGACGGCTGCGCGCGGCGGGATCGCGCAGCATGATGGTGTCGATATCTTCCTTCAGGCGAGAGAACATCTTGGTTCGTGTCGTGTTGCCGCGCCGTGCGCCAGCCATGTCGGCATCTGCCGCGGGCCTGGTCGCCGGCGTGGTCATTGGCCGGTGAAAACGGGATCAGGGAGTGTAAGAGATTTGGGGCCCCGATGCCGTCATGGTCATTGGCTTCGACGCGTGTTCAACATCGCCCGGACAGGTGCGCGCGGCCGCCCGCCGGGCGATGCGCGCCTTGGCGCGTCGCTGCGGGGGAATGTGGGGCTCGGGCCGGGGTGTGCGCCACCGTTCAGTACTCCTCTTGCCGGGACGGCGCAGCCGGACCGGGTTGTTCTGGCTTGGCGGTACCGCCTCGCACCGCCAGCAACATGTGCTTGGCCATACCGCGCAGGATATTCACTTCCTCGCGCTCCAGCCCTGCGCGGGCCAGCAGGCGCCGCAGACGCGACATCAGCTTGCGCGGATTGCCAGGGTCGAGGAAGCCGATCGCTTCGAGCCCCTGCTGCAGGTGCCCGAACATGGATTCGACCTGCTCCGCCGTCGCCGGCTCACCAGCATAGCCGATATTGCCACTGTCGTCCGGCGCGCCCTGCGCGCGGTCCAGCAATGCCAGGCGCATCTCGTACGCGACGAGCTGCACCGCCTGCGCCAGGTTGAGCGAGGTATAGGCGGGATTGGCAGGGATATGCGTCACCGCCGCGCAGCGCTGCACGGCTTCGTTGGGCAGACCGTAACGCTCGTTGCCAAACACGAACGCGATCTCGTCTTCGGCACGCGCGGCCAGCGCCGTAGCGCCGCGTGCGGCGGCGTCGCGCGGCAGCACGCGCGGCGGCCCGAATTCACGCTGTCGCGCGGTCATCGCCACGGTCTGCGTGGCACCCTCCAGCGCGGCCTCGATGCTGTCTACGATCACGGCGCCGGCCAGCACGTCGTCGGCGCCGCTGGCCATGGCCACCGCGTCCGGATGTTCACGCACGGCCGGGTCGCGTGGCGAAACCAGCACCAGGCTGCCGAAGCCCATGGTCTTGATCGCGCGCGCCACCGAGCCGACATTGCCAGGGTGGCTGGTCTCGACCAGTACAAAGCGCACGCGCGTGAACATCGCCTCCGCGGATGTGGCCGGCGCGGCTGTTCCGCCAGCCTGGCTCGTCTCGTTTGCCGGGTTCATATACAATTCAGCTTCTTCTTTTGGTGCGGCGCCGATACTTTGCCTGCTCGCGAGACGCTTGCAGCACATATGGCGACGCCCCACGTTCTTCTACAATTCGTTGTGTTGTCAGCTGCCCGGGGCCCGGCTCGCGAATCCGTTCGCGCCGCTGTGCGATTCCGGCCAGCCTGGAGAGATTCATGCATCCGATGCTCAATATCGCCATCAAGGCGGCCCGCAAGGCGGGTTCCATCATCAACCGCGCGTCGCTCGACGTCGATCTGGTGCGCGTCTCGCGCAAGCAACACAACGATTTCGTGACCGAGGTCGACAAGGCTGCCGAAGCGGCCATCATCGAGATCATCCGCACGGCCTATCCCGAACACGCCATTCTAGCGGAAGAGTCCGGCCAGTCCTGGGCCGATGGCGAAGACAGCCACGAGTACACCTGGGTCATCGATCCGCTGGACGGCACCACCAACTTCATTCACGGCTTCCCGCAGTACGCGGTGTCCATTGCCCAGCTGCATCGCGGCGTGCCGTCGCAGGCGGTGGTCTATGACCCGACCCGCGACGAGCTGTTCACCGCCTCCAAGGGCGCCGGCGCATTCCTGAACAACCGCCGCATCCGCGTGACGCGCCGCGACAAGCTGGCCGACTGCCTGATCGGCACCGGCTTCCCGTTCCGCGACCTGGAAGGCGTGGAAGAGTACCTAGAAATCTTCGCGCTGATGACGCGCAGCTGCGCCGGCCTGCGCCGCCCGGGCGCCGCCGCGCTGGACCTGGCCTACGTGGCCTGCGGCCGCCTGGACGGCTTCTTCGAACGTGGCCTGAAGCCGTGGGACATGGCCGCCGGCATGCTGCTGATCTCCGAATCGGGCGGCCTGGTCGGCAACTACGCCGGCGAAGCGCGCCAGATGGAACAAGGCGAAGTGCTGGCCGGCAACCCGAAGGCGTTTGCCCAGATGGTCCGCCTGCTGGCCCCTTACTCGCTGGACAACGCCAAGCCCGCCGCGGCCTGAGCCCGCTCGTTTGCGCGCCAGACGCCCGCCAGCCCGGCGGGCGTTTTTGTTTCTGCGCCCTGCCCGCGACGTCAGGGCGGCGATGATCCAGATCAAGACCACCGCACCCTGGGTTACTCAGAATAGGTATATCGAAGCACCTTTTCTGAGGAGGCCCCGAATGTTCCCCGAGTACCGCGACCAGATTTCGCTGCTGAAGGCCCAGGACGCCCATTTCGCGCGGCTGTTCGCCCTGCACAATCAGCTCGACCAGGAAATCCGCAACATGGAAGCCGGCATCGTGCCCGGCACGCCGCTGGAGATCGAACGCCTCAAGAAGGAAAAGCTCCAGATCAAGGACCAGCTCTATGCCATCCTGCGTAAGGCGCGCGCCTGACATGGCAGGAACCGTTCACGACGACACCTCGCCCGGCGCGGTCCGCGCCACCGCACGCGGCGACGTGCTGCCCACCAATACGGCCCGCTCGGCTGAACGCAATCAGGTCAACGATGCCGTCGACGCGGCCGTCCAGCTCGCGGCCAGCAGCCTGCAGGACGTGATGTCCAGGCCGGACAACGATGGCGTGCTCGACGCCATCCGCACGCTGATGGACGGCCTGTCGCCGGACGAGGCAGGGCAACTGCGCAGCCTGATCCTCGAAGGCGATCCCGGCGCCTGGCAGGCTGGCCGGAAACGGCACCCCGACGAGGAACTGTCTGCCGGCTGGCGTGAAGGCGCCTATCCGTACCAGAACCTGATGTCGCGCCGCAATTACGAAAAGCAGAAGTACCGCTTGCAGGTGGAACTGCTGAAGCTGCAGGCCTGGGTGCGCGAGACCGGCCAGCGCGTGGTGATCGTCTTCGAAGGCCGCGACGCGGCCGGCAAGGGCGGCACCATCAAACGCTTCATGGAACACATGAATCCGCGTGGCGCCCGCGTGGTGGCGCTCGAAAAGCCCACCGAATCGGAACGCGGCCAGTGGTACTTCCAGCGCTACGTGCAGCATCTGCCGTCCGCCGGCGAGATCGTGCTGTTCGACCGCTCCTGGTACAACCGCGCCGGCGTCGAGCACGTGATGGGCTTCTGCTCGCCGCAGGAGTACCAGGACTTCCTGCAGCAGGCGCCCGAGTTCGAGCGCCATCTCGTCCGCAGCGGCATCCACCTGTTCAAGTTCTGGTTCTCCGTCAGCCGGCACGAACAACGCCGGCGCTTCAAGGAGCGCGAAATCCATCCGCTCAAGCAATGGAAGCTGAGCCCGGTCGACATCGCCTCGCTCGACAAGTGGGAAGCCTACACCCGCGCGAAGGAAGCGATGTTCGCCCATACGGACACGGCCGATGCACCGTGGACGGTGATCCGTTCCGACTGCAAGAAGCGGGCACGGCTGAACGCGCTGCGCTTCATCCTGTCCCGCTTCCCTTATGCCAACCGCGACACCACCTCGATCGGACAGCCCGACCCGCTGATCGTCGGACGCGCGATCGCCAACTGACCCTGCACCCCTCTTACCCTTCCGTCATTGAAAGGAAATCCATGTTCAAGCACATCCTGCTCTCGGTTGATGGCACCGACCTTTCCCACAAGGCAGTTTCCGCCGCGATCGAGTTCGCGCGCACGACCGGGGCCCGGCTGACGCCATATATGTGCGTGGAGGAATATCCCTACGTCCTCTCGACCGATTCCAGCCACGAGAAGCGGGACGTATTCAAGCAACGTGTCGAGGCTGCCGCCCGGCAGGAGCTGTCGCGCATCGAAGCCGCCGCGGCATTCGCCGGCGTGCCGTGCACCGGCCACGTCTCCACGGCTGCCGTACCGTACCGCGGCATCATCAACAGTGCACAGGAGCTTGACTGCGACGTCATCTTCATGGCTTCTCATGGCCGCAGCGGCATCAGTGGCCTGCTGCTCGGCAGCGAGACGCAGAAGGTACTGACGCACAGCACGATTCCGGTGCTGGTCTTCCGCTGATACGGCTTCAGTGTCCTGCCCCACCGCCGGCCTCCCCAGCCAGCTCTCCGGCATAGCGGCCGCTATGCCGGACCGCACCACGATTTCCCCACCTCACGCGCTCCGGCCACAAGCCAGCCTGCGGTAAACTCCTTGCTTTGGCCGCCCGGACACAATCCGGGCCGCATCCGCACGCCGCGGAATCACAGGCCGACGAAGAGACGGCAACGACCCGCAACGTTGTGCGCAACGCGTTGCCCAAGTTGCCGCAAGGCCATGCCAGACAAGGGAATGCAGGAGAAAATCGAATTGAATCAGGAAGTTGCAAAACCCCTTGCGGAGAAGCACACCCCCATGATGCAGCAGTACCTGCGCATCAAGGCGGACCATCCGGACACCCTCCTCTTCTACCGGATGGGCGATTTCTACGAGCTGTTCCACGACGATGCCGAAAAGGCCGCGCACTTGCTCGACATCACGCTGACCGCGCGCGGCAGCTCCAATGGGGTGCCGATCCGCATGGCCGGCATTCCATTCCACTCCGTGGACCAGTACCTCGCCAAGCTGGTCAAGCTTGGCGAATCCGTGGCGATCTGCGAGCAGATCGGCGACCCGGCCGCGAGCAAGGGACCGGTCGAGCGCAAGGTCGTGCGCATCGTCACGCCAGGCACGCTGACCGATGCCGCGCTGCTGCCGGACAAGTCCGATACCTTCCTGATGGCCGTGCACCAGCAGACCACGCGCCGCGGCGTCAGCAAGACAGGCCTGGCCTGGCTCAACCTGGCAAGCGGCGAGTTGCGGCTGATGGAATGCAAAGCGGCGCAACTCACGCGCGAACTCGAGCGCATCCGCCCCGCTGAACTGCTCTATGCGGACGGCATCGAACTGCCGGCCGTTGCGTGCGCGCGTACGCGCCTGCCGGAATGGCACTTCGACCAGGACGCCGCCACGCGCCGCCTGCTGGAGCAGCTTGGCGTGGCCAGCCTGGAACCATTCGGCTGCACCGGCCTGGGCGCCGCGATCGGCGCGGCAGGCGCGCTGCTGAACTATGCGGCCACCACACAAGGGCAGTCGCTGCGCCATGTGCGCGAAGTCAAGGTCGAGCGGGAATCGGAATTCGTCGGGCTGGACTCGGCCACGCGCCGCAACCTGGAGCTGACCGAAACGCTGCGCGGCGGCGAATCGCCCACGCTGTTCTCGCTGCTCGACACCTGCGCCACCACCATGGGCAGCCGTGCCCTGCGCCACTGGCTGCATCATCCGCTGCGCGATCCGGCCCTGCCAAGGGCGCGCCAGCAGGCCATCGGCGCGCTGATCGACCATGGCATCGAGGACCTGCGCGGCGCGCTGCGCAAGCTCGCCGACGTAGAGCGCATCACCTCGCGCCTGGCGCTGCTGAACGCGCGCCCGCGCGACCTGTCGTCGCTGCGCGATACGCTGCGCGCATTGCCCCACGTGCGGGCCTGCCTCCAGGCAGAGCCTGACAGCTCGCTGCTGTCGCTGACGCTGGCCGAGCTTGGCGTGCCCCATGCCTGCCTGGACCTGCTCGTCTGCGCTGTCGCGGAAGAGCCCGCCACGGTCATCCGCGACGGGGGCGTGATCGCGCGCGGCTACGACGCCGAGCTGGACGAGTTGCGGGATATCTCGGAGAACTGCGGCCAGTTCCTCGTCGACCTGGAAGCCCGCGAGCGCACGCGCACGGGCATCGCCAACCTGCGCGTGGAATACAACCGCGTGCACGGCTTCTACATCGAAGTCACCAATGGCCAGGCCGACAAGGTGCCGGACGACTACCGCCGACGGCAAACGCTGAAGAACGCCGAGCGCTACATTACGCCCGAGCTGAAGGCCTTCGAGGACAAGGCGTTGTCGGCACAGGACCGGGCGCTGGCACGCGAGAAGCAGCTCTATGACGGCCTGCTTCAGGCGTTGCTGCCGCATATCGGCGAACTGCAGCGCGTGGCCGGTGCGTTGGCGCGTCTTGACGTGCTGGCGGCCCTGGCCGAGCGCGCCCAAACGCTGGACTGGTCATGCCCCGAGCGTGTCCCAGAGAATGTGATCGACATCGTGCAGGGCCGCCACCCGGTGGTGGAAGGCCAGCTGGCCGCCGAATCGGTGCCCTTCATCGCCAACGACTGCCAGCTGAACGAGGCACGCAAGCTGCTGCTGATCACCGGCCCGAACATGGGCGGCAAGTCGACTTTCATGCGCCAGACGGCACTGATCGTGCTGCTCGCCTGTGTCGGTGCCTACGTGCCGGCCCGGCGTGCCGTGATCGGCCCGGTGGATCGGATCTTCACGCGCATCGGCGCGGCGGACGACCTGGCCGGCGGACGCTCCACGTTCATGGTGGAGATGACCGAGGCGGCTGGCATCCTGCACCATGCCACGCCTGCCAGCCTGGTGCTGATGGACGAGATCGGCCGCGGCACCTCGACGTTCGACGGGCTGGCGCTGGCCTGGGCCATCGCGCGCCACCTGCTGTCGCACAACCGCAGCCACACGCTGTTTGCGACCCATTATTTCGAACTCACGCAGCTGCCGCAGGAATTCCCGCAGGCAGCCAATGTGCATCTCTCGGCCGTGGAACATGGCGACGGCATCGTCTTCCTGCATGCCGTGCAGGACGGCCCCGCCAGCCAGAGCTACGGCCTGCAGGTCGCGCAACTGGCCGGCGTGCCCCAACCCGTGATCCGCGCGGCGCGAAAGCACCTGACCTGGCTTGAGCAGCAGTCGGCCGAGGCCACGCCTACCCCGCAACTGGACCTGTTTGCCCCGCCGCCTGTGCCCGACACCAGCGACGAAGACGAACACGCCGACGCCCCAACCCCGGTGCGTGCGGCCTCACTGCCGCCCGAACAGGCAGCCGTGCTCGACGCGCTTGCGGACCTGGATCCGGACAGCCTCACGCCACGGGCTGCCCTGGACGCGCTCTATCGGCTCAAGATGCTGGCGGACGAGGCTGTCGACGCCGCATGAGTGCTTCAGGTAGCCGGCCCCGCGGCCGGACTCTCGTGCTTGCCGCGTTGCTGCCGTTGCTGGTGGCCGCGTCGGTGTCCGCCGCGGAGCCTGCCCGTCGCTCGGGCAAGCCCGCACTCGCGCCACCGACCGTCCGCATCGCCTTGCTATCGGACCTGCCGCAATGGCCCGCTGCCGAAGAACGCGTGGCTGCCCTGTTCGACCTGCTGGCCGAGCGCAAGCTCGACCTGGTGGTCCACGCGGGCGGCATCAAGGGCGATACGGAGTCATGCGGGGATACGGTGCTGCAGGCCCGCCAGCACCTGCTCGACCAGTCGCCGCTGCCGCTGGTGTACGTGCCCGGCGAAACCGACTGGGCCGAATGCCACCTGCCGGTCAATGGCAACTTCGATGCCGTGGAGCGGCTCAACCGCCTGCGCGAGCTGTTCTTTCCGGAAGACGCCACACTCGGCAAGCAACCGCGCACCGTGGTGCGGCAATCGGACCAGGCCATGTTCCGCAGCTTCCGCGAGAACGTGCGGCTCGGCATCGGCAACGTCCTGCTGGTCGGCCTGAATATCCCTGGCGACAACAACCATTACCGCAGCGAAGGGGGCCGCAACGGCGAGTTCGAAGACCGGCGCGAAGCCAACCACCAGTGGCTGGCGCGCGCGTTCTCGCTCGCCCAGCAGCGCGGCATGGCCGGCATCGTCATTGTCGCGCACGGCGATCCGCAGTTCGGCAATGGCTGGGAGAAGCGCGGCAAGCCGACGCTGCTGGACGGCTTCATGCGCCGGCGCCCGCGCGACGGCTACCTGGAGTTCAAGCGTCAATTGCGCGAACTCGCCGGACGCTACCGCGGACAGGTGCTGCTCGTCCATGCCGGCAGCAATGGCTTCCATACCGACAAGCCGCTGCGCGACACGGCGGGCAAGCCGATGCCGAACTTCACGCGCGTGGCCTTGCCGGCCGGTACGACGGCGCAATGGACTGAACTGATCGTGACGCCTCAAATATCCTCGCCATTCTCCGTGGTACTGAAGGATGGGGTCGGAGGCTAGCCGGCAAGCCGTCAAAAGCAAAAAGAGCCGGAAACTCCGGCTCTTTTTGCTGAGATCATGACTGCGATGCGTCAGTGCAGCGTGTGCGGCGTGTCGTCGTCATCTTCGTCGACAACTTCGACACCCGATGCGCCGTGCGCATGGCCATGCTGGACTTCCTCGGCCGTGGCTTCACGCACCTCGGACACCTTCAGCCAGAAGCGCAGCGCCATGCCGGCCAGCGGATGGTTGCCATCGAGCACCACCTTGTCTTCGGCCACATCGGTCACGGTATAGATGACGGAGTCCTCTTCATCGCCATCTTCGGGCATGCCTTCGAACTGCATGCCGACTTCGAGCGGCTCGGGGAAACGGTCGCGCGGCTCGACCTTGACGAGTTCGGCGTCGTAGTCGCCAAATGCGTCTTCGGGCTCCAGCTGCAACTGGGTCTCGAAGCCGGTGTCGTGGCCGTCGAGTGCTTCCTCGATCTTGGGGAACGTGCCATCATACCCGCCGTGCAAGTAGACCATGGCCTCGTCCGATTCCTCGATCAGATTGCCTTGCGCATCCGACAGCTTGTACATCACGGACACCACCGTGTTCTTAGCGATTTTCAATTCTTGACTCCATGAACGATTCCGCATTATACGCGCACGCCCTGCCGCCTGGCCCCGTCGATCCGGATGCACCGCTCGGCCTTCTTGGTGGCATGACGCCCGCTGCATTCATGCGTGATATCTGGCAACGCAAACCGCTTCTGATTCGACAGGCATTTCCCGGAATCGTGCCGCCTGTGTCGCGCGAGGCGCTTTTGTCGCTGGCGGACCGCGACGAAGTCGAATCGCGCCTGGTGACGCACTTCCGCAACAGGTGGAAGCTCGAGCAAGGGCCTTTTGCCACCGAAAACCTGCCGTCCCTCAAGACCAAACAGTGGACCCTGCTGGTGCAGGGTGTCAACCTCCATGATGCAGCCGCGGCGGACCTGATGGGCCAGTTCCGCTTTGTGCCCGACGCACGCCTGGACGACCTGATGATCAGCTACGCCACCGACGGCGGCGGCGTCGGCCCGCACTTTGATTCCTATGACGTGTTTCTGCTGCAGGTTTCGGGCCGGCGCCGCTGGCGCATCTCGTCGCAGACGAAGCTCGATCTGCTGCCGAACCTCCCGCTGAAGATCCTGGCCGACTTCAGCGCCGAGGAAGAATGGGTACTGGAACCCGGCGACATGCTCTACCTGCCGCCTCAGTACGCACACGATGGCATTGCCGAAGGCGAATGCATGACCTGCTCGATCGGGTTCCGCGCCCCCGCCTATCGCGAGCTTGCCGGCCATTTCCTGGCCTGGCTCTCCGAAACGGTGGAAGACAACGAAGACCTCGGCGGCCGCTATGCGGACGCCGGCGAACGCGCGGCAAAGCATCCCGCGCAACTGCCCGCGGGCATGGCAAAGGCGGTCGCGCAGCGTCTCAAGGCCCTGCAATGGAACAGCGCGATGGTGTCGGAATTCCTCGGCACCTATCTGTCCGAACCCAAGCCGACGGTCGAATTCGCGGAAGTGCCCGACATCCCGATGCGCCAGTACGCAAAGCTCGCGCGCACGCATGGCGTCGTGCTGGCACCGGGCTCGATTGCTCTCTATGACGGCACCCATTTCTTCCTGAATGGCGAAGCTTATGAGCCTCCGCCCGAACTGGCGCGCTGGCTGCACAGATTGGCCGATTATCGGCAACTCTCCGCTGAGGAAATCAAGGCATGCGCAGAACTGCCTGACCTGCTTGACACGTTCCATCACTGGACGCTGGAGGGCTGGCTGCAGTTGTCATCGGCGGCACTGTAATAATGCGTAACATTGCAATTCCGCAAATTTCGACGCTACACAAGCCGGGAAAACGCGGATATAATCAGCGGCTGGCTAGTACTGTGTACCATTGCATTTGACGGCACCGGGAGAGCCTCTATTTTGCAGTTCAAGAGCGATAATTACCGGTAATTATTCATCGCCTGTTTTTTTGGTTATTACAAGTTAAAGGACGAACAATGAAGAAGTCTCTCCTGATCGCATCGCTGCTGGCCGCTGTTGCTCTCGCCGCCTGCGGCAAGAAGGAAGAAGCTGCTGCCCCGGCCGCTGACACCGCTGCTCCGGCTGCTGCCGCCCCGGCTGCTGAAGCTTCGGCCCCTGCCGCTGCCCCGGCCGCTCCGGCTGCTGAAGCCTCGGCCCCGGCTGCTGAAGCCTCGGCTCCGGCTGCTGAAGCCTCGGCTCCGGCTGCCAAGCAGTAATTGGTTCGTACCAATAAAAAAACCGACCTTCGGGTCGGTTTTTTTATTTCCCCGCCACACGCGGCGCGCGCTTCATCAACGGACTGACTGCCAGTCCAGGCCCGCTTCCTGATCCGCCACCAGCACGTCCGTCGGCAAGGTGCCGAGCGCGGACGCCAGCGCTGCCGTGGCCAGTTCAACCGTATTGTTCTGCTTGCTGAGGTGTGCCGCGACAACGCGGTTCAGCCCGCCATGGGCCACCTGCGCCAGGATGCTGGCCGCCACTTCATTGGCCAGGTGACCGAAGTCCCCGCCAATGCGGCGCTTGAGCGAAGCCGGGTAGACTGAGTTGCGCAGCATCTCGCGGTCGTGATTGCATTCGAGCACCAGCGCATCGACACCCGAAAGGCGCGCCGTCACATACGGCGTTTCCATGCCGATATCCGTCAACACACCAAGACGCGCATCCCCGTTGGACAGCACAAACTGCAAGGGTTCGCGCGCATCATGCGGCACGGTGTATGGCAATACCTGCAGGCCACCGACGCTGAAGACGTGATCGGCAGCACAGACACGCACATCGGCCGCGTTTGCGCCGCGCAGGTGGCATGTCGCCAGCCATGTGCCATGACTGGCATGCACGGCCAGGCCGTGGCGCGCGGCAAAGGCATAGGCCGAGCCCACGTGGTCGCCGTGCTCGTGCGTCACAAGGATAGCGTCGAGCTGGTCCGGCGTGACGCCCAGGCGCTCCAGGCGCCTGGCAGTCTCGCGGATGCCGAAACCGCAATCCAGCAGGATACGGGTGGTGGTGGTTCCTTCGCGGGATTCAACCAGCAGCGAGTTGCCCTCGCTGCCACTACCAAGAAAGGCAAAGCGCATCATGCGTGCGCCCGCCTCATGGCATGTCCTGCGAACCGGGCCGGATGGCCCGTTCGATCGGCCTGCACACCAGGCGTCAGTGGAGTTGCTCGTCGAGCAGCGAGAGGATGCGCTTGCCGATTTCGCCGTTCTCAGGCTGGCCGGCTTCGTTGAGCACCGTCACGAGCGTGCCCGATCCGGTGCCCTTGAGCGCCACGCGGTACTTCTTGGCAGTCTTCGCATCATCGGGCTTGGTGAACAGCTTGGAGAAGAAGCCACGGCTGTCGACGCTGGTGCGCGGATCGACATAGCGCACGTAGTACAGGCCCTGCGCACGGTCGCGGTCTTCCACGGTGAAGTTCACGCGATCGAGCGACAGGCCCACCGAACGCCAGGCACGGTCGAACGGCTCCGGCAGTTGCAGCGCCGGAGCGCCGTTGACCTGCGACAGGTACGACTTGCCGGCTGCCGAGGACGTCTCGCCCGCGGCGGCTGCACCAGTTGCCGCCGCACCGGTTGCTGCTGCAGCTGCGCTGTTGCCGGCCGGCGTCGGGCTCTTGGCCATCCGGTCGGCCTGCTCCTTCTGCACGCCCAGGCGTTGTGCCAGGCGCGAGAGGAATTCGGCTTCCAGCTCCGGATCGGCCGGACGCGGCGTCCAGACGGTGGTCGACTTGTCGACACCGGTCAGTTGCTCCTGCGCGCCGCGATGGCTGATGAAGACCTCGAGCGTGCCGTTCTGCGAGCGCTCCACACGCGTGCGGAACTTGTCGCGCTCCGACGTCGAGTACAGGCCGTCGAACACCTTGCCGATGGTATTGCGGATGATGTCCTGAGGAATCTTGGCGCGATTCTCCGCCCAGTCGGTTTCCATGATGCCGGTCTCAGGCGAATCCTGGACCAGCAGGAAACCGCTTTCCTGCCAGAAGCCGCGCAGCGATTGCCACAGCTGGTCGGCACGCATGCCGTTGCTGATCACCAGCCAGCGCTGGTTGCCGTCGCGCTCCATGCGGATGCCCTGCGCCGAAGGCAGGACGTTTTCCGTCGGCGAGGCTTCGCGCGTCTTGGTCGCCTGGCTGTAGTTCGACAGCGTCGACGTGCCGTTCTGGTCGGGCACTGAGTAGCGGCGATCGCCTTCCAGCTTGGTCAGGTCGGGCGGAATATCGAGCGACGGGGTACGCTTCGAAGCCGACGACTTGTAGTCGATCTTGTCCGGCTGCATCGCTTCATTGATGCTGCTGCAGCCCGTGATTACGCCTGCGGCAAGCACGGGCACAACCAGTGCGGCGCGGCGGACTTGCATCGCGCCACGGCGGTTAAGCTTGAGTTTCATTGACACGCAATCCTAGTTGATGGGAGCGGCACGGGTGCGCCGGAAATCAGCGCAGCAGGCCGGCGGCGGCCAGTGCCTTGCGCACGGTCTCGTAGTTGGACTCGGACAGCGGCGTGAGCGGCAGGCGGATGCCGCCTTCCATCTTGCCCATCTGCTGCAGGGCCCACTTGACCGGAATCGGGTTGGCCTCGCAGAACATCGCCTTGTTCAGCTCGATCAGTTCCATGTGCAGGCGGCGCGCGGTCACCACGTCGCCCTTGAGCGCGGCCGCGCACATCTCGTGCATCTTGCGCGGCGCGACGTTGGCGGTCACCGAGATATTGCCCTTGCCGCCCAGCAGGATCAGCGCCACGGCGGTGGGATCGTCGCCGCTGTAGATCGCAAAGCCTTCCGGCGCGTCCTTGATCAGCTGCGCGGCGCGGTCGATGTTGCCGGTCGCTTCCTTCACCCCGACGATGCCAGGCACCTGCGCCAGGCGCAGGATGGTGTCGTTGTTCATGTCCGCAACGGTGCGGCCCGGCACGTTGTACAGCAGCACGGGCAGATCCACCGCCTCGGCAATGGTGCGGAAATGCCGGTACATGCCTTCCTGGGTCGGCTTGTTGTAGTACGGCACGACCTGCAGCGAGGCGTCGGCACCAACCTTCTTGGCGAAGGCCGTCAGCTCGATGGCTTCATTCGTCGAGTTGCCGCCGGTACCGGCGATGATGGGAATCCGCTTGCCTGCCTGCTCCACCGCCACGCGAATCAGTTCGCAATGCTCGTCCACCGAGACGGTGGGCGATTCGCCGGTGGTGCCAACGATCACGATGGCATCGGTGCCCTCGGCCACGTGCCAGTCGACGAGTGCGCGCAGTGCCGGATAGTCCAGGCTGCCGTCCTCATGCATCGGGGTGACGATGGCAACAATGCTGCCGGTAATCTGTGTCATAACGTTAGGGAATTCGGGATGCGAATAACAGGATTGTACCGGAACCGCCGGCCGCCTCGACCGATGTTCCGACACGGGGTTAAACCAAGCGTATCAACGTGTGAAGCAGCATTCTCGCGGACCAACGGGGCGCCACTTCACGCGGGCAGCCGGTAGCGCGGCCGCACGTCGCTGCCTGCCGCTTGCGCCACCTCGCGCACGGCACACAGACGCTGCACGAAAGCCGTTCCGGGCACTTCGAGCACGCCATCCTCATAGCCGATCACACGCAGTCCGTGCATGCGCGCCACTTCCAGCAACTCGCCCGGCTGCAGCAGGAAATCAGGCCGCGAGGGCTTGCCGACGGTCTCGTTTCCGCTGGCAAAGGTCTCATACAGCAGCACGCCGCCCGGTGCCAGCGCATCGGCAAGGTCGGACCACAGCGGGCGATGCAGGTAATTGGTGACAACCACGGCATCGAACGGCGCCTCGCCGGCGAGCGGCCATGTGCCCTGCTCAAGGTCCTCGACGCGCCCGGCAATGGGCGCTGGCAGCGCCGCAATGGCTTCGGCATCGCGGTCGACGCCGACCACCGCATGGCCGCGTTCGGCAAACCAGCGCGCATGGCGGCCGCTGCCGCATGCGAGATCGAGCACCCGGCCTGCCGGACGCACGAGGTGGGCCCAGCGCGTGACCCATTCAGACGGAGCGCCGGTCGGCGCGTGAGCGAGCATGGACAGCACCTTACTGCAACAGCATGATGATTGGCCGCAGCATCAACTCCACGATCGAGCTGAGCAGGTTGATCACCGGCCGCATCCAGACCGACGTGATCACGCCGGCCGCGACCAGGGCCAGCACGACGAAAATGCCGTACGGCTCGATGCGCGACACCGAATAGGCCACGCGCGGCGGCAGCAGTGCGGTCAGCACGCGGCCACCGTCCAGTGGCGGAATCGGGAACAGGTTGAACGCCGCCACCACCAGGTTGACCAGCACCCCGGCGCGCGCCATTTCGCTGAAGAACGGCTCGGACACCCGCGCCCAGGCCAGCCCGATCGCGATCAGCGCCCACAGGAAGGCCTGCACGACATTGCTGGCCGGCCCGGCCAGTGCCACCCACATGCCATGCCAGCGCGGGTTGCGCAGCCGCCCGAAATCGACCGGTACGGGCTTGGCGTAGCCAAACACGAACTGACCGCTCGTCAGCAGGTACAGCAGCAACGGCACGGCGATGGTGCCGATCGGATCGATGTGCCGCGCCGGGTTCAGGCTCACGCGCCCCAGCGCATAGGCAGTGGTGTCGCCGAAGTGCTTGGCCACATAGCCGTGCGATGCCTCGTGCAGCGTGATCGCAAACAGCACCGGCAGGGCATAGACGGCAAAGGTCTGAATGAGGGAAGAATCCATGAGGCTTATTGTACCGGGCAGGCTGGCTGTCGGATCACTCGCCAGCGGGAATTCAGAGGCCGAAGCGTGCGATGTCGCCCCTTCCGGCGCGCACCAGTTCCGGTTCGCCGCTGGTCAGGTCGATCACGGTCGTGGGCTGGGCCGGCGCGGGCCCGCCGCAAATCACGAGGTCCAGCAGCTTCTCGAGCCGTGCCCGGATCTCCGAGGGATCGTTCATCGGCTCCTCGTCGCCGGGCATTTGCAGCGTCGCGGTCAGCAGGGGTTCGCCGCCTTCGGCCAGCAGCGCCAGCGGGATGGCGTGATCGGGCACGCGCACGCCGATGGTCTTGCGGGCCGGGTGCGACAGCCGGCGCGGCACTTCCTTGGTCGCCTCGAGGATGAAGACGTACGGCCCCGGCGTGGCGCCCTTGATCCAACGGTACTGCCGGTTGTCGACACGCGCGAAGCTGCCCAGCTCGGACAGGTCGCTGCACATCAGCGTGAGATGGTGCTTGTCGTCGATGCCGCGCAGCCGGCGCAGGCGCTCCACCGCCGCCTTGTCGTCAAGCTGGCAGGCGAGCGCATAGCTGGAGTCGGTCGGCAGCGCGATCAACCCGCCCTGGCGGATGATCTGCGCGGCCTGCTTGACGAGGCGCGACTGCGGGTTGAGCGGGTGGATCTCGAAGTACTGTGACATGGCCGGGCTCAGGTGCGGGTTCGGACGGGATTCGCGGCCGGCGGCCAGGCACTCTCGCCCGCGCCAGCCCGGCGGCCTGGGCAGGTTACCAGTCGTGCCATACGGGCGTGACCGTAGCGGGCAAGGGAGGCAAGGCGCCCAATTCCACGCGCCCCTCGCCGGGTCCGTGGAAGTCCGAGCCGCGCGATGCCAGCAGGCCGTAGTGCCGGGCCACGTCGGCGTAGCGCCGGTACTGGTCTGGCGTGTGGCTGCCCGTCACCACCTCGACCGCGCCGCCACCCAGCGCCGTGAACTCGTCGAACAGCGCATCGTGCTGCGTATCGGTGTAGTTGTAGCGACCCGGGTGGGCCATTACGGCAATGCCGCCAGCCGCGCGGATCCAGCCAATGGCCTCGGACAGGTTCGCCCAGCGATGCCCCACGTAGCCAGGCCGCCCCTCGGACAGGTACTGGCTGAAGACGTCGCTGATCGTGGCGCAGTAGCCCTCGTCCACTAGCCAGCGGGCGAAATGGGTTCGCGAGATCAGGTCCGGGTTGCCGACATGCTTGAGCGCGCCCTGGTAGGCACCTTCGATGCCGATCTTCGCCAACGCGTCCCCAATATCGCGGGCCCGCCGCGCACGGCCCGAGCGCGTGTCGGCCAGCCCGTCGATCAGCTCCGGGCAGAACGGGTCGATCCGCAGGCCGACGATATGCACGGTCTGCCCGGCCCACGTCACCGAGACTTCGACGCCCGGGACATAGCGCATGCCCAGGGCCTCGGCAGCGGCACGCGCCTCGGCCTGGCCACCGACCTCGTCGTGGTCCGTGAGCGACCACAACCGCACGCCGCCGGCATGCGCGCGCTCCGCCACGGCGCGTGGCGACAGTGTGCCGTCTGACACGGTGGAATGGCAGTGCAGGTCGGCGTTGAGTGTGCGGGGGTCGGGCATGTGGCTATTCTACTCCCCCTATGTGCCTTCGGGCTGGCTCGACCGGTACGCGGCGCCGCAACGCAAAGCCCTTGCCGGCAACGCTGGCGTCGGCGGGATGGCGCCGGCGGCGCGGTATAGTCGGGTTTTGGAATTTCCGCCGCACCCAAGCCAATGCCCACCGACAACGCCACTGCCCTGCCCGGGACCGCCGACACCACCACCACCACCGACGTGCTGATCGTCGGAGCGGGCCCGGTTGGCCTGTTCGCCGCCTTCCAGGCCGGCGTGCTTGGCCTGAAATGCGAGCTGATCGATGTGCTGGATCGCGCCGGCGGCCAATGCACCGAGCTATACCCCGAGAAGCCGATCTACGACATCCCGGCCGTGCCGGGCTGCCTGGCCCAGGATCTCGTGGACCGCCTGCTGGAACAGTGCGCGCCCTTTGCCTTCCCGATGCACTTCAACCAGCGTGCCGAAGGCGTGACCGAAGTGCTGCCCGTACAAGGCCACGGCCATCCGCGCCTGCTGGTGACCACCGACAACGGCAAGCGCTTCGACGTTGCCGCCGTGCTGGTCTGCTCCGGTGCCGGCGCCTTTGCGCCGCAGCGCGTGTCGCTGCCGGAAGCCCCGGCGCTCGAAGGCCGTCATGTGCATTACGCGGTGCGCGACGTGTCGCGCTTCGCCGGCAAGCGCGTGATCGTGGCAGGCGGCGGTGATTCCGCGCTGGACTGGGCGCTCGCGCTGCGCAAGGTGGCTGCGCGCGTCACGCTGCTGCACCGGCGCGATGGCTTCCGCGCCGCCGACGGCACGGTGGCGGAAATGCACGCGGCCGTGGCGGCCGGCGAGATGGATTTCGTCGTCGGCATGCTTGGCGCGCTCAAGACCAGCGGCGAGGGCAACGATGCCGCGCTCACGGAGATCGAGGTCCGCAGCCGCGACGGCGTCCAGACCCTGCCCGCGGACGAACTGGTGGCGCTCTACGGACTGGTCTCGGAACCCGGCCCGATCGCGCAGTGGGACATGGACATGCGCGCCGGCCGCATCCTGGTCGACACCACCACCTACGAAAGCTCGCGGCGCGGCATTTTCGCGGCCGGCGACATCGCCTACTACGCCAACAAGCAGAAGCTGATCCTGTCAGGCTTCCACGAGGCCGCGCTGGCCTTGCGCAAGGCCTATCACTACGCGTTTCCCGAGAAGTCGCTGGTGCACGTGCACACCAGCAACAACGCGGCGCTTAAAGAAAAGCTCACGCACGCCTGAGCACCGCGCGCTCAGGTGCAGAACGACTCGATCAGCGCTGCCACCGCGGCGGGCTGGTCATGGTGCAGCATGTGGCCCGCATCATCGATCACCGCCTCGCGGAAATCGCGGAACGCGCGGAAGCGCTCGCGGAATTCCTCGAGCGTCTGCTTGTGGGCGATATGGCGCAGCGTTTCCGAATCGCGCGCCTCCACATGCAGCACCGGGGCGCTCACCTGCGCCCAGATCGCCATGATCTCGTCGAGGCGGTACAGCATCGGGTTCACCAGCTTGTGCGCCGGATCGCCAAGGATCTCCCAGCGCCCGGCCTCGTTGCGGCGCGACCAGTGTTCGGCAAGGAACGCGGCGCGGTCGTCGGGCAGCCGCGGATTGGTCTTCTGCAGCCGCGCCGCCACGCCGGCAAGATCGTCGTAGGTACGCAGCTCCGGCCCCTGGCGCAATTCGTCGAGCCAGCGCGCGTAGCGTTTCGGCGCCTGCTCGGCACGTGTCTGCGTCAAGCCGAACCCCTCCAGATCCACTACCCGGCGCACACGCCCGGGGCGGATGCCCGCATACAGGCAAGACACATTGGCACCCATGCTGTGCCCCACCAGGTCCACCTGCCCGTCGGGCTGGTAGTGGTCGAGCAGCGCCTCCAGGTCGGCGAGGTAGTCGGCAAACCAGTATGACTGCGTGCCCGGATAGTGCGTCGGCCAGTCGCTTTCGCCAAAGCCGCGCCAGTCGGGCGCGATCACGTGCCACTCCCGCTCCAGGCAGTCGACCAGGAACTGGAACGATGCCGCCACGTCCATCCAGCCATGCAGCATGAACAGCTTCGGCGCGCCCGGCGTTCCCCACTGCCGCACGTGATAGCGCAGCCCACGTAACGTGATAAATTCAGAACGCGAGGTTTCCTTGATGGTCATCTGTCTCCCCTGGTTGCAGGCTTTCCCAGCCTCGCCCGGCCCCGGAGGCCGGCGTGGAAGCCCGCTTAAAATCGAACGATCGTTCGCAGAATTATAGCGAGACTGACAAGGAGACAGCAGGATGGCTGCAGCGGGCCTGCCGGCGAGCCGGCGCGACGATTACCAGTCGCTCTACGATACTTTCCGCTGGGAGGTGCCCGCGCACTTCAACTTGGCTGAAGCGTGCTGTGGCCGCTGGGCACGCGACCCGGCCACGGCCGACCACATTGCGGTCTATACCGAGCATGAGGATGGGCGCCGCGACGCCTTCAGTTGCGCGTACCTGCAAGCCGAATCCAACCGGCTGTCGGCAGCGCTGCGCGGGCTTGGCGTGCAGCGTGGCGACCGCGTTGCCATCGTGATGCCGCAACGCATCGAGACCGCCATTGCCTACATGGCGATCTTTCAGCTCGGCGCCATCGCCACACCGCTGTCGATGTTGTTCGGGCCCGAGGCGCTGGCCTACCGCATCGGCCACAGCGAGTCTGTCGTGGCGATCGCGGATGAGACATCGATCGACAACGTTCTCGCCGCGCGCCCGGAATGTCCGACGCTCGCCACCGTGATCGCCGCCGGCGAAGCGCGCGGGCGCGGCGACCACGACTGGGACGTCCTGCTGGCCGCGCAACTGCCGACCTTCACAGCCGAGCAAACCAAGGCCGAGGAAGCCGCCGTGCTGATCTACACCAGTGGCACCACGGGGCCGCCCAAGGGCGCGCTGATCCCGCACCGGGCGCTGATCGGCAACCTCCCCGGCTTTGTCTGCTCGCAGAACTGGTATCCGCAGGACGACGACGTATTCTGGAGCCCCGCCGACTGGGCCTGGACCGGCGGCCTGTGGGATGCACTGATGCCGGCGCTCTATTTCGGCAAGCCGATCCTCGGCTACCAGGGCCGGTTCTCGGCCGAGCGCGCGTTCGAGCTGCTAGAGCGCTACGCCGTCACCAACACCTTCCTGTTTCCGACCGCGCTCAAGCAGATGATGAAGGCCTGCCCCGACCCGCGGCAACGCTACACGCTGAAGCTGCGCGCGCTGATGAGCGCCGGCGAAGCGGTCGGCGAAACCGTCTTCAACTGGTGCCGCGATGCCATGGGCGTGATCGTCAACGAGATGTTCGGCCAGACCGAGATCAACTACATCGTCGGCAACTGCACCGCCCAGCACGACGAGGCGCGCCTGGGCTGGCCGGCACGGCCGGGCTCGATGGGCCGGCCCTACCCGGGCCATCGCGTACAGGTCATCGATGACGAAGGCCGGCCGTGCGTGCCCGGCGAGGATGGCGAGGTCGCGGTCTGCACCACCGACATCCACGGCCATCCCGATCCGGTCTTTTTCCTCGGCTACTGGAAGAACGAAGCGGCCACCGCCGCCAGGTATGTGGAGCGCGACGGCCAGCGCTGGTGCCGCACCGGCGACCTGGCCCGCATCGATGCCGACGGCTACCTCTGGTACCAGGGCCGTGCCGACGATGTCTTCAAGTCGTCGGGCTACCGCATCGGCCCGAGCGAGATCGAGAACTGCCTGCTCAAGCATCCGGCCGTGTCCAACTGCGCGGTGGTGCCTTCGCCGGATGCGGAGCGCGGCGCGGTGGTCAAGGCCTTCATCGTGCTCACGCCTGCGGTGGCGCGCTCGTTCGACAGCGACGCCGCGCTGGTGACCGCATTGCAGGAGCACGTGCGCGACCAGCTCGCGCCTTACGAATACCCGAAGAAGATCGAGTTCATCGACCAGTTGCCGATGACGACTACCGGGAAAGTCCAGCGACGGGTGCTCAGGCTGCTGGAGCAGGAGCGTGCGGCCGGCAAGCGCTAACCGGCCGAGGCCTCCAGCCATGCCAGCTCATCCTCGTCGAAACCGGCGGCGCGGCGCGCAGCGAGGTTGAACGGGCCGCGCAGTTTCGGCGCGCGGTGCTGCAGCGCCAGCGCGGCATAGGTCGATACCGGGTCGAGCCCGCGCTGCTCGCAAAGCCAGCGGTACCAGCGGTTGCCGATGGCCACGTGCCCCACTTCATCGCGCAGGATGATGTCGATGATGGCGGCGGCCGCGTGGTCGCCCGCACCGGCCAGCTTCGCGCGCACCGGCGGCGAGGCATCGAGCCCGCGCGCTTCCAGCGTGCGCGGCACCAGCGCCATGCGCGCCAGCACGTCGCCCGCGGTGCGGTCGCACATCTCCCACAGGCTGTTGTGGGCAGGGAAATCGCCATAGCCAAAGCCAAGCGTGCCGAGATGGTCGGCCAGCAACGTGAAATGCAGCGCCTCCTCGTCGGCCACGCGCAGCCAGTCGCGGTAGTAGTCCGCCGGCATGCGGGGAAAGCGCCAGACCGCGTCGAGCGCCAGGTTGATGGCGTTGAATTCGATGTGGCACAGCGCGTGAATCATGGCGGCGCGCCCGTCATCGGTATGCAGCGAGCGGCGACGCTGGACCCGTTGCGGCGGCACCAGTTCGGGCCGCGGCGGACGGCCCGGAATGCGCTGCGCCGCGTCGGCGGCAATGTGATCTTCCGCCCCCATACGAGCGGCATCGGCCTGCGCGAAGTCCCGGAACAGTGCGCGCGCGGCCTTGGCCTTGTCCCTCGCATCGGTCAGGCAAAGCACGCCGAGTGCCTGCTGGCGCAACGTTTGTGGAGGATCAGGCAAATGGGCGTCGGGTGAAATCTCTGGCATGGGCGTAAAATCCGGTCTGCCGCTATTGTAGAGCCGCGCCGGGCGCTCCCGGCCATGCATGCGGCGTGCCGGCGCCAAGGCCGGCCGCGACAACTCCCGGCTCTTTAAAGGCCGGCGGCAATCCCCAGATAACAACTTTCGTGCAGGAGATTCCATGGCGCTGTACCAGCTCGGCGAACTCGTTCCCAATATCGATCAGGACGCCTACGTGGCCCCCGAAGCCACCATCATCGGCAACGTGACGCTGAGGTCGCGCGCCAGTGCATGGCCGGGCGTGGTGATCCGGGGCGACAACGAACCGATCGTGGTCGGTGCCGACACCAATATCCAGGAAGGCTCCGTGCTGCATACCGACCCGGGCTGCCCGCTGACGCTGGGCGACAAGGTCTCGATCGGCCACCAGGCCATGCTGCACGGCTGCACCGTCGGCGACGGCTCGCTGATCGGCATCCAGGCCGTGGTGCTGAACCGCGCCGTGATCGGCAAGGAATGCCTGGTCGGCGCGGGGGCGGTGGTGACCGAGGGCAAGGTGTTCCCGGACCGTTCGCTGATCCTGGGCGCTCCGGCCAAGGTGGTGCGCGAACTGACCGACCAGGACGTGGCCAACCTGTACCGCAATGCCGAGACCTACGCCACGCGCCAGGCCATGTACAAGCAACAGCTCAAGCGGATCGACTGACAGGCACCGCGGCAGCTACAACCGATTGACAGACAGATTATTGTGACTGATACGACCACTACCGACACCCTGCAGAAATTCCTGTTCGACGCGGCCCCCGTGCGCGGCGAACTGGTCCGCATGGAAGCCACCTGGCGCGAAGTGCTGAACCGCCACGCCTATCCCGCGCCGGTGCGGCGCGTGCTGGGCGAGATGATGGCTGCCGCCGCGCTGCTGTCGGCCAACCTCAAGTTCAACGGCGCGCTCGTGATGCAGCTGCATGGCGATGGCCCGGTGCGCATGCTGGTGGTGGAGTGCCTGTCCGACCTGTCGATGCGCGCCACCGCAAAACTGGCGGAAGGCGTGCAGATCGCCGACGACGCCACGCTGCCCGACCTCGTCAATGTCCACGGCCACGGCCGCTTTGCCATTACGCTCGACCCGAAGGACAAGCTGCCAGGCCAGCAGGCCTATCAAGGCATCGTGCCGCTGGCTGACACCCATGGTCCGCTGGCCAGCATGAGCGCCGTGCTGGAGCACTACATGCAGACCTCCGAGCAGCTCGACACGCGCCTGTGGCTGGCCGCCGACGACCATACTGCGGCCGGCATGCTGCTGCAGAAGCTGCCGTCCTACGGCGGCACGCAGGAAGTCGGCGAAACCGGTGCGGCCCTGTCGGGCCACGGCCGTGCGCAGGACCTGGACACCTGGGACCGCGCCTGCCAGCTCGGCCACACGCTGAAAGCGGAAGAGCTGCTGGCCGAGACGCCGGACACGCTGCTGCGCCGCCTGTTCTGGGAAGACCTGCAAGAGGCCGGGCTGCGCGTCTTCGAGCCGCTCACCCCGCACTTCCATTGCTCGTGCTCGCGTGCCAAGGTGGCGGGCATGCTGCAGTCACTGGGACAGGACGAGATTGACGGCATCGTGGCCGAACGCGGCAATGTGGAGATCCATTGCGATTTCTGCGGCCAGCGCTATGAATTCGATGCGGTGGACTGCGCCCAGCTGTTCACGCCCGCGCATGTCGCCACCGGCGCTGGCGAAGGCGTTCATCACCAGCACTGATCCCCGGACTGGCCCATTGGGCCGGCGGTGCAGCGGACATGTCGGGTGCGAACCACCCGGCAGGGTGCAAGTCCAACGGCTAAGCTGATATCGATGGCGCCGTCGCCTCAAGGCTGGCGCCGACGCTCCAACCCGTCATTGGTCGCTGCCATGTCCGTCGCCCGTCTGTCTCGCTCCCTGCCTGTCCTGCCAGCATTGCTGGCTGCCGCACTGCTGGCTGGCGGCTGTGCCGCCCCGGTACCGCGCGATATCAACGGCACGCCCGCCACTGCGCGCCTGGCCCCGGATGCCGCATCTACGGCCCCGCTCAGCGTCGGGCAGATTCAGCAGCTCGATGCCCTGAACCAGCAGATCCTGCGTGACCAGGAAGCCGCCATCGGCCGGCAACAGGCGGCCGAAGCGGCCTACCGCGCGGCGTATGCCTATCCCAATACGAGCTGGAACCTGTTCTATGGAGGCTGGGGTGGCGGCCACTGGGGCGGTGGCGTGAGCGTCAGCTCGCCCGGCTACTGGGGCGGCTACCCATACTGGTGGTAATGATGACAAAGCCGGCCGCGCCTGGACCGGCCAGCGGCGAGTGCTCAGTGGTGACCGGTGGCTGCGGGCGAGTTCGGCGGCGGCGGCAGCGGCGGCGTGGCGCTGACCTTGGGCGCCGGCGCGACGAACTGCACGAACACCTCGCCATCCTTCACCATGCCCAGCTCGTAGCGGGCACGCTCCTCGATGGCACCCGTACCGTCCTGCAAGTCCTTCACTTCCCCCTCCAGCTTGGCATTGCGCAGCTTCAGCGTCTGATTGTGGGTGACCTGCTCCTCGACTTGCCGGTTCAGTTCCCAGACGCGCAGCCAGCCGCCCTTGCCGAGCCAGAGCGGATACTGGATGGCGAGCAACAGCACGAACAACAGCAAAGAAATCAGGCGCATGAGGCGTGGCGGACAAAAATTTCCGCACAATGATGTGCGAACTCGGGCCGGAAGGCAATGCCGGCCAGATTTCGATACAAATCCGGATACAAAAACGGCGGCGGCACGGATCGAGTCCGTGCCGCCGCCGTCAGGGGCGCGTCAGGCGCCTGCGCTGGTTCAGCGCAGGTTGTAGAACGCGCTCTTGCCCGGGTAGCTGGCGATATCGCCGAGGTCTTCCTCGATGCGCAGCAGCTGGTTGTACTTCGAGATACGGTCCGAACGCGACAGCGAACCGGTCTTGATCTGGCCGGCGTTAGTGCCCACGGCGATGTCGGCAATGGTGCTGTCTTCGGTTTCGCCCGAACGGTGCGAGATCACGGCGGTGTAGCCGGCACGCTTGGCCATCTCGATGGCGGCGAAGGTCTCGGTCAGCGTGCCGATCTGGTTGATCTTGATGAGGATCGAGTTGCCGATGCCCTTCTCGATGCCTTCCTTCAGGATCTTGGTGTTGGTCACGAACAGGTCGTCGCCCACCAGCTGAACGCGCGTGCCCAGCTTTTCGGTCAGCGTCTTCCAGCCGTCCCAGTCGCCTTCGGCCATGCCGTCCTCGATCGACACGATCGGGAACTTGTCGCACAGGTTGGCCAGGTAGTCGGCGAACTGCGTCGACGACAGCTTCAGGCCTTCGCCTTCGAGCTGATACACGTCTTCGGCTTCGTGGTAGAACTCGCTCGCGGCGCAGTCCAGCGCCAGCAGCACGTCCTCGCCCATGCGGTAGCCGGCCTTCTCGACGGCCTGGACGATGGTGTTCAGGCACTCCTCGTTCGACGAGAAGTTCGGGGCGAAGCCGCCCTCGTCGCCCACGGCGGTGGACATGCCCTTGTCGGCCAGGATCTTCTTCAGCGCGTGGAAGACCTCGGCGCCGCAGCGCAGGGCTTCACGGAAGCTGCTCGCCGACACCGGCATGATCATGAATTCCTGGATGTCCAGGCTGTTGTTGGCGTGCGCGCCGCCGTTGACGATGTTCATCATCGGCACCGGCATCTGCATCGCGCCCGAGCCGCCGAAATAGCGGTACAGCGGCAGCCCGGCTTCTTCGGCGGCGGCCTTGGCCACGGCCATCGACACCGCCAGCATGGCGTTGGCGCCCAGGCGGCTCTTGTTCTCGGTGCCGTCCAGGTCGATCAGGGTGCGGTCCAGGAAGGCCTGCTCGGAAGCGTCCAGGCCCATGATGGCTTCGGAGATCTCGGTGTTGATATGCTCGACAGCCTTCAGCACGCCCTTGCCCAGGTAGCGGCTCTTGTCGCCGTCGCGCAGCTCGATGGCTTCGCGCGAACCGGTCGACGCGCCCGACGGCACAGCCGCACGGCCCATCACGCCGGATTCCAGCAGCACGTCGCATTCGACGGTGGGATTGCCACGCGAGTCGAGAACCTCGCGACCGATGATATCTACGATTGCACTCATGAATTCCTCTCTGACTGTTGATTCTTGCTGCTGCTGATTACTGCAACCTGCTCGTGTGTCAGGGCGATGTCACGCGCCCGGAAAAGGCAAAACAGGGCTTGCCGGCTCAGGCCGCGCCCTCGACCACGATCATGTTCATGCGCGCCGCATGCTCGCGTGCCTTGCGGGCAGCACGGTAGGCCTCCCCGTCATGGAAGGCCTTGGCGGCGTCGAAGCTGGGGAATTTCAGCACGACGACGCGGGTGGGCGCCCATTCCCCTTCAAGGTTCTCGGACTTGCCGCCGCGCACCAGCACTTCCGCGCCATGGATCTGCATGGCCTTGCTGGAGAGCACCTTGTATTCCTCGTACTGCTGGGGGTCCGTCACGTCGACGTAGGCGATGATATAGCCGGCGGCCATGCTGTATCTCCCGATGTTTTGTATTGTCTTTCGATACGGTTTGTCACGGCCGGCCTAGCGGCAGTGACAAACCGGGGCCTGTTCAGGCGCAGGCAGGCCAGCCGAAGTTGTCTTCAAGGAAGCCGGCACGCTTGACCAGCGTGTCGAGGTCCTTGAGCACGGCCAGCAGTTCCTTCATGCGCGACAGCGGCACCGCGTTCGGGCCATCGGACATGGCCTTGCTCGGGTCCGGGTGCGTTTCCATGAACAGCCCGGCCACGCCGGTGGCCACCGCAGCACGCGACAGCACGGGCACGAACTCGCGCTGGCCGCCCGAACTGGTACCCTGCCCGCCCGGCAGCTGCACCGAGTGAGTGGCGTCGAACACCACCGGGGCGCCGGTCTCGCGCATGATCGCGAGCGAGCGCATGTCCGAGACCAGGTTGTTGTAGCCGAAGGACACGCCGCGCTCGCAGGCCATGAAGACGTCGTCCGGCAGACCGGCTTCGCGCGCGGCGTCGCGGGCCTTGTCGATCACGTTCTTCATGTCGTGCGGCGCCAGGAACTGGCCCTTCTTGATATTCACCGGCTTGCCGCTCTGGGCGCAGGCACGGATGAAATCGGTCTGGCGGCACAGGAACGCCGGCGTCTGCAGCACATCGACCACGGCCGCCACCGGCTTGACCTCGTCGATCTCGTGGATGTCGGTCAGCACCGGCACGCCGATCTCGCGCTTCACGGTCGCCAGGATCTCCAGGCCCTTCTCCATCCCGAGGCCGCGGAACGACTTGCCCGACGAACGGTTGGCCTTGTCGAACGACGACTTGTAGATGAACGGGATACCCAGCTCGCTGGTGATCTTCTTGAGCTCGCCGGCGGTATCGAGCGCCATCTGCTCGGACTCGATCACACACGGGCCGGCGATCAGGAAGAACGGCTTGTCGAGGCCAGCCTCGAATCCACAGAGTTTCATGACAGTCTCCTGCTTGGCGCCCGGCTTCAGGCGCCCTTGCGCTGCTGGCCGGCCAGCGCGGCTTCGACGTAGGCCTTGAACAGCGGGTGGCCGTCACGCGGCGTGGAGGTGAATTCCGGGTGGAACTGCACGCCGACGAACCACGGGTGCATCGACTCCGGCAGCTCCATCATCTCGGGCAGGTTCTCGGTCGGGGTGCGCGCGGAGATCACCATGCCGGCGTCTTCGAGCGTCGGCACGTAGTGGTTGTTGACCTCGTAGCGGTGACGGTGACGCTCGTTGACCTCGGCGCCGTAGATCGACGCGGCCTTGGTCCCTTCCTTCACCGGCACGCGCTGCGCGCCCAGGCGCATGGTGCCGCCCAGGTCCGATTCCGCCGAACGCTGCTCGACCTTGCCTTCGCGGTCGACCCACTCGGTGATCAGCGCGACCACCGGGTGTTCGGTTTCCAGGTTGAATTCGGTCGAGTTGGCGTCAGCCATGTTTGCCACGTGGCGGGCAAACTCGATCACGGCGAGCTGCATGCCCAGGCAGATACCCAGGTACGGAATCTTGTTCTCGCGAGCGTACTGGATCGCGCGGATCTTGCCTTCCGTGCCGCGCTTGCCGAAGCCGCCCGGCACCAGGATGGCGTCCAGCGGGGCCAGCACTTCCAGGTGGCCCGATTCCAGTTCCTCGGAATCGATGTACTCGATGTTCACGCGCGTGGCGGTGTGCATGCCGGCGTGGCGCAGCGCCTCGATCAGCGACTTGTACGACTCGGTCAGGTCGACGTACTTGCCGACCATGCCGATGGTGATCTCGTGCTGCGGGTTTTCCTGCGCGTTGACCAGCTTCTGCCACATCGACAGGTCGGCCGGCTTCGGGTCCAGGCGCAGCTCTTCGCAGATCAGGCGGTCGAGGCCCTGCTCGTTGAGCATCTGCGGGATCTTGTAGATGCTGTCGGCATCCCACACCGAAATCACGGCGTCCTGGGGGATGTTGGCGAACAGCGAAATCTTGGCGCGTTCGTCGTCCGGGATCGGGCGGTCGGCGCGGCACAGCAGCGCGGTCGGCGAAATGCCGATTTCGCGCAGCTTCTGCACCGAGTGCTGCGTCGGCTTGGTCTTCAGCTCGCCAGCGCTGGCAATGAACGGCACCAGGGTCAGGTGCACGAACGCGCAGCGGTTGCGGCCCATGCGCAGGCTCATCTGGCGCGCGGCTTCCAGGAACGGCAGCGATTCGATGTCACCGACGGTACCGCCGATTTCCACCAGCGCCACGTCGGCCTTGCCGTCGTGCGAGGCAGCGGCGCCCTTCTCGATGAAGGCCTGGATCTCGTTGGTGATATGCGGGATCACCTGCACGGTCTTGCCCAGGTACTCGCCGCGGCGTTCCTTGCGGATCACCGATTCGTAGATCTGGCCCGTGGTGAAGTTGTTCGACTTGCGCATCTTGGCCGAGACGAAACGCTCGTAGTGGCCGAGATCGAGGTCGGTTTCCGCGCCGTCTTCCGTGACGAACACCTCGCCATGCTGGAAGGGGCTCATCGTGCCGGGATCGACGTTGATGTAGGGATCTAGCTTGAGGAGGGTGACTTTGAGGCCGCGCGACTCAAGAATGGCCGCGAGCGAGGCAGCAGCGATGCCCTTGCCGAGAGAAGAGACGACGCCACCGGTGACGAAGACGAATTTGGTCATAAACCGAGCTTGCCGGGGAAATCGGGATTATACATGAGACCCCGTCCCCCGCAGGCCCGGAAATTTGTGACAAGCGCAGGCCGGCAGCCGGTCTTCGGCGCCTCTGCGGCGCATTCGCCGCTTGCGGTTCAGCGCCCGTCGCGCCGCATTCCGGCGATCAGTTCGCGGATCAGTTGCGCGGTCTCCTGCGGCCGCTCCATCGGGTAGAGATGGCCGCCTTCGATGAAGCGCAGGTTCTCGCCGACCAGCTTGCGCGTGGCGCCAAGTCCACATTGCCTGACCTCGCGTGATTTCGTGCCGGCCACGAAGCCGACCGGTACCGGCGCACCGCGCGCTACCTTGCGGCCCAGGCCGGTCGGCAGCGTGCGGTAGATCCAGTATTCCACCTCGCGGTTGAAGCGCAGCTGCCGCTCGCTGTCCTTGCCGGTCGGCTCGGTCCCATGCAGCGCATAGTCGCGCAGCATTTCCTGATCCCAGATCGCGAAGTTCGGTTTCGACCGGAAGTGCTCCCAGACCGCTTCGGCATCCGGCCAGTGCGTGCGCCGGTTTTTGGTCACCGCGGCGGGGCCCGGCTTCTCATCCATGCCGAGCATCTGCGCGGTCTTCAGCAACGACGCGCGCCAGCCCGCGATGATCGGCGAATCGAGCATCACCACGCCGCGCACCCACTCGGGGCGCCGCAGCGCGGCCATCAGCGACAGGAAGCCGCCAAGCGAATGCCCGACCAGCCATACCGGCTCGCGGTACTGGCGCTGCACCAGATCGAGCAGCTCCTCCACCAGATGCGGCCAGCCGCGCGTCACCGGATATTCGGGCCGGTGCCCGTAGCGCTCGACGGCGCGGAACTCGAAATCGCCCTCGAGTTCGGCGAACAGCTTGCGGTAGGTCGGCACCGGAAAGCCATTGGCATGGGAAAAATGGATGATCTCGCGCATCGCCCCGCCCCGCTCAGTCCTGCGTGCGCGAACGCTCGCGCGTGGCCCGCACCGGCTGCCCCCAGCGGTCGGCCTCGTCCGTGCGCGCAAGCGGAAACTCGGCCTCGCGCGAGGCATCCCACTCCGGGTCATGGATCTCGCCGAACACCTGGCGCAGGCGCTGGCCCCAGGTGTCGCGGATCATGCGGAAATAGGCGTTCTTCTCGTCGATGTTGACGAAGTGCGTGACCCGCAGCGTGTCGGCCTCGTAGACCAGCAGATCGAGCGGCAGGCCCACGGAGATGTTCGACTTCAGTGTCGAATCCATCGAGATCAGCGCGCATTTGGCGCTTTCGCCGAGCGGCAGCGACGGGTGCACCACGCGGTCGATGATCGGCTTGCCGTACTTGGCTTCTCCGATCTGGAAATAGCAGTTCTCGGGCGTGGCCTCGACGAAATTGCCGGCCGCGTAGACGTTGAACAGCCGCATGCGCTCGCCGCGGATCTGCCCGCCGAAGATCAGGCTCACATTGAACTCGATGCCGGCATCGCGCATCGCATGGGCATCGCGCTTGTGCACCTGGCGCACAGCATCGCCGACGATGGAAGCGGCCTCGAACATATCGCGCGCGGTCCATAGCGAGCGCTTCTCGTCGCGCCCCTCGACCAGGCACTGGCGCACCGACTGGCTGATGGCAAGATTGCCGGCGGTCAGCAGCACCATCACGCGGTCGCCAGGCTCTTCGAACACCGTCATCTTGCGTGCGGTGGAAATCGCGTCGACACCGGCATTGGTGCGCGAATCGGAAAGGAACACCAGGCCGGCATCGAGCCGCATGGCAACACAGTAGGTCATGGTCTTGTCGTCGGAACCGTGCGGGGTTGCAGCGGGAATTCTAGCGCCCGCTGGCCTGCTGCGGGCGCCGGCATCACCGGTTTCGAGACAGTGTTCGGATTTCGATTTCGGGCAAGGCGCCCCGGACTGGCCCCGCTCAGCCGCTGACAGCGTGCCGGAGGGCCATCGCAGCTTCGACGAGAGGGTGGCAACGGCTTCGACGACGATATCGCCGGGATCCGTTACTGCTGTGCGAGCCATTGCCGCGCACGCCCACCGGCAAGCTGGTGAAACACCTGCTACCTGCTGTGCACCATGCAGGTGACGTGCCGCACCTGCATGGTGCGGCACGCATCACATCAGTCGGTCACGGGGATGATGGCGATATTGACTTGCAGGGTCTCGCCGCTGCCGCCTTCCAGGATGCCCCGAACCGGTGCCGCGGACTGGTAGTCGCGTCCCACGGCCAGGCGAACGTGCCGGTGGTCCGTGACGCAACGGTGCGTGACGTCGATGCTGCACCACAGGTCGCGGCTGGCATCCAGGCAGACATCCGTCCAGGCATGGCTAGCCAATTCGGTCGCAGCCGGATCATAGAAGTATCCGCTCACGTAGCGCGCGGGGATGCCGAAGGCGCGGCAGGCCGCCACCATCACTTGCGCCTGGTCCTGGCATACGCCGCTGCCCAGTTGAAATGCCTCGGCGGCAGATGTACCGACGTGCGTCGTGTTGGCCGCATAGCGCACGCGTTCGGCGATGCCATCGGCCAGCGCCAGCAGCGCCGGCACCTCGTGCCCCGCCGCCAGAAATGGCGCGGCGAAAGCCTGCATCTCCCGCGGGGCCGCGGTGAGCGGCGTACCGCCGATGAAGTACAAAGGCGACACGCGCGCTTCACCCGCCATGGGTGCATCGCGGAACGCATGGGGGCCGTCGCGTTCCGCGCCTTCGTTTCCTCGAGTGACGTGCACCTCACCGATCGCGGTGATCGCGATCTTATTGGCCGGCCCGCTGACGGTGAAGTTATGGACGATATTGCCGAAGCCGTCACGCGCCTCGGACAGGTTGCCAGGCGCCTGCAGCTCCCAGGCCTGCACGGCCTGCAGCGGACCCGAGCGCGGCGCGAGCCGCAGTTCGTGCACGCTGCGCCGCACCGGCTCCGCGTAACGGTAGACGGTCTGGTGATGGATCTTGTATTTCACGGTGTCAGGAGTGCCGCTGCGACGACTGCTGCGCATGGCCGCCTCTTGGGTCGCGCGGCGGCTGCTCCACTAGGCTGCCATCAGCGGCACCAGGAAGTCACGGCTGATGCCGTTGCCGATGTCGCCGATGCGCTCGAGGAAGCTCGTCAGGAAGGCGTGCAGCCCGACGGCAAAAATGTCGTCGATGCGGGCAAATTTCAGGTCGGCATGCAGTTTACCAGCCTGCCGCTCGGTCTCGTCCGAGTGCTGGTTGCCGACCAGCGCCAGGATGGCCACGACCTCGTCCATGCTGGACACCAGCGAGCGCGGCATGTCCGGCCGCAGGATCAGTAGTTCGGCCACGCGCTGCGGCGTGATGACGGCTCGGTAGACCTTGCGATAGACCTCGAAGCCCGATACCGAGCGCAGCACCGCTGCCCAGTGGTAGAAGTCGTTCTGCTCGCGGTTGGGATCGCTGTCGTCGCTGCCCGAGGACTGGAACTTCACGTCGAGAATCCGCGCGGTATTGTCGGCACGCTCGAGGAAGGTGCCGAGCCGCATGAAGTGAAACGCGTCATCCTTCAGCATCGTGCCGAACTGCACGCCGCGCGCCAGGTGCGAACGGAACTTGACCCACTCGAAGAAGCGCGACGGGTCGTCCTGCAACTCGCCGTCCGCGATCATGCGCTGCACGTCGAGCCAGGTGGTATTGACCGTCTCCCAGACCTCGGTGGTAAGCGAGCCGCGCACCGCGCGCGCGTTCTCGCGCGCCGCGCGCAGACAGCTCATGATCGACGACGGGTTGGTCATGTCGCGCACCATGAAATCGATCACGTCGTCGCGCGTGAGCAGTCCGTACTTGTGGTCGAACGCGCGGGTCAGCTCGGAGATGTCGAGCATGGCCCACCAGCCCTGCTCCGCCACCTCCGCGGACTGCGGCAGCAGCGAGGTCTGGTAGTTGACGTCCAGCATGCGCGCGGTATTTTCGGCGCGCTCGGTATAGCGGGCCATCCAGAACAGATGGTCGGCGGTGCGGCTCAGCATGGTAGTTCTCCTCGCAATGCGGTCGTGGGCGGTGCGTTCAGCGCTCCAGCACCCAGGTGTCCTTGGTACCCCCGCCCTGCGAGGAATTCACCACCAGCGAGCCCTCGCGCAGCGCCACGCGCGTGAGCCCGCCCGGCACCATGCGCACCTCGCGCCCCGACAGCACGAACGGGCGCAGGTCGATATGGCGCGGCGCGATGCCCGATTCCACATAGGTCGGACACGTGGACAAGGCCAGCGTCGGCTGCGCGATGTACTGCTCGGGCCGCGCCTTCACCACCTCGCGGAAGGTATCGATCTCCGCGCGCGTCGCTGCCGGCCCCACCAGCATGCCGTAACCGCCCGCGCCGTGCGTTTCCTTGACGACCAGGTCGGCCATGTTGTCGAGCACGTACTGCAGGTCGTCGGGACGCCGGCACATATAGGTCGGCACGTTGCTGAGGATCGCCTCTTCGCCAAGGTAGAAGCGGATCATGTCGGGCACGTACGGATAGATCGACTTGTCGTCGGCCACGCCCGTGCCGATGGCATTGCAGATGCTCACGTTGCCCGCGCGGTAGACCGACAGCAGCCCCGCCGCGCCGAGCGAGGAATCGTGCCGGAACACGAGCGGGTCGAGGAAGTCGTCGTCCACGCGCCGGTAGATCACGTCGACGCGCTGCGGGCCCTGCGTGGTGCGCATGTACAGGTGCTCGTCCTCGACGAACAGGTCGCTGCCTTCCACCAGCTCCACGCCCATCTGCTGCGCGAGGAAGGCGTGCTCGAAGTACGCCGAGTTGTACATGCCCGGCGTCAGCACCACCACGGTCGGATCCGTGATCGCCTGCGGCGAGACCCCGCGCAGCATGTCCAGCAGCAGGTCGGGATAGTGGGCTACCGGCGCCACGCGGTTGCGCGCAAACAGGTCCGGGAACAAGCGCATCATCATCTTGCGGTTCTCGAGCATGTACGACACGCCCGACGGCACGCGCAGGTTGTCTTCGAGCACGTAGAACTCGCCCTCGCCGGCACGCACCACGTCAATGCCGGCCACGTGCGCGTAGATGTCGCGCGGCACGTCCACGCCGAGCATCTCGGGCCGGTACTGGGCGTTGTTGTAGATCTGGTCCGGCGGGATCACGCCGGCGCGAATGATGTCCTGCCCGTGGTAGATGTCGTGGATGAACCGGTTCAGCGCCGCTACGCGCTGGCGCAGCCCTTTCTCCAGCGTCGCCCACTCGCTGGCCGGGAAGATGCGCGGGATCACGTCGAACGGAATGGTCCGCTCGGTGCCGCTGTTGGATTCGTCCTTGTCGCCGTAGACCGCGAACGTAATGCCCACGCGGCGGAAGATCAGGTCCGCCTCGGCGCGCTTGTTGGCCATGGTGTTCCCGGACTGGCGCGCCAGCCAGTCCGCGAAGTGCCGGTAGTGTGGCCGTACCAGGCCGCCCGGCAATGCCTGCCCCGCCTGGATGACAGTATTCCTCTCGTCATCCCGCCAATCCAGCATCTCGTCGAAAAAACGCGCCGCCATGATGGCCCTTCCCTCCGTGAAATTGGGGGGCGTCCTGGTCGCCTGGCCTGCCGGCCTCCCACCGGAATCGCCGCCCCCTTGTTTTCCTGGCTATACAGCTGTCGAGTGACTGGCCCTTTCAGCATACCTGCGCCAGCGAAAGCCGCAAGTCCTTGCGGCTGCGCAGCACGGAAACGGGATTAGCAAGATGCCTGCCAGCGTCGTGGCAGGCGGCGCGCCGGAGGGTCAGTGCGCGGCCTTGACGCGGTGCCGTTCGCCGTCGTCGAGGATGGCCTGCACCAGCGCTTCCGGCGGCTGCCGGATATCGAGCACGAGCGCGCCGCGGGGTTCCTCGAGCGTTTCGAGCTGGCTCTGGAGCAGCGCCGGGTTGAAGAAGTGGTCCGTGCGCGAGGACAGGCGCGAGCCAATCAACGCCGCATCGCCCTTCATGTAGACAAAGGTCACGCCGCCATCGGGCGGCGTCAGCCGGTCGCGGTACGCCTGGCGCAGCGCGGAGCAGGTGAACACATGGGTGCGGCCCTCGGCCCGGGCGGCGTCGATCGCGGCACGCATGGCCGCGAGCCACGGCCAGCGGTCTTCGTCGGTGAGCGGGATGCCGGCGTGCATCTTGGCTTTGTTGGCAGCGCTGTGAAACTCGTCCGCGTCATGGAATGCGCAGCCCAGGCGTTCCGCCAGCATAGCGCCAACCGTCGACTTGCCGCTGCCGGAAACGCCCATCAGGATATAGATCATGTCTGCTCCATCGATCATGGTGTCGGATGGTTTGCCCCATCCTTGTCGGTAGCCTCGCGCCGGCAGGCGGCGCGCAGGGGCCCGGCCGGCGGCTGGCGCCGGCCAGGGAATCGGGTGAAACGGGCCCTGGCCCGGTTATTGTGCGACGGAATGCGCGGCCACGGCAGTTCCATGCGTGGCCGCGGCGGGAACGGCATCCGCCTCGGACAGGTCAAGTGCGCTGCCGCCCTCTTCCGCCTTGCGCGCGTGGCGGCGGAACAGGCCGAACAGGCCGCGGCCCACGCTGAACTGCGCGAACGCGTCGGCCGGGGCCTGCGCCACCGGGCGCGCGGCGAACTCTGCCGGATCGCCAAGCCAGGCCAGCGTGCCGGTCACAGCATCCACGCGCACCCGGTCGCCGTCGCGCACGCGCGCGAGCGGGCCGCCGGCCAGCGCCTCGGGGCCAACGTGGATCACCGCGGGCACCTTGCCGGACGCGCCGGACATGCGCCCGTCCGTGACCAGCGCCACCTGGTGGCCGGCATCCTGCAACGCACCAAGCACGGGCGTGAGGCGGTGCAGCTCGGGCATGCCATTGGCATTGGGCCCCTGGAAACGCACCACGGCCACCACGTCGCCGTTCAGCTCGCCCGCCTCGAAGGCGGCCTGCAGCCCCTCCTGCGAATCGAACACGCGCGCCGGCGCCTCGACCACGCGGTGTTCCGGCGCCACGGCGGACACCTTGATCACGCCGCGCCCCAGGTTGCCCTGCATCAGGCGCAAGCCGCCTTCGGCCGAAAACGGCTGCGCGACCGTGGCCAGCACCTGCGCGTCGCCGCTGGCGCTCGCGCCGTCGCGCCAGCGCAGCACGCCGTCGGCCAGCACCGGCTCCTGCGTGTAGCGCGCCAGGCCGGGACCGGCCACGGTCTGCACGTCTTCGTGCACGAGCCCGGCCTCGAGGAGTTGGGCGATGACATAACCGGTGCCGCCCGCCGCATGGAAGTGGTTCACGTCGGCCGAGCCGTTCGGATAGACGCGCGCGAGCAGCGGCGTGATCCGCGACAAACGGTCGAAATCGTCCCAGTCGATCAGCACGCCCGCCGCGCGTGCCATGGCGACCAGGTGGATGGTGTGGTTGGTGGAACCGCCGGTGGCCAGCAGGCCAACCATGGCATTGACGACGGCGCGCTCGTCGACGATGCGTGCCATCGGCAGGTATTCGCCGCCACGCGCCGACAGCGCCAGCGCGCGCTGCGCCGCCGCCGCGGTCAGCGCGTCGCGCAGGCCGCTGTCCGGGTGCACGAAGGCTGCGCCGGGCAGATGCAGGCCCATGATTTCCATCAGGAACTGGTTGCTGTTGGCGGTGCCGTAGAAGGTGCAGGTGCCGGCGCTGTGATAGGCCTCGCACTCGGCTTCGAGCAGGGCCTCGCGGCCGACCTGGCCGGTGGCGTAGAGCTGGCGCACGCGGGCTTTTTCCTTGTTCGGCAGGCCGCTCGCCATCGGCCCGGCCGGCACGAACACGACCGGGAGGTGGCCGAACTGCAGCGCGCCCATCACCAGGCCCGGCACGATCTTGTCGCACACGCCGAGCATCACCGCCGCATCGAAGGTATTGTGCGACAGCGACACCGCCGTGCTCATGGCAATCGCATCGCGCGAGAACAGCGACAGCTCCATGCCGGGATTGCCCTGCGTGATGCCATCGCACATGGCCGGCACGCCGCCAGCCACCTGCGCCACGGCGCCGACCGCGCGTGCCGCCTCGCGAATCACGCCAGGGTAGCGCTCGTATGGCTGGTGCGCGGACAGCATGTCGTTGTAGGCCGTCACGATGCCAAGGTTCGGCGCATGTTCCACGCGCAGCTTGAGCTTGTCGTGCGCCGGCAGCGCGGCAAAGCCGTGGGCCAGGTTGGCGCAGGACAGCCCGCGCAGCGGACCCAGCTCGGCCTGCGCCCGCTCGCATCGCGCCAGGTATGCCCGCCGGCTGGCTTGGCTGCGCTCGGTGATGCGTTGGGTCACGGCAAGGATTTCGGCATGGACGGCGTGGGGCATGGCTGAAGGTTCCTGAAGGTTCCTGTTGGAGGTCCGGGAAAACCGAGTCCCTGGACTTGTAGATTTTCTACATTATAACGACACACGAATCATCCAGGCAGCCTCGCTCACATCACAAATCGCTCACATCCCCAGAAATCCGGGAAATCCCTAGCGCACCCAAAGGGCAATCTATCGCTATTCGATAGCAGCATCAATGTAGAATATCTACATTCACGATCTTGCCCGCGACACCCCGCCACCCTCATGCGCGACCGAATCCTTGCCGTCTACGACACGCTCCGCCCGTCCGAACGCCGCCTGGCTGACTATGTGGCCCGCCATGGCGCCAGCGTGATCCGGCTGTCCATGCCGGAGCTGGCCGAGCGCGCCGGCGTGTCGCAGCCGACCATCGCACGCTTCTGCGCGGCGCTGGGCTATGACGGCTTCCGCGAATTCAAGCTGCAGTTCGCGCAGAACGTGGGCGGCGGCACGCCTTTCGTCCACCAGGACGTGAAGCCCGACGATGGCCCGGCGGACATTGCCGGCAAGGTGTTCGACCGCACCATCGCCACGCTCATGAGCGTGCGCAATGCACTGTCGGCGGACCAGGTCGAGCATGGCATCCGCCTGCTGGCCGCCGCGCGCCGGATCGAGTTCTATGGCTGCGGCAATTCCGGCATCGTGGCGCTCGATATCCAGCACAAGTTCTTCCGCCTGGGCATGCCCACCACGGCCTACTCGGACCCGCATGTCTTCAGCATGTCCGCCGCGCTGCTCGGGCCGGGCGATGTGGCCGTACTGGTTTCCAACAGCGGCCGCACCTGGGACATGCTGACCGCCGCCACGCTGGCGCGCGCCAGCGGCGCGAGCGTGCTGGCGCTGACGCATAGCGGCTCGCCGCTGGCGAAGCTGGCCGATGTCTGCGTATTCTCGGACGTGGAAGAGGACAGCGAAGTCTATACCCCCATGACCTCGCGCATCAGCCACCTCGTACTGGGTGACGTGCTCGCGGCCGGCGTGGCGCTGGAACGCGCCGATACCGTCGCCGCGGGACTGCAGCGCGCCAAGGCCCATTTGCGTGAGCGGCGCATCGGCGGCGCTGAGCCGGCGCGGGCCCCGCAGGAAGCCGATGCGCCGTTGCCGCCTGCGAGACCCAAGGCCGCCACACGAACGCGCACTCGCACAACGAGCTGACAGCGTAACCGGCTATCTCGGCGCTTCCGGAGCGTCGCGCCAGTAGCGACGCTCCGACTGGCGGAACGCCTCCAGCGAATAGCCTTCGCCATGCGTAGCCATGGTGACCGCACCGGTTTCGTCGGTGCGATAGCGCAGGATGCCCGCGCTGCCATAGCGCTCCCACACTTCGGCGCGCGGATGCTGGTAGCGGTTGCGGTAGCCAAGCTGGAAAACCGCCGCATCGGGCCCGACCGCTGCCAGCCACGCGGGACTGGACGATGTGCCACTGCCATGGTGCGGCACCACAAGGACTTCGGCGCGCAGCAATTCCGCGGGCAGCCGGTCGGCCAGCTCGCGCTCCTCCGTCCTGCCGATATCGCCGGTCAGCAACAGGCTGTGGCGGCCATTGTCAATGCGCAGCACGCAGCTGCGCGCATTGCTGCCGATTCCGGCATCGCCGGACTGCTCCACCGCCGGATGCAGCACGGTGAACAGCACGCCATCCCACTCCCAGTGCTGACCTGCGCCACACGGCACCCATTCCGCCTTGCCGAGCAGTGCGTGCCCTGGCGGCGCGGCGGTTGATCTGATATCGACCGGCACGGCTTCCAGGACGTGCTGGGCCCCGCCTGCGTGATCGATATCCTCGTGACTGACCATCAGATGGTCGAGCCTGCGCACGCCGGCCGCGCGCAGGTGGGGCACGACGACCTGCGCTCCGGCGCTGCCTCCCGAGGCATAGGCAGGTCCGGCGTCATAGAGCAAGGCATGCGCACGCGTCTGCACCAGTACGGCGGTGCCCTGCCCCACGTCAAGCATCACCGCGCGGAATTCTCCGGGCGCGACCTCATCGCCGCGCGCGAGCAGCATGGGAAGGGTCAGCAGCAGCCCATGCAGCCGTATGCGCAGCCCGAACATTGCCGGCACCAGCAGGACGAGCGTGCCCAGCAGGGCCAGCGCCGTCTCCAGCGCGCCGGCCTGCGCCGTTTCCCAGACCGCCCACCCGGGAGATGCCAGCCATTGCAGCAGCACCACCAGCCACGCCAGTGCCTGATGCGCAAGCGCCAGCAGCGGCCCGGCCAGGATCGCCGGCAACACCGCGCCCAGCAGTGCCAGCGGCGTGACCAGCATGCTGACGACGGGAATGGCCACGGCATTGGCAAGCGGGGAAATGACGGGAAACTGCCGGAAAAGCAGCAGCGTAAGCGGCACCAGCCCGACCGTGACCGCCCATTGCGTGCGTGCCGCGGCGGCCAGCGAGGCGCGCAAGCGCGGCCAGAAACCGCGCACAGGCGCTTCCGGTCGCGCCGCCGCCAGGAAGATCACGCCGACCGCGCCGAACGACAGCCAGAAGCCCGGCAGCATCACCGCCCACGGGTCCAGCAACAGCGCAGCCAATGCCGCCCACGCAAGCACCATCGACGCCGGCGGCGTGCGCGCGCCCCAGGCCGCGAGCGCGGCCATCGACAACATTGCGACAGTGCGCAGCGCAGGGATCTGCAGCCCGGCAATGAGCCCGTAGCCCAACCCTGCCAGCACAGCCGCCACCAGCGCCGCCTGCCGCGCCGGGCACCGCAACGGCAACGGCCGGCGCAAGCAGCGCCCCAGGCCGAAGGAGTGCCGCCACGCCCAGTGCGCCAGCCCCGCGGCCATGCCGGCGATCATGGTGATGTGCAGCCCTGAAATACTGACCAGGTGACCGACGCCGGTTCGGTTGAACAGCAGCCAGTCTTCGCTGTCGATACCGCGCTGGTCGCCGACCACCAGCGCAACCAGGACCGCGGCAAAACGCGAGTCAGGCGGCAGTGCGGCGCGAATGCGGTCGCGCAGCGCCGCGCGTTGCGCCTCGATGCGCCACGCCAGGCGTTCGCCAGCCGCATCCTTCGGTCCGTCGCGCACGCCGCGCACATAGCCCGTCGCGCCATAGCCTTGCGCCAGCAGCCAGTATGCATAGTCGAAGCCGTGGGGATTCGCCAGCCCGCGCGGACGACGCAAGCGCACCGTGAACGCATAGCGCTGGCCTGGCCGCAATTCGGGGGGCGCTTCGCGCCAGTTCAGGACAATACGGCCCGGCACGCGCTCGCCGCGTGGCGCAGCCTCGACCGTGAAGGCAAAGCGGGCGCCCGGCGCCAGTTCCGCGGGCAAGCCGGAGACCACGCCCCTCACCTCGATGTCGCGCGCCTCGAGCCGCGTCGCCAGCCAGTCATCCATGCGCAACTGTGCGCGCCACGCGGACCAGCAAAAGCCCACGGCAAGCCCAAGCAGCACGGCCACCAGGCGCGCTGGCCAGCTTGCGGGCCGGTGCGGGAGCCGCGCGACCGCCAGCGCGATCAGGGCAGCCAGCAAGAGCGCCACCATGCCCAGCAGGCCCGTTGCCGGCACGGTGCCCTGCCGCTGCAAGGCCCAGCAGCCAGCCACGAAACCCAGCAGGATCAGGCGCACGAGGCTTTCCCGGCAAGTCCAGAGGGCCTTCGTTGTACCCTCTCGCTATCGGGAAAAGCTTGTCAGCGCGTCAGGAGTTGTTTTCGGACGGGTTGCTGCCCGCTGGCGCCATCGTGTCCGCGAATGCGCCCAGGCGCGGCAGCGCCGCGACCGAATTGCGCCACATGGCCTGCGCCAGCGCGGGCGGCTCGAGCCCGCGCAATTCGCCCAGCACGCGGGCGACGCCGGCCACTTCGGCCGGCGTATTGCGGGCCTTGTGCTGCTCGCCGAACTGGTCATCGGACAGCCAGGCCGGGGCGATGTCCGGCGCATCGGTTTCCAGCACCAGCGCATCGAGCGGCAACTCGGTGGCCAGCCGGCGGATCTGCCGCGCACGGCTGAAGGTCAGGTTACCGCCAAAGCCAAGCCTGAGCCCCTGGTCGATAAAGCGGCGCGCCTGCTCGTGGCTGCCGTTGAAGGCGTGGGCAATGCCCTGCCGCACGCCCAGCTTGCGCAACTGCGCGCAGACCGGGTCCTGCGACTTGCGCACATGCAGCAGCACCGGCAGGTCAAACTCGCGCGCGATCTTCAACTGCTCGATATACAGCCAGGTCTGATGTTCGGCATCCAGGCCAGCGACGAAGAAATCAAGACCGATCTCGCCGATGCCGACGAAGCGCGGATCATCGATCGACGCCGCCACCTCCCGGCGCAAGGCATCCACATCAGGCTGCGCCGCGCCCGCCGAGCACAGCGGATGGATCCCGAGCGCATAGACGCAGCGTGAGTCCTGCCGCGCCAGCGCACGTACCGTGTCGAAGTTCCACACCGCCACGGCAGGCACCACGATACCGGTCACGCCGGCAGCCTCGGCTGCGTCGGCGACCATGCTACGGTCGCCGTCGAACTCGCTGGCGTCGAGATGGCAATGGGTGTCGATCCACATGGCTGCCGGAGGGTTCAGCCTTCCTGGTGCAGGTGCCCGTCGCGCAGCCGCAGCACGCGGTCGCAGCGGCTCGCCAGGTCCAGGTCGTGGGTAACGATGACAAAGCTCGTGCCCAGCGTGCGCGACAGTTCGAGCATCAGGTCGTACACGCCGCCCGCGGTATGGTCGTCGAGGTTGCCGGTCGGCTCGTCCGCCAGCACGCAGGCGGGCTGCCCGACCAGCGCGCGCGCAATCGCCACGCGCTGGCGCTCGCCGCCCGACAGCTCGCCGGGGCGGTGCTTGGCACGGCCGCCCAAGCCGACACGATCGAGCATCGCCTGCGCGGCGCCGCGCGCCGCGGACTGGTCCAGGCCGCGGATGCGCATCGGCATGGCCACGTTGTCCAGCGCGGTGAATTCCGGCAGCAGGTGGTGAAACTGGTAGACGAAGCCGAGCGAGCGGTTGCGCACGACATTGCGCTCGCGCTCGCGCAGCGCCGTGAACGGCTTGCCGTGCAGCGCCACGCGGCCGGCATCCGGATTGTCCAATCCGCCCAGCACATGCAACAGCGTGCTCTTGCCCGAGCCCGAGGCGCCGACGATGGCCACCTTTTCGCCGCCCTCCACGCGCACGTCCACGCCCTTGAGGACTTCGACGTCGAGTCCACCCTGCTTGAAACGCTTGAACAGGCCCTCGCCCACAAGCACCGGAGTGCCCGTGCGCGGCTGCCCGGTAACGGGCACGGTATCGGCTTGCAGCATGGCTTCACTCATAGCGCAGGGCCTCCGCCGGATTGACGCGGGCGGCGCGCCAGCTTGGGTAGAGGGTGGCCAGAGTGGCCAGCACGAAGGAAATGATGCCGATGGTGGCAATATCGTTCACACGCGGGTCCGAAGGCAGTTCGCTGATGAAATAGATGTCGCGCGGCAGGAACTGCACGTGCAGCAGCCGCTCGATAAAGGGCACGATCACGTCGATGTTGGTGGCGATCAGCGTGCCGCCGGCCACGCCCAGCACGGTGCCGATAAAGCCGATGGCCACGCCCTGCACGATGAAGATCTTCATGATCGATCCCGGCTGCGCGCCCATGGTACGCAGGATGGCGATGTCCGCCTGCTTGTCGGTGACGGTCATCACCAGCGTCGAGACCAGGTTGAACGCGGCCACGGCGATGATCAGCGTCAGGATGATGAACATCATGCGCTTCTCGGTCTGCACCGCGGCGAACCAGTTGCGGTTCTGCTTGGACCAGTCGCGCAGGTAAAGCTCGCCCGACATGGTGCCGGCCAGTTCATTCGCCACCTGCGGGGCCCGCTGCATGTCCGCCAGCTTCAGGCGCACCCCGGTCGGGCCGCTCATGCGAAACAGCGTCTCGGCATCGCGGATGTTCACCAGCGCCAGCGCGCTGTCGAACTCGAAATGCCCCGACGAGAACACGCCCACTACGGTGAACTGCTTCAGGCGCGGCAGCACGCCGGCCGGCGTGATGGTGCCCTGCGGCGCCAGCAGCGTGATCTTGTCGCCAACCTGCACGCCCATGGCGTTGGCCAGTTCATTGCCCAGCGCAATGCCGAACTCGCCCGGCTGCAGGCTTTCCATGTGGCCGGCCTTGAACTGCTTGCCGATGTCGGACACCTTCGGCTCCTCGGCCGGGTCCACGCCGCGCAGCAGCACGCCGCGCACAGCGTCCTCGCGCGTCACCATGGCCTGGGCCGCCACGTAGGGCGCCGCGCCGATCACTTCCTTGTTCTGCATGGCCTCGGCCGCGGTGCGCTGCCAGTCAGGCAGGGCCGACGGTCCGATCACCTCGATATGCGACAGCACGGACAGCATGCGGTCGCGCACTTCCTTCTGGAAGCCGTTCATCACCGACAGCACCACGATCAGCGCGGCGACGCCGAGCGCGATGCCCAGCATCGAGATCATCGAGATGAACGATATGAACGTATTGCGGCTGGCGCGCTTGCTTGCGCGGGTATATCGCCAGCCAATCTGCCACTCGTAGGGAAATTTCAAGAGGGTTCCTGTTGTTTCGGAAAGGCGCCTGTGCCCGGGTGGTCCGGCAGCGCCGGGTGCCCCGCGCCACACTCAAGGCTGGCGCCGGCCAGCCGGAAGTTTACAATCTCGCCACCATGATGACGCACCTGACCCTGATTGTGCCCTTTTCCGTCCCGCCCGGCGCCGGCGACGACGCCACGGACGATGTCGTGCCCGGCGCGCTGCTGCGGCAGTTGGAGTTGCCCGCGCTCGGAAAGTTGCTGACCCGGGCCACGCCCGGCCAGCGCGAGCGGCACGACGACCCCTGGCTGCGCAGCCTGCCGCACGAGCGCTGGCTGGCAGGCAAGGCCGGCCTGGACACCGTCAGGGTGCCGATGGCGCCCTATATGCGGCTGGCTGACAGCGGCGGCACCGCGCCGGCGGGCCGCGAAGCCTGGGCCTGCCTGCAACTGGTGCATATCCATGCCGCCCGCGATCACCTGGTGTTGTTCCATCCCGACCAACTGGGCGTGCGTGACGAGGAAGCCGCGTCGCTGCATGCCGCCATCGAGCCGCTGCTGCGGGAAGCGGACATCACGCTCGAGACGCCCTGCGCGGCGCGCTGGTATCTGCCGGAAGCGGTGTTCGGCCCGCTCGACGCCACTACGCCGGTGCGCGCCACCGGCCGCAACATCGACATCTGGCTGCAGGACGGCGCGCGCGCGCGCGACTGGCGCCGGCTGCAGAACGAGATCCAGATGACCTGGTTCGACCACCCGGTCAACCAGGCACGCGAGGCGGCCGGGGAGCTGTCCATCAATTCCGTCTGGCTGTATGGCGGCGGCGCGATGCAGCCGGTGCCCAGGCTGGCTGACACCATCCTGGCGGCCGACCCGTTCCTGGCCGGCCTGGGGCTCGCGGGCGGCAGCCGCATCGCTCCCGTGCCGGCCGGATTTGCCGGCGTGCAGGCTGAAGGCACGGTCATGGCGATGCTCGACAGCGCCACCGAGGCGCATATCGCCGAAGACTGGGGCCTGTGGATCGAGCGCATGCACGCGCTGGACGCCGACTGGTTCGCCCCCGCGCTGCAGGCGCTCGGCGACGGCGGCATCGAAGCCATCACGCTGGTGCTCGGCGGCGAGAACCACTTCGCCGAGTTCACCGTGCGCCGGGCCGACCTGCGCAAGTTCTGGCGCGGCATGGGCCAGCGCGGCGACTGGCGCGCGCTGCTGTCCGATCTCGCCTACGCCGCCTGAGCTCCATCTACAGAAACAAGAAGCAGACCGCCCCATGACCCGGATTGCCATCCGCCCCTTTTCCGCCGAGCACGCCAGTACCCTGGCGGCTGCCGGCCTGCACCCGACCCTGGCCCGCATCCTGTCCGCGCGCGGCGTGGCGCAGGCCTCCGAACTCTCCACCGAACTGCCGGAACTGTTGCCGCCCGCAGCCATGAAGGGCATCGGCCATGCGGCCGAGTACCTGGCCGACGCGATTGCGGCACGAAAGCGCCTGCTGATCGTGGCCGACTATGACTGCGACGGCGCAACCGCCTGCGCGGTCGGCGTGCGCGGGCTGCGCATGCTGGGCGCGCGCGTGGAATTCATCGTCCCCAATCGTTTTGAGTACGGCTACGGGCTGACGCCCGAGATCGTGGCGCTGGCCGCGAAGCAGCAGCCCGACGTGATCGTGACGGTCGACAACGGCATCGCCAGCGTCGACGGCGTGGCTGCCGCCAACGCGCTCGGCATCGACGTGGTGGTGACCGATCACCATCTCCCGGGCGCGGAGCTGCCCGAAGCCGCGGTGATCGTCAACCCGAACCAGCCGGGCTGTGAATTCCCCAGCAAGAACCTGGCGGGCGTCGGCGTGATGTTCTACGTGCTGCTGGCCCTGCGCGCCGAACTGCGCAAGCGCGGGGTCTACACCCAGCAGACCCAGCCGCCGCTGCAAACGCTGCTGGACCTGGTGGCACTGGGCACGGTCGCCGATGTGGTCAAGCTCGACGCCAACAACCGCATCCTGGTGGCACAGGGCCTGAAGCGGATGCGCGCTGGCCGCATGCAACCTGGCGTGGCGGCGCTGTTCCGTGCCGCGGGCCGTGAAGCCACGCGGGCCAACACCTTCGACCTTGGCTTTGGCGTCGGCCCGCGGCTGAACGCCGCCGGCCGCCTCGCCGACATGTCGCTCGGCATCGAATGCCTGCTGACCGACGATGCCAACCGCGCCTGGGAGATCGCCCAGGAGCTGGACAGCATGAACCGCGAGCGGCGCGACATCGAAGCCGGCATGCAGCAGGAAGCGTTGCAGATCCTCGAGCAGCCGCTGGCCGGCCTCGATCCGTCGGCCCGCTTTACCGTCAGCGTGTTCAACGACACCTGGCACCAGGGCGTGATCGGCATCGTCGCCTCGCGGCTGAAGGACAGGTTCCATCGCCCGACCATCACCTTCGCGCCCGGCGACGAAGCCACGGTCAAGGGCTCGGGCCGCTCGATCCCCGGCTTTCACCTGCGCGATGCGCTCGACCTGGTCTCCAAGCGCTGCCCGGGCCTGATGGTCAAGTTCGGCGGCCACGCCATGGCGGCCGGCCTGACCGTGCGTGCCGAGCGCTTCGCCGAGTTCCAGGACGCCTTCGAAGCGGTCGGCAAGGAATGGCTCACGGACGACCAGCTCGCGCGCGTGATCGAGACCGACGGCGATATCGAGGACCAGTGCTTCAGCCCGGAATTCGTCACGCTGCTGGAGCAGCAGGTCTGGGGCCAGGGCTTTCCGGCGCCAACCTTCTGCGGCGAGTTCGACGTGCTGCGCCAGAGCGTGCTCAAGGGCAAGCACCTCAAGCTGCAGCTCGGCCGCGGCCGGCAACGCTTCGACGCGATCTGGTTCAACCACGCCGACGAGCTCGGCGCCAGCGCGCAGGTGGCCTACCGGCTCGACAACAACACCTTCAACGGCGTCACGCGCGTGCAGCTCGTGATCGAGCACGCGCAGTAGACCGCGCCGCGCTAGCCGCGCGGCGGCAGGTAGTTGGCCGGATCGACCGGCTTGCCGTTGCCGCGCACCTCGAAGTGCAGCTCGCTGCCGCTGCCGCTGCCGCCCATGCTGCCGACGTCCTGGCCCGCGGCCACGCGCGCGCCTTCGCTGACCAGCGGCTTGTCGAGGTTGCCGTACACGGTCAGCCAGTCGTCGTTGTGCTTGACGATCACCAGCATGCCGTAGCCGCGCAGGTTGCCGACGTGGATGGCCCAGCCCGGCGCGGCGGCCTTCACGGTGCCGCCGGGCGGCACTGCAATGCTCAGGCCCTTGCTCGCGGGTGGCGAGAAGCGCGCCGTGACCTTGCCGTCGGATGGCCACTGCAGCCGGATGGCGCTGGCAGGCGGCTTCGACTGGCCGCTGCTGTCCGCGCGCGGCGTATCCGTCACAGTTTCCGATGGCGTGCCGGCTGACGCGGCCGTGGCCGTGCCGGACCCCGGTGGCCCCGGTGGCTTAACCCGGATCAGCTGGCCCACTTCAATGCGGTCCGCGCTGGGCAGGTTGTTCCAGCGCACCAGCTCGCGCACATTGCGGCGCTGCTTGCGCGCGATGGAATACAGCGTGTCGCCGCTCTCCACGCGGTAGAAGCCCTCGGGCGCGGGTTCCGAGGACATCGTGCCGCAACCGGCGGCCAGCGCGGCGGAAGCCGCAGCGATCATCCATCCCAGCATCCGGCGTCGGCCGGCGGTATCGTGTCTTGTTGGCGTCATTCGTCCCTGTTGAGATTGGTCTTCGGGGGGCGGCCAGCGGGCCTGGAGCGGCCTATTATCGCCGCCCGGCCCGCACGACCCGCCGGGTAGACCGTTGGCAGGCGCTTCCGTTCTCTGCGCAATGGGCTGCCAGCGCCGCCCACAGCGCCGAAATACGCCCCGAATCCGCTATAATTCAACGTTTTGGAAGCGCAGGATAATCATGGAAGCAGAACGCCTCAACGCCATCTCCGGTGCCATCTCCGATCTCCGTTCCCGGACGGAAGATCTACGGGGGTATCTTTGACTACGATGTCAAAGTAGGAAGGCTGGAAGAAGTCAACGGCCTGCTCGAGGACCCGGACGTCTGGAACAACCCCAAGCGTGCCCAGGACCTCGGCAAGGAAAAGAAAGCACTCGAGGGCGTGGTAGGCGTCCTCGGCAAGCTCACGGACGACCTCAACGGTGCCGATGAGCTGTTCGAGCTCGCCAAGGAAGAAGGCGACGACGACACGCTCGAATCGATCGAGACCGACGTCAAGGGCTTCGAGGAAATCGTCGCGGGCATGGAATTCCGCCGCATGTTCGCGGGCGAGATGGACCAGGCCAATGCCTTCATCGACATCCAGGCTGGCGCCGGCGGTACCGAGGCGTGCGACTGGGCCTCGATGCTGCTGCGCCAGTACCTGAAGTACTGCGAGCGCAAGGGCTTCAAGGCCGAGGTGCTCGAAGAGTCCGAAGGCGACGTGGCCGGCATCAAGAGCGCGACCATCAAGATCGAGGGCGAATACGCCTTTGGCTACCTGCGTACGGAAACGGGCGTGCACCGCCTGGTGCGCAAGTCGCCGTTCGATTCGTCGGGCGGTCGCCATACGTCGTTCTCGTCGGTGTTCGTGTATCCGGAAGTCGATGATTCGTTCGAGGTCGAGGTCAACCCGGCCGACCTGCGCGTCGATACCTACCGCGCGTCGGGCGCCGGCGGCCAGCACATCAACAAGACCGATTCGGCGGTGCGGATCACGCACATCCCGACCGGCATCGTGGTGCAGTGCCAGAACGACCGTTCGCAGCACCGCAACCGTGCCGAGGCCATGTCGATGCTGAAGTCGCGCCTGTACGAGAACGAGATGCGCAAGCGCCAGGCCGAGGCCGACAAGCTCGAAGCCGGCAAGACCGACGTGGGCTGGGGCCACCAGATCCGCTCCTACGTGCTGGACCAGAGCCGCATCAAGGACCTGCGCACCAACGTGGAAATGTCCAACACGCAGAAGGTGCTGGACGGCGACCTGGACCCATTCATCGAGGCCAGCCTCAAGCAGGGACTGTAAGGCCACCGCCATGCCCGCGGGCATGGCGGGCCGCGACCACTGTCAACCACGCCCCGCCCCGCGGGGCGGCTCCTCCAACCGGGGCATCATGAGCGAAGCAGACCACCTCTACATCATCACCGGCGCCTCGCGCGGGCTCGGCGCGGCACTGACCAATGCCCTGCTCGTGCCGGGCAACCGCCTGATCTGCGTGGCGCGCAGCCGCAATCCGGAACTGGAGCGCGTTGCCACCATGAGCGGCGTGCCGGTGGCGTGGCACCTGCAGGACCTGTCGCAGCCCGCGGCCGCGGCCGGCTGGCTGTCCAGCGTGCTGGAGAGCCAGGACCAGCCGCCCGCCAGCGCCACGCTGATCCTGAATGCCGGCGTGGTCGAGCCGATCGGCCCCGTGTCGCGCCTGCAGGAAGGCACCCTGCTGCCGCACCTGCTGACCAACCTGGCCACGCCGATGATCATGACCGGCGCGTTCCTGGAACGCACCGAGAAGTTTGACTGCCCGCGCAAGGTGCTCGCCATCTCTTCCGGGGCGGCGCGCCGCCCGGTCGAGGGCTGGAGCGCCTACTGCGCCGGCAAGGCCGGCCTCGACATGTTCATCCGCTCGGTCAACGCCGAGTACGCAGGCACCCCGGCGCCGCGCACGGTCCGTGCCGTGGCACTCGCGCCAGGCGTGGTCGACACCGGCATGCAGGACACCATCCGCCATGCCGACTTTGCCCAGGTGCAGCGCTTCCGCGACCTGAAGGCAAACCAGCAGCTTGCCTCCGCCGAAGACACCGCGGGCCGCATCCTTGCCTACCTGCATCGCCCGGACTTCGGCAGCACCGAGCTGGACGACCTGCGCAATTACTGAAGCCATACTGAACCCGCGCGCGGCATGCCGCGCGCGACCCGACAAGACACCATGACCGAACCCACCCGCGCCCAGGCCGCACCGGCCTCTGACACGCCCGCCGCAGACGAGAACAAGATCATCGCGGAGCGTCGCGAGAAACTGGCGGCCCTGCGCCAGCAAGGCGTGGCCTTCCCCAACGATTTCCGCCCGACCCACCAGGCCGCCGCGCTGCACGCGCAGTACGGCGAGACCGACCAGCCCGCGCTCGAAGCGACTCCGGTCGAAGTCGCCATCGCCGGCCGCATGATGCTCAAGCGCGTGATGGGCAAGGCCAGCTTCGCCACCGTGCAGGACGGCAGCGGCCAGATCCAGTTCTACATCACGCGCGACAAGGTCGGCGAAGAGGTCTACGCCGCCTTCAAGCACTGGGACCTCGGCGACATCATCAGCGCGCGCGGCGTGCTGTTCCGCACCAACAAGGGCGAGCTGTCGGTGCAGGTGCAGGAACTGCGCCTGCTGTCCAAGTCGCTGCGTCCGCTGCCGGACAAGTTCCACGGCCTGGCCGACCAGGAAATGAAGTACCGCCAGCGCTATGTCGACCTGATCGTCTCGCCGGAAACCCGCAATACCTTCCGCGCGCGCACCAAGGCGATGTCGTCGCTGCGCCGCCATATGGCCGACGCCGGCTTCATGGAAGTGGAAACGCCGATGCTGCACCCGATCCCGGGCGGCGCGGCGGCCAAGCCGTTCATCACGCACCACAACGCGCTGGACATGCAGATGTTCATGCGCATCGCGCCCGAGCTGTACCTGAAGCGCCTGATTGTCGGCGGCTTCGAGCGCGTGTTCGAAATCAACCGCAACTTCCGCAACGAGGGGGTGAGCCCGCGCCACAACCCCGAGTTCACCATGATGGAGTTCTACGCGGCCTACACGGATTACCGCTGGCTGATGGACTTCACCGAGAACCTGATCCGCCAGGCCGCCATCGACGCCAGCGGCACCGCCGTGCTGACCTACCAGGGCCGCGAGCTGGACCTGTCGAAGCCGTTCCATCGCCTGACCATCTGCCAGGCGATCCAGAAGTTCGCACCGCAGTACACGGACGCGCAACTGGCCGACGCCGAGTTCCTGCGCACAGAACTGAAGAAATTCGGCGTCAACACCAGCGCGCCGCAGTTCCTCAATGCCGGCATCGGCACGCTGCAGCTCGTGCTGTTCGAGGAAACCGCCGAAAGCCAGCTGTGGGAGCCGACCTTCATCGTCGACTACCCGGTGGAAGTCTCGCCGCTGGCGCGCGCCTCGGACACGGTGCCGGGCATCACCGAGCGTTTCGAGCTGTTCATCACCGGCCGCGAGATCGCCAACGGATTCTCGGAGCTCAACGACGCCGAAGACCAGGCCGAACGCTTCCGCAAGCAGGTCGAGCAGAAGGACGCTGGCGATGAGGAGGCGATGTACTACGACGCCGACTATATCCGCGCGCTCGAGTACGGCATGCCCCCGACGGGCGGCTGCGGCATCGGCATCGACCGCCTGGTGATGCTGCTGACCGACAGCCCGAACATCCGCGACGTCATCCTGTTCCCGCACCTGCGGCGTGAGGACTGAGCACGGATGCAGCGTTGACAGTAAGCCCCGCCTTCCGGCGGGGTTTTGCTTTGGTCGGCAAAGAGCGCTCACCAATATTCCGTAACAAACGGACCTCGTCCCGTCCCAGAAACCTTTCCTGCACTTTGCTGCACTTTGCTATGATTCCTGAGCGTCCCGGCTCATCGGAATCCACCAGATGCAATGCGCCAATCGCAGGACCCCCAGTCTCTGGCAACGCGTCATTCCTCTGGCCGGCGGTCTGCTGCTGGCCATGCTCCAGCATGCGGCGCATGGGCAGGAACTCCTGCTGATGGGCGGTGCGCACACCACCCCCCCGATCCACAACGACGACGACAGCAGCGCTGTCTATGCCTACAGCTACCAGCAGAACCTGACGGAAAACTGGTACGCCACGTACACCTACCTGAACGAAGGACACGCCGACGGCCATCACCGCGACGGCTATAGCGCGCAGCTATGGTGGCGCTGGCTGACGCCGGGCCGCCAGTTTGCGTTGTCGGTCGGCGCGGGCCCTTACCTGTATTTCGATACCGCCGATGACCAGCCCGACGGCAGCTACCGGAACCATCACGGCGCCGCGCTGCTGGCCAGCGTGGCGGCAACCTGGTATGTCAGCGGCGGGCCCTGGATGGTGCAGGCGCGGTATAACCGCGCGCAAGCCTGGTCGAGCTTCACCTCGAACACGATGCTGCTTGGCGTCGGCTATCAGCTCGATCACGGCCGGCGCGACGGGCCCTTCATTGCAGGCACCCGTACCAATGTCCTGACCGGCAACGAACTGACGGTCTTCCTTGGCGCCAGCATCGTGAACAGCTTTCATTCGGAAACGGGTTTCGCGGCGGCCGCGGAGTACCGGCACGGCTTCTGGCGGGGCGTGGAAGGAACCGTCAGCTACTTCTCGGAGAGCAACTCCGACCTGGTCCAGCGCCGCGGCGTGGCGGCGCAGGCCTGGCTGAGCGGCGGCTTCCTTGGCGACCGGCTGACCCTCGGCATCGGCGCCGGCCCGTACTACGCAACCACCCTGCATGTACGGGGCCCGGGTGCGGAGGGCTCGCCATCGCGCTGGTCCGCCCTGCTGTCGTTGTCGGCCAGCTACCGGCTCAGCAGCCGCTGGCTGGGTCGATTGTCGTGGAACCGTGTGATGACCGGCTACGACCGCGATGCCGACCTGTTCGTGGCGGGTGCCGGCTATCGCTTCTGATCATTCAGATGATGACCGGGGAGCTCAGTTCGCTTCCTCGATCCACGCAGACTGGATCGCTTCCAGGATCTTTTCACCCGAGCGCTCGGGCAGGTCGGTGAAGCCGTCCAGCTCCAGCACCCACTTGCGCAGGTCCGTGAAGCGGATCGTTACCGGATCCACGTCGGGAAACTTGTCATACAGCGCCGCGGCGATGTCGTAGGTGTCGGTCCACTTCATGGGGTTCTCCGGGCCTCAGTGGCCTTCTTTGGCGTGGTTGATGGTGTACTTCGGGATCTCGATGGTCAGGTCTTCGTCGGCGACGATGGCCTGGCATGACAGGCGCGAATTGGGCTCCAGGCCCCAGGCCTTGTCGAGCAGGTCCTCTTCCTTCTCCTCGGCTTCGTCGAGCGAGTCGAAGCCTTCGCGCACGATCACGTGGCAGGTCGTGCAGGCGCACGACTTCTCGCACGCGTGCTCGATGTCGATGTCGTTGGCCAGCAGCGCGTCGCAGACGCTGACGCCGGTCTTGGCTTCGATCACCGCCCCTTCCGGGCAGTATTCGGCGTGGGGCAAAACGATGATCTGTGGCATGTCGTGTCCTGGTATAGATGCTTGGCGATGCAAGGGCCCGGTGATCAGCCGAGCTCCTGCACCTTGCGCCCGGCCAGCGCGCTCTTGATCGAGCGGTCCATGCGCCGGGCGGCGAATTCGTCGGTGCCGCGCGACAGCGTCTCGACCGCGGCCTTGATGGCGTGATGATCCTCGCCGGTGGCGATCTCGCGCACCGAGGCGATCAGCGCCTCGACGGCGGCGCGCTCGTCGGCCGACAGCAGGTCGCCGTCAGTCTCCAGCGCGCGCCTGGTGGCTTCGATCAGGCGGTCGGCCTCGACGCGCTCTTCGGCCAGCGCGCGGCTCTTCATGTCGTGCTCGGCTTCGCGGAAGCCCTCCTGCAGCATGCGCGCGATATCGTCGTCGGCAAGGCCATAGGACGGCTTCACGGTCACCGACGACTCGACGCCCGAATGCGTTTCGCGCGCCGTAACCGACAGCAGCCCGTCAGCGTCGACCTGGTAGGTCACGCGGATGCGCGCCGCGCCCGCCACCATCGGCGGGATGCCGCGCAGCTCGAAGCGCGCCAGCGAACGGCAGTCGCTGGCCAGTTCGCGCTCTCCCTGCAGAACGTGGATAGCCATGGCGGTCTGGCCGTCCTTGAAGGTCGTGAACTCCTGCGCGCGCGCCAGCGGAATCGTGCTGTTGCGCGGAATGATCTTCTCCACGAGGCCGCCCATGGTTTCCACGCCGAGCGACAGCGGAATCACGTCCAGCAGCAGCCAGTCTTCGCCAGGCGCATGATTGCCCGCAAGCAGGTTGGCCTGCATGGCGGCGCCGAGTGCGACCACGCGGTCCGGATCGAGGTTGGTCAGCGGCGGCTGGCCAAAGAAGTCGCCCACCGCCTTGCGGATGGCCGGCATGCGCGTGGCGCCCCCAACCAGTACCACGCCCTGGACCTCGTCCGCCGCCACGCCCGCATCGCGCAGCGACTTGCGCACCGGCGCCAGCGTCTTCTGCACGAGATTCGCGGTGATGGTGTCGAAGATCTCGTCGGTCAGCACCAGGTGCACGATCTCGCCCGACTCGAGCACGGCGTCGATCACCGTGCTGTCGCCTTCGGACAGCGCTTCCTTGGCCGCGCGCGCGCGCACCATCAGCAGTCGCGTGTCCTGCGCCGACAGCGGCTGCAAGCCGGCTTGCTCGACGATCCAGCACAGCAGGCGCTGGTCGAAATCGTCGCCGCCAAGCGCGGAATCGCCGCCCGTCGACAGCACTTCGAACACGCCCTTGGTCAGCTTCAGGATCGAGATATCGAAGGTGCCGCCGCCCAGGTCATAGACCGCGTAGATGCCTTCGGCGGCGTTGTCGAGGCCGTAGGCAATCGCCGCCGCGGTCGGTTCGTTGAGCAGGCGCAGCACGTCCAGGCCGGCCAGGCGCGCGGCGTCCTTGGTGGCCTGGCGCTGGGCCTCATCGAAATAGGCCGGCACGGTGATGACGGCGCCGACCAGGTCATCGCCGAGCGAGTCCTCGGCGCGCTGGCGCAGCGTCGCCAGGATCTCGGCCGAGACTTCCACCGGGCTCTTCACGCCGGCCACGGTCTTGATCTGCACCATGCCGGGCGCATCGACGAAATCGTAGGGGCTGTGCTCGTTGTGAGCCACGTCCTTCAGGCCACGGCCCATGAAGCGCTTGACCGAGACGATGGTGTTCTTCGGGTCGCGCACCGCCTCGTCCTGGGCGCGGTAGCCGATATGCGTGGTGCGGTCAGGCAGGTAGCGCACCACCGAGGGCAGCAGAGCGCGGCCGCGATCGTCGGCCAGGACTTCGGGGATGCTGTGGCGCACCGCCGCCACCAGCGAGTTGGTGGTGCCGAGGTCGATGCCAACCGCCAGGCGGCGTTGATGGGGCGCCGGCGACATGCCGGGTTCGGAAATCTGGAGCAGTGCCATGATGTTTCTTCGCTTTCTCGTGCGCGATGATCTCCGCCGCACAGGCGGCTTTCGCGACGGGCGCCATTGTCACATGGCCCCGCCAAACGTGCCGGGACTACCCTTCCAGCCGGTCGATCGCCTCGCTGGTATCGTGTTCGATCTTCTCGATGAACATCAGCTGCCGTACCGCGGCGCCCGCGCCCTCGTTGTCGCCGGCGTCCAGCAGCGCGCCAAGCGCCGCGTGCCGTTCGCGCTTTTCCTGCCGCAAGCCGCGCAGCAGGCCATCCAGGCGGTCGACGTCGCGGGACTCGACGGCGTCTTGCAGGTCCTCGCGCCATTCCATCTGCTGCATCAGGAACGCAGGCGACATGGCGGTGTTGTTCTCCGCCTGTACGTCCACGCCGCGCAGCCCCAGAAGGTAGATCGCGCGCTTGAGCGGCTGGCGCAGCGTGCGGTAGGCCTCGTTGGCGTGCGCGGCCCACTGCATCGCCACGCGCCGTTCGGCCTCGCCCGCATTGGCGAAGCGGTCCGGATGCGCCTGCGACTGCACGGTCCGGTATGCGGCATCCAGCGCCGCCTCATCCACGCCGAACTGCACCGGCAAGCCGAACAGCGCAAAAAAATCGTCTTTCAACAGCTTCCCCAACAAAAAGGAGCGGTCGCGCCGCCCCCTTGTGCACTCACGTCAACCGCCTCGCGCCCAATCAGCCGGCGGCTCATTGCGATCGCATTTCAGGCAGTTCACCGTTGCGCCAAGCCGGGCCGCCCTGCCCTGCTCCGTGGCCGTCCACGGCCGCAGTTGCCAGGGCGGGTTGTGGCGCATGTGCTGCCCGTGCCCGCAATCGAGCTCGGCGACCCAGTCGCCTTCCTCGTCCCGGTGGAAGCCGACGATACAGCGTTCCATCCGGTCTCTTCCGCGCCGGCGCTCAGACCGTGAAGGACTCGCCGCAGCCGCACTCGTCCTTGACATTCGGGTTGTTGAAGCGGAAACCTTCGTTCAACCCTTCGCGTGCGTAGTCGAGTTCGGTGCCGTCGATATACGGCAGGCTCTTGGCGTCAACAATGACCTTGATGCCGTGCGATTCGAACACCTGGTCCTCGGGTTGCAGGTCGTCAACGTATTCGAGCTTGTACGCCAGGCCCGAGCAGCCCGTGGTCTTCACGCCAAGGCGCAGGCCCACGCCCTTGCCACGGCGTTCCAGGTAGCGGGCGACGTGCCTGGCGGCCTTCTCGGTCATCGTGATCATTGTTGCGTCTTCCTTCTGCGTTCGGAACTCAAGCAGCTCAGGCGGCCTTCTGGTCGGCGGCCGGGTGCTTCTTCTTGTAGTCGTCGACGGCGGCCTTGATGGCGTCCTCGGCGAGGATCGAGCAGTGGATCTTCACCGGCGGCAGCGCCAGTTCTTCGGCGATCTGGGTGTTCTTGATCTCCAGCGCCTGGTCGACGGTCTTGCCCTTCACCCACTCGGTCACGAGCGAGGACGAGGCAATGGCCGAGCCGCAGCCATAGGTCTTGAACTTGGCGTCTTCGATCACGCCCGCTTCATTGACCTTGATCTGGAGCTTCATTACGTCGCCGCAAGCCGGGGCACCGACCATGCCGGTACCCACCGTGTCGTCGCCCTTGTCGAAGGAACCGACGTTGCGGGGGTTTTCATAGTGGTCGAGAACCTTGGAGCTGTATGACATTTTGCTTACCTCGTGCGTAATCTTTTATGGGGGTCGTGCATGCGGGCGGCGCTCAGTGCGCGGCCCACTGGATCGAATTCAGGTCGACGCCGTCCTTGAACATCTCCCACAGCGGCGACAGGTCGCGCAGCTTGCCGATCTTGCTCTTGAGCAGTTCGACGGTGAAGTCGATTTCCTGCTCGGTGGTGAAGCGGCCCACCGTGAAGCGGATCGAGCTGTGCGCCAGTTCGTCGTTGCGGCCCAGCGCGCGCAGCACGTAAGACGGCTCCAGCGAGGCCGAGGTGCAGGCCGAGCCCGACGACACGGCCACGTCCTTGATCGCCATGATCAGCGACTCGCCTTCGACGAAGTTGAAGCTGACGTTCAGGTTGTGCGGCACGCGGCGTTCGAAGTCACCGTTCAGGTAGACCTCTTCCATGCTTTTCAGGCCATTCCACAGGCGGTCGCGCAGCATGCGGATGCGCTCGTTCTCGGTCGCCATTTCCTCGCGGGCAATGCGGAAGGCTTCGCCCATGCCGACGATCTGGTGCGTGGCCAGCGTGCCCGAGCGCATGCCGCGCTCATGGCCGCCGCCGTGCATCTGCGCCTCGATGCGCACGCGCGGCTTGCGGCGCACGTACAGCGCGCCGATGCCCTTGGGGCCATAGGTCTTGTGGGCCGAGAACGACATCAGGTCGCACTTCAGCGTGCTCAGGTCGATCTGCACCTTGCCGGTCGCCTGCGCGGCGTCGCAATGGAAGATGATGCCCTTTTCGCGGCAGATCGCGCCGATCTGCTCGACGTCCTGGATCACGCCGATCTCGTTGTTCACCAGCATCACCGACACCAGGATCGTGTCCGGGCGCAGCGCCTGCTTGAACACTTCCATGTCGATCAGGCCGTCTTCCTTCACGTCGAGGTAGGTCACCTCGAAGCCCTGGCGCTCCAGCTCGCGGGTAGTGTCCAGCACGGCCTTGTGCTCGGTCTTCACCGTGATGATGTGCTTGCCCTTGCCCGAATAAAAATTCGCGGCGCCCTTGATCGCCAGGTTGTCCGATTCCGTCGCCCCCGACGTCCACACGATTTCACGCGGATCGGCGCCGACCAGTGCGGCCACCTGCTCACGCGCCTCTTCCACCGCACGCTCCGCATCCCAGCCATAGGCATGGCTGCGCGACGCGGGATTGCCGAACTGCTCGCGCAGGTACGGAATCATCTTGTCCGCCACGCGCGGGTCCACCGGTGTGGTGGCCGAGTAATCCATATAGATCGGGTAATGTGGGGTGCTCATCGTTATGACTGCCTTTTGTTCAGGGGGAACCGCTGATCGCTTGTTTCGCTGCTTGCCTGCCGGGCGCTTCAGGACTGCGCCAGGCTGAAAACCGAATTCACCACCCGCGCACGGACCGGCTTCTCGGCGGCCTTGTCCGCCTTGCCGCGCGCCGCGGGTGCGGCCTGCTGCACGGCAGCGTCTTCGCGCATGTCGTGCAGGACGGCTGGCTGCTTGGCACGCTGCTGGTCCACGAGGTTCTTGAGGGAGACGGAATCGAGGTATTCGACCATCTTCTGGTTCAGCGTCGCCCACAGTTCGTGGGTCATGCAACGCCCGGAGCCGTCATCTCCGTTACAATTGCCCTTTCCACCGCACTGGGTGGCGTCGAGCGGTTCGTCCACGGCGATGATGATGTCCGCCACGGTAACGTCTTCCGCCTTGCGCGCGAGGCTGTAGCCACCGCCGGGGCCACGCACGCTTTCGACGATTTCATGCCGGCGCAACTTGCCGAACAACTGTTCCAGGTAGGACAGCGAAATCTTCTGCCGCTGGCTGATGCCGGCGAGCGTGACGGGTCCCTGATCCTGGCGCATGGCCAGGTCGATCATCGCAGTTACCGCAAAGCGGCCTTTGGTGGTCAGTCTCATGATGCAGGGCTTAATACTTGATCGTTTCCGTCAAGTATAAAGTTACCCGACTATTTCAGTCAACTACCCTGCGGCACTGCATCAAATCTCAAGGCTTCCCATAGCCCGGTGCCGACCTCAGACGGCATCGTTGCGCAGGCGGTGGCGCAGCATCTCGACGATGCCATCGCACGCATCCTCCACATAGTCGAGCACGCGCTCGAAGCCATCGCCTTCGCCGTAGTACGGATCCGGCACTTCGTCCGCCTCGTGGCGGGTGGCGAAGCTCATCAGCAGCCGCAGTTGCGCCGCATCGGCCTGCGGGCACAAGGCTGACAGCCGCTCAAGATTGTCCCGGTCCATCGCCAGCACAAGGTCGAAGCGCGAGAAATCGGGCAGGCCGACCTTGCGCGCCCGTAGCGCCGAAAGATCATAGCCGCGCCGCTGCGCGTGACGTTGCGTGCGCGCGTCTGGGGCCCGGCCGAGATGATACTCATGGGTACCCGCCGAATCGAGTTCCACCCGATCCGCGAGCCCTGCCGCTGCCAGCTTGGCGCGCAAGACGCCCTCGGCTGTCGGCGAGCGGCAGATATTGCCCATGCAGCACATCAGGATGGCGTATTTCTTCATTGCGTTCTGATCGTCTGGATGGATGAAGGCGCCGCAGCAGGGCGGCCTCGCGCCGGAGCAGAACGCCGGCAGTGGGTACGGGCCGCACCGGGCGTTGTACGCGCGCGCCTGCCGGCGAAGGGCACGATTCCAGCGCCAGTGACCGGCGCCAACCCGCTAGAGCTGCTTCGCGAGCCGTTCCCCGTGCGCAAAGCCGGCGATCTCCGCGGCCTCACAAGATTTGTAGTGGTCGGTAATCAGGGATCTTTCGATCAGCGTCGTGGTCGCGCGGATATTGCAGCCGGCACGGCAGACCCGGACCGTGTATTCCCACTCGTGCTGCGAGCGGGGCCGCACCTGGACCTGCACTTCGTGGGTTTCATAGACCTTCTTCTTCCATTCGCCGATTTCGGCCATAACCGTCTCCAGCAATGATGGGCGTGCCGACGCCTTGCACGGTTCAGTGCTTAGTTGACCTCGCCGGCATCGATGGTGCGCATGGCGGCGGCTTCCGCCATGGCGACTGCAGCTTCGGGCGTTGGCGCCCTGCCAGCCAGCGCCTCGAATGTCGGACCGGAAGGCTCGCCGAAGGCATCGCCAATCCGGACCTGCGCGGCAAAGCCGCCACCCGCGTCCGGGATTGCACTGGCGACCACCATATAGCCGCCGTATTCGAATTGCCGTTCCATGTCGGGCTCCAGCGCGTTCACGGCAGCTTGGCTGCCAGGACTTCTATCTTCCGGATCGGCGGCGCACCCACGAACAAATCCGGCGCCCTGGCCACCAGCGCCGCCGCTACCTTGCCCGCCAGATGCGCATCGCGCGAAGCTTCGTCAGCGAATGCATCGAAGATGCCGAACCGCGATGACCCCAGCCGCAGCGCAAACCAGGCCGTGGTGCCAGCCTCCTGCTCGACCAGCGGCAAGCCGTCGCGCAGGAACTGCTCCACCTCGGCTTCCTTGCCGGGCACGGCTTCAAGCGGCACCCACAGCCCTAGCTTGACCATGGCGCATCTCCCGATCTGGCGTGACGCTTTTCACTATAGGCCAGCGCGCGGCTGTGGCGCGCCGGGAAAGCCTTATGCCGGCGGCAGGGGCGCCTCTTCGCCGCTGGCGCCAAACAGTTGCGCCTTGAGCTTGGCGAGCTGGTCGCGCACCTGCGCCGCCTTTTCGAATTCCAGGTTCTTGGCGTGATCCATCATCAGCTTCTCGAGACGCTTGATTTCCTTGGATACCTGCTTCTCGCTCATGTCTTCGTAGCGCGCGCGCTCCTGCGCAGCGATCAGCTCGGCCTTGACCTCGCCCGCATCGTAGACGCCATCGATAATGTCCTTGATCCGCTTGACCACGCCACGCGGCGTAATGCCGTTGGCTTCGTTGAAGGCGATCTGCTTGGCGCGGCGCCGCTCGGTTTCATCGATGGCCCGGCGCATCGAATCGGTCATGCGGTCGGCGTACAGGATCGCCGTGCCGTTCACGTTGCGCGCCGCCCGGCCGATGGTCTGGATCAGAGAACGCTCGGCGCGCAGGAAACCTTCCTTGTCCGCGTCGAGGATGGCCACCAGCGACACTTCGGGGATATCCAGCCCCTCGCGCAGCAGGTTGATGCCCACCAGCACATCGAAGGTGCCCAGACGCAGGTCGCGGATGATTTCCACGCGTTCCACGGTGTCGATGTCGGAGTGCAGATAACGCACCTTGACGCCATTTTCCGACAGGAACTCGGTCAGCTGCTCGGCCATGCGCTTGGTCAGCGTGGTCACCAGCACGCGCTCGCCGGCCTCTACGCGCAGGTGGATCTCCGATAGCAGGTCATCCACCTGGGTGCCGGCCGGACGCACGATGATGCTGGGATCGACCAGCCCGGTCGGACGCACGACCTGTTCCACCACCTGCCCGGCATGCTCCTGCTCGAACTGGGCCGGCGTGGCGGAAACGAACATCACCTGGCGCATCTTGCGCTCGAACTCCCCGAACTTGAGCGGCCGGTTGTCCAGCGCGGAGGGCAGCCGGAAGCCGTACTCGACCAGCGTGGTCTTGCGCGCGCGGTCGCCGTTGTACATGCCGTTGAGCTGGCCGATCAGCACGTGGGATTCGTCGAGGAACATCAGCGCGTCCGGCGGCAGGTAGTCGACCAGCGTCGGCGGCGGATCGCCGGGCCTGGCGCCCGACAGGTGGCGCGAGTAATTCTCGATGCCCTTGCAGAAGCCCAGCTCGGACAGCATTTCCAGGTCGAAGCGCGTGCGCTGCTCCAGCCGCTGGGCCTCGACCAGCTTGCCTTCCTTGTGGAAGAACTCGAGCCGTTCGCGCAGCTCGGACTTGATGTCCTCGATCGCGCGCAGCACCGTTTCGCGCGGCGTCACATAGTGGCTGGAAGGGTAGACCGTAAAGCGCGGGATCTTCTGGCGCACGCGGCCGGTAAGCGGATCGAAGAACTGCAGGGACTCGACTTCATCGTCGAACATCTCGAGCCGCACCGCCATTTCGGCGTGCTCGGCCGGGAAGATGTCGATGGTGTCGCCGCGCACCCGAAACGTGCCCCGCTGGAAATCGGTCTCGTTGCGCGTGTATTGCATGGCGATCAGCCGCGCGATCACGTCGCGCTGGCTGACCTTGTCCCCTGCGCGCAGCGTCAGGATCATCTGGTGGTACTCGCTCGGGTTGCCGATACCGTAGATGGCCGACACCGTCGCCACGATCACCGTGTCGCGGCGTTCAAGCAGGCTCTTTGTGGCCGACAGGCGCATCTGCTCGATGTGCTCGTTGATCGAGGAATCCTTCTCGATGAACAGGTCGCGCTGCGGGACGTAGGCCTCGGGCTGGTAGTAATCGTAGTAGCTGACGAAATATTCGACCGCGTTTCGCGGGAAGAACTCGCGGAACTCGGAATACAGCTGCGCGGCGAGCGTCTTGTTGGGCGCGAAGACGATGGCCGGGCGCCCCATGCGGGCGATTACGTTAGCCATCGTGTAGGTTTTGCCCGAGCCGGTCACCCCCAGCAGCGTCTGGAACGAGAGGCCGTCGTCCACGCCCTCGACCAGTTGCCGGATCGCCTCGGGCTGGTCTCCGGCCGGCGGGAACGGCTGGTAGAGCTGGAACGGCGAGCCCGGAAAAGTGACGATTTTGTCTTCGTCCAGGGCCGGCGCGACTTCGGCGAGGTTTGACATAGGCGGCTAGGGGAAAAACCTGAGAAAAGGGGGCGGATACGCTAGAATCTTGGGGTTGCACAGCCCGCTTCAAGCCGTCAACGCCAGCAAGCAGGTCTGCCGCACGCCCCCCCAGCGCAGTCCGAAGCATTCTACGCCTTCCCGTTTTCTTACATTGCCGACCACGAGAGTCCAAATGAGTTTGTTTTCTGCCGTCGAGATGGCCCCGCGCGACCCGATCCTGGGCCTGAATGAAGCCTTCAATGCCGACACCCGCGCCACCAAGGTGAACCTGGGCGTTGGCGTGTACTTCACCGACGAAGGGAAAATTCCCCTGCTGCGTGCCGTGCAGGAAGCGGAAAAGGCTCGCCTGACCACCGCCACCCCACGCGGCTACCTGCCCATCGAGGGCATCGCCGCCTATGACCAGGCCGTGCAATCGCTGCTGTTCGGCAAGGAATCGCCGCTGATCACCGAAGGTCGTGTTGTGACGGCCCAGGCACTTGGTGGCACTGGCGCGCTGAAGATCGGCGCCGACTTCCTGAAGCGCCTGTACCCGGCCTCGAAGGTTGCCATCAGCGACCCGAGCTGGGAAAACCACCGCGCGCTGTTCGAATCGGCCGGCTTCGAAGTGGTGAACTACGCCTACTACGACGCCCCCAGCCACGGCCTGAACTTCGCCGGCATGCTGGAATCGTTGAAGTCGTATCCGGCCAACACCATCGTCGTGCTGCACGCTTGCTGCCACAACCCGACCGGCGTTGACCTGTCGGCCGACCAGTGGAAGGAAGTGGTCGGGCTGATCAAGGAGCGCAACCTGATCCCGTTCCTGGATATGGCCTACCAGGGCTTTGCCGACGGCATCGACCCGGACGGCGCGGCCGTGCGCCTGTTCGCCGATTCGGGCCTGCCCTTCTTCGTGTCGAGCTCGTTCTCGAAGAGCTTCTCGCTGTATGGCGAACGCGTCGGCGCCCTGTCGATCGTCACCACCAGCAAGGATGAAGCCCAGCGCGTGCTGTCGCAGGTCAAGCGCGTGATCCGCACCAACTACTCCAACCCGCCGACGCATGGCGGCACCGTGGTCGCCACGGTGCTGAACAGCCCGGAACTGCGCGCCATGTGGGAGCAGGAACTGGCCGAAATGCGCGACCGCATCAAGCTGATGCGCCACGCGCTGGTCGACAAGCTGGCCGCCAAGGGTGTGAAAACCGACTTCTCGTTCGTGAAGGCGCAGCGCGGCATGTTCTCGTACTCGGGTCTGAGCTCGGCTCAGGTGGACCGCCTGCGCAACGAGCACGGCATCTACGCCGTCGGCACGGGCCGCATCTGCGTGGCCGCGCTGAACAGCCGCAACATCGACGCCGTCGTCGACGCGATCGCGGCAGTGCTGTAAGCGCCGCAATTCCGGGAACTGTCGACACGCCGACAGCCCTGGCATGGTGCATGCAACAAAAAAAGGCAGCTACGGCTGCCTTTTTCTTTTTGTCATGCCATTTTGTCATGCGGAATTAAGGCCTTTGGGCTATTGTCTTTTCCCGTTGCCGCCGTACCTTAGGGTATATGCTGCAGGGCACGATCATGCGGTTGCGTGCATAATCGGCACGCAAGTCCACGATAGTGCCCCCTCCAGAAACACGTTCCAGAAACACGTATTACCAGGCCAGACCGCCATGCTCTACCAACTGCATGAGTTCCAGCGTTCGATGCTGCACCCGCTGACCGCGTGGGCACAGGCGACCGCCAAGACCTTCACCAATCCCCTCAGCCCGTTGTCCCTGGTTCCCGGCGCACCCCGCCTGGCGGCCGGGTACGAACTGCTGTACAGGCTCGGCAAGGAATACGAGAAACCCGCGTTCGACATCAAGTCGGTGCGCTCGAACGGCCGCGAAATCCCGATCGTCGAACAGACCATCCTGGAGAAGCCGTTTTGCCGGCTGGTTCGCTTCAAACGCTATGCCGATGACCCGGACACCATCAAGCTGCTGAAGGACGAGCCCGTGGTCCTGGTGGCCGCGCCCCTGTCCGGCCACCATGCCACGCTGCTGCGCGATACCGTACGTACCTTGCTGCAGGACCACAAGGTCTACGTGACCGACTGGATCGATGCCCGCATGGTGCCGGCCGATCATGGTCCGTTCCACCTGGCGGACTATATCCACTACATTCAGGAGTTCATCCGCCATATCGGCGCGGAAAAGCTGCACGTCATTTCGGTGTGCCAGCCGACCGTGCCAGTGCTGGCGGCGATTTCGCTGATGGCCTCGGCCGGAGAGAAGACGCCGCGCACCATGACCATGATGGGTGGCCCTATCGATGCCCGCAAGAGCCCGACGGCGGTGAATTCCCTGGCGACCAACAAGTCGTTCGAGTGGTTCGAGAACAACGTCATCTACACCGTGCCGGCCAACTACCCCGGACACGGCCGTCGCGTCTACCCCGGCTTCCTGCAGCATGCCGGCTTCGTGGCCATGAATCCGGACCGCCACCTGTCGTCGCACTATGACTACTACCTGAGCCTGATCCAGGGCGATGCCGACGACGCGGAAGCTCACGTGCGCTTCTACGACGAGTACAACGCCGTGCTCGACATGGCGGCCGAATACTATCTCGACACCATCCGCGAAGTCTTCCAGGAGTTCAGGCTGGCCAATGGCACCTGGGCCATCGACGGCAATCTGGTGCGCCCGCAGGACATCAAGGGTACCGCGCTGCTGACGGTCGAAGGCGAGCTGGACGACATCTCCGGCGCCGGCCAGACCGCGGCGGCGCACGATCTGTGCGCGGGCATCGCAGAGACCAACAAGCACCACCTGTCGGCAACGAAGTGTGGTCACTACGGGATCTTCTCGGGCCGCCGCTGGCGCGAAGAAATCTACCCGCAGTTGCGCGACTTCATCCGCAAGTACCGGTAAACGGCCTGCCCCGCCATGCAAGAACGCCCGCAATCGCGGGCGTTTTTTTGTTCCGCGCCGCAGCGCCGGCCGGCACCTCAGCGCCGCAGGTAGCTCAGCAGCATCTCCGTGTGCAGCTCGGCGAACCGCTCGTGCTCGTCCTGCGAAGCCACGTCCCTGCCGATCACCGCACTGATCGTGTAGCGGTTCGACAGCACGTAGTAGCCCAGCGCCGAAATGGTCAGGTAGAACTGCGGGACATCAACGTTGTCGCGGAACAGCCCCTGCTGCTGGCCCCGGCGGATAATGTCCGCCAGCACGTTGACGATCGGATTGACGAGCTGGTGCAGTTGCGCCGATTTCTTCAGATGGCGCGCCTCGTGCAGGTTCTCGCTGTTGACGAGCCGGATGAACTCCGGGTGCTGGTAGTACCAGTCCCAGACGAAGCGGGCCAGCGCGCGGACGCCGGCAACGGGATCGTCGTCAGTGATGTGCAGCCGTTCTTCGTCCGCGCGGAACTCGGCGTACTGCTTCTCCAGCACGGCAAGGAAGAGCCCTTCCTTGCTGCCGTAGTAGTAGTACAGCATGCGCTCATTGGTCTCCGCGCGGCGCGCGATCTGGTCGACGCGGGCGCCGGCCAGGCCGCCCTTGGCAAATTCCTCCGTGGCTGCCGCCAGGATGCGGCGGCGCGTGCCCTCTGGGTCCCGTTTGGTTCTGGTCTCGTTTGACATGGGTAAGGGTCGATGTTTGCGCGGATTATGGCACAGCCGCACAGGCTTCTGGCCAGCTGGCCGTCGCGCATGATGGCCGGTTCTGCGCAATCGCGAAATCGGGGATAATCCGTGCGGCACATGGCCCGCAGAGGCCGGCCCGCGGTTTTGCCGGCAGCCCGCCGTCCCCGCGAACGTTTCCCCTTGCCTGCCAATCTTGCTGTTGTCGTGAGTCCCGCCCACACCCTCGCAGACCGCCTTGAGGCGCTGCTGCCGCAAACCCAGTGCACCAAGTGCGGCTTCAACGGTTGCCGTCCATACGCCGAAGCCATGGCCAGCGGCGAAGCCGCCTGCAACCGCTGCCCGCCCGGCGGCGCGGAAGGAATCCGCCGCCTGTCGGCAGCGTTGGGTACCGAACCGCTGCCGCTGGATCCGGAACGCGGCGTCGAGCAGCCGCGCGCCGTCGCCCGCATCGACGAAAGCCTGTGCATCGGCTGCACGCTGTGCATCCAGGCTTGCCCGGTCGACGCCATCGCGGGCGCGGCCAAGCAGATGCACACCATCATTCCGGACCTTTGTACCGGCTGCGACCTTTGCGTGCCGCCCTGCCCGGTGGACTGCATCGACATGGTGCCGGTCACCGGCGCGCGCACCGGCTGGGACGCCTGGACGCAGGAACAGGCCGACGCCGCTCACGCACGCTATCTCGCACGCAGGCAGCGGCTGGTGCGCGAACGCGAGGAGAACGACGCACGGCTCGCGGCCAAGGCGGCCGCCAAGCTGCAGGCCTTGCAGGCCGAGGCGGCGGACTCCGACGCCGAGCGCGCGGCGCAGGAACGCAAGCGCGCCATCATCCAGGCTGCCATCGAACGCGCGCGCCAGAAGCAGCAGGCCGCGGGCAGCGGCACCTCCGCCAAGGACACCGGCAACGCCGAAGACGGCAACAACGACAAACCCACCCCGCCAGAACGATGAACGCTGCCAAGTGCCGTGCGCTGTTCGAGACCCTGCGCGACGACAACCCCGCGCCGACCACCGAACTGGAATACAGCTCCCCGTTTGAACTGCTGATTGCCGTGCTGCTGTCGGCGCAGGCCACGGACGTCGGCGTGAACAAGGCCACGCGCAGGCTGTTCCCGGTTGCGCATACTCCGCAGCAGATGCTCGAACTCGGCGAGGAGGGGCTCATCGGGTACATCAAGACCATCGGCCTCTACAAGACCAAGGCGAAGCACGTGATCGAGACCTGCCGGATCCTGGTCGAGCAGCACGGAGGCAAGGTACCGCCGGATCGCGCCGCACTGGAGGCACTGCCCGGCGTGGGCCGAAAGACCGCCAACGTGGTGCTCAACACCGCGTTCGGCGAGCCGACCATCGCCGTCGACACGCATATCTTCCGCGTGGCCAACCGTACCGGACTTGCCCCGGGCAAAAACGTGCAGATCGTCGAGGACAAGCTGCTCAAGGTGGTGCCCAGGGAGTTCCTGCACGACGCCCATCACTGGCTGATCCTGCATGGCCGCTACGTGTGCAAGGCGCGCAGGCCCGAATGCTGGCACTGCGTGATCGAACCCCTGTGCGAGTTCCGCGACAAGACCGAGGCCCCGCGCGGCTGAGCCGGCCCAAAGCAAAAACAAAAAGACCCGCCAAGGCGGGTCTTTTTCATGGCGCGCGGGACGTGGCGTCTCAGACCACGCGGCAGGCCTCTTCGAATGACAGGCGCGGCAGGCGCGGAAACAGCTTGTCGCCTTCGCCGTAGCCCAGGTTGCACAGGAAGTTGACTTCCCACTTGCCGTCGGGGAAGAACGCGGCGTTGATCTTGTCGGCATCGAAGCCGCCCATCGGGCCGCAGTCCAGGCCCATGGCGCGCGCGGCCAGGATGAAGTAGCCGCCTTGCAGCGAGCTGTTCATGAGCGCATCGCGGGCGATCTTGGCGTCGTTGCCGGCATACCACGAGCGGGCGTCGGCATGCGGGAACAGCTTCGGAAGCTGGTCATGGAAAGCCTTGTCGAAGGCGATGATGGCGGTAACCGGCGCGGAACGGGTCTTGTCCACGTTGCCGGCAGATACGCACTCGACCAGGCGGGCCTTTTCGGCAGCGCTCTTCACGAACACGATGCGCACCGGGCAGCTGTTGGCCGCGGTCGGGCCGAACTTCATGGCTTCATAGACCTGATGAAGCACGGCGTCATCCACGTGACGATCCTGCCACACGTTGTGCGTGCGGGCTTCGGTGAACAACTGGGCCAGGGCTGCCTGATCGATCTGGGACATGCGCTCGTTCCTGTACTTTGGGTTATAGGGAACGCGAATTGTACCGAAGGCCATCCAGCGCGAGTGCAGCCGCTTTGACCAGGAAATTCAATTCTCTTGCATCTTGGCCGGCGCACTCGCGCGACGGGTCAGCCACAGCACGCCTGCCAGGATCAGGCAGCCGCCAATGGCTTGCGCGCCGCTGATATGCTCCCCCAGCAGCACGGCGGCCAGCACCACCGTCACAACGGGCTCGAGCGTGGACAGCATGGACGCCTGTGCCGCGCCCAGCTTCTGCAAACCCGCAAAGAAAGTCAGGATCGCCAGCACCGTGGACAACAGCGCAATGCCGAGCATGGCGAGCCAGCCGCCGGCTGTCGCGGGAAACTGCGGCGGCACGCCGGCGCCAAGGCGCAGCACGCTGATCGTGCCGTAGACCAGCGCCGCGGCGGTACAGATCACCGTGGTGGTGGCAATCGCGTTGACGCCCGCGGTCACCCGCGCGCCGACGATGATGTAGACCGAATAGATCACGGCGGCGGCCAGCCCCAGCGCAATGCCGAGCGCACTGCCCTCCCCGCCGCCCACGGTCAGCCCGGCGCCCGCCGAGCACAGCACCAGGGCGATGACCGCGGCGGTCGTCAGGCGTTCCTTGAGGAAGATGGCCGCCAGGATGGTGACAAAGAGCGGATACAGGTAAAGCAGCAGGGCCACCAGGCTGGCCTGGGCATGGTTGAGCGCGCTGAAGAAGCAGAAGGACTGGCCGACGTAGCCGATGCCGCCCATGGCCGCCAGCGCCAGCACGCGCCGCCACGCAGGCAGCCGGATGCCGCGAGCACGCATCACGAACGCCAGCGCCACGGCCGCCAGTGCGAATCGCACGGTCAGCAGGCCATAGACATCGGCACCGGCCTGGTAGGCGAAGCGGGCGAAGATCGCCATGGCACCGAAGGCACTCGCCGACAAGGCGATCAGCAGCACGCCGGCGAACTTTTCGCGGGCGCGTTCGGAGACAGCGGGCGTGGAAACGGTCATGGAGAACGGTGGACGGCTGGCAAATTGGCCAATCCCGCATTCTAATGGCGCCGGCGCCACCAGCAGCAGGGCCCCGAGCGCTCGTTTACAATGGCGCCACCATGTTCAATCCGTCCCGTGAAGAAGTCCGCCGGTTCTTCTGCGATGCCTGGCAGAAGCAGCTTGCCGGCGGCGTCCTGACCCCGCTCGAAGCCATTGCCGTCGACTGGATCGGCGAGCATCCCGAATACCAGTCGTTGCTTGCCGATACCGAAGGTGCGCTGGCGCAGGACTTTGCGCCCGAAAAGGGCCAGACCAACCCGTTCCTGCACCTGTCGATGCACTTGTCGATTTCCGAGCAGGTGTCCATCGACCAGCCACCGGGCATCCGCCAGGCCTACGAAACGCTGGCACAGCGGCTGGATTCCCCGCACGAGGCGCAGCACCAGGTCATGGAATGCCTGGGCGAGATGCTGTGGCAGGCGCAACGCTCCGGGTTGCCACCCGATGGCACGCACTACGTGGACTGCGTGCGGCGCCGCGCGTCGCGCTGACACGCCGCAGGTCAAAACCGCCTGCGTACAATTCGTCACAATCGCTGTCGGGTGCCATGGTAGGCTTGCGCGCATTGCCATCCGCCTGCGCCGAAGTCCAGCCGGACACGGCGCATCCCGATATGCCCCAAACGTTACGGCCCATACCCCGCAAGGCCGCTCATGCCGCGGCCTCGAAATGGAAGCGGTTTTGCCTCTTGCTCGCCTGCGCCTGGCCGCTGTCAGGCCAGGCCGCGGTTTCGATGCTGCAGCCGCCCCGCATCATCGACGGCGCCCAGCCACTCACGCTGACCCTGCTGATCAGCGCGGACACCGGAACGCGCCGATACGAGGTGCCCGACACGCTTGAGGTCACCGCCTCCGGCGATCTCCAGGCGCCCGTGAAACTTATCTTGCGGCGCGCGGATCCGGGCCCCGCCATCCTTTCCCTGCGCCAGGGCGAAAACCGGACCATCCGCTATGCCGCCGACCTGCCGCCGGCACTGCGCGGCACGATCCGCCTGGACGCCACGGGTATCGACGCTGCGCCGGTACTTGTCACGTTGAACCAGCAGGCCACGCCGGGCCAGCCCGCCGCGGCCCCGCTGGCTGCCGCCCCTGCCGCGCCAGCGCATGAGGTCCAGCCTGCCGACGCAACGGCACCGGTGGTCCCGGTCGCCTCGGCCGCCCAGCCGGCTCCGGCGCCGGCCGACCTGCGCGACAGCGCGCGCCTGTCGTTCAATGACCCGATGTACTTCATCGTCGGCGCGCACGACGGGGGCAACGCCAAGTTCCAGTTCAGCTTCAAATTCCGGATCCTCGAAGGCAAGGATCCGTCGTCACGGCGCCTGATCGACAACCTCTACTTCGCCTACACGCAGTTCTCGCTATGGGACCTGTCGCAGGATTCCAAGCCGTTCCGCGATACCAACTACCGGCCGAGCTTCTATTACTACCTGTCCGACACGGGCGTTCACAACGCGGCCATCAGCCGCCTGTCGCTGGCGACCGGCCTCGAGCATGAATCCAACGGACGCAGCGGCGACGAATCGCGCAGCATCAACACCGTCTTCTTCAAGCCGACCTTCTATTTCGGCGACCAGAACAACTGGCACTGGCGCGTCGCGCCCAAGCTGTACGCCTACCTGGAAAAAAGCGACAACCCCGACATCGCGCACTACCGCGGCTACATGGACCTGGACCTGGCATATGGCAAGGCGGACTCCTGGGAGTTTGCTGCGACGGTGCGCAAAGGCACGCAAAGTTGGTACGGCAGCGTCGACGCCCGCGTGACCTATCCGCTTGCGCGACTGATTCCGGGCACCGCCGGATACCTGATGGCAGGTTATTTCGTCGGCTATGGGGAAAGCCTGCTGGACTACAACCATAAGCTTCCCTGGCAGTTCCGGCTGGGTTACGCGCTGTCGCGCTAGCCTGCCAGCGGCTTGCCTTCCGCCTTCAGGCGCGCGTTTGTCACCGCCGCGGCAAACTGGCCATGGCCGTGCCAGCCGGTGGCACGGCCGAGTTTCTTGCCGTTGTGGAAGAACATGAAGACCGGAATGCCGTGCAGGCCGAAGCGCTGCCCGAGTTCGGGGTGCGCATAGACATTGGCGTGCAACCAGTGCAGATCCAGCGCGAGGATCGGCTCGGGACCGGACAGCATGGCCTGCTTCGCCATTTCGCAGTTGAAACAGTCCACACCCCAGAAGAACACGCACACCAGCTTGTCGCCGGCCGCGGCAATGGCGACATCGATCGAGGCGCCGTCCACCGGCTGCATCCCGAGCATGTCAAAAGCGCGATGGTCAAGGTGCGCGTCGAATCGTGGCGGGATACCGGCTGCTGCATCGCTCATGGCTTGCCTCCGTGAATGGCAAGACGCCCCGGGCCAGACTGGCGCCGGGGCGTCGAGGGTCGTATCGGCGGGCACAGCCGTTCGGCCCCGCCCGCGATCACCGCTTACTTGGGTGCCGAAACCGTCACCAGCGCCGGGCGCAGCACGCGATCCGCGATCATATAGCCGCGCTGCAGCACCGTGACGACGGTATTGGCCTCCTGCTCGGACGGCACCATCGAGATGGCCTGGTGGCGGTGCGGGTCAAACTTGTCGCCGACCGGGTTCAGCTCCACGATCTTGCCGCGCTCGAACGCAGCGGCCAGCTGGCGCGCCGTCAGCTCGACGCCTTCGCGCAGCTTGGCAATATCGCCCGAACCATCCGCCAGGGCGGCCTGCAGGCTGTCCATCACGGGCAGCAGGTTGTCGGCGAAATTCTCGATGGCGAACTTGTGCGCCTTGGACACATCCTCCTGTGCGCGGCGGCGGATGTTCTCGCTTTCCGCGACGGAGCGCACGTACATGTCGTAGTGCTCGCGCGCCTTGGCTTCCAGCGCGGCAAGCTGCGCCGCCACGTCATCCACGGCGGCGCTCTCCGGCGCGGCGGTCGTGGCATTGGCAGCCGCTTCGGCGGCGGGCTCAGGCGTCGGGGTGGTTGGCGTCTGCTTCTGTTCTTCCATGTCGATCCGTATCAATGCATTGTCGCGGCCATCCGGTTCGGGCCGCGGTGGTTAAATCGGCGTGTGTCCCGCTGATCTGGTGGCAACCCGCCATTTTTCAAGAGTGGTTGCAAAGAGACCCCGAAACACACCGTTACAAACGCCCCCTTCATGCAATCGACCGCTTATTGATTTGTTGCAGTGCAATCACTAAGATTCTTATCAAGAAAAATGACAAAAATACCGAGGGGACTGGAGTTGGATCACATTTGTGCCTCTTCCGAAAGGTTGGCCATGCACAAGCTGCCCATCGTGACGCTCTGCCTGCTTGCCGCGCTGTCCGTGATGACAGTATTCATCTGCCTGTCCGGCGCCCTGACGCCGCGCGATACCGAGTATGGCAGCGGCAAGGCCATCTTCAAGCATTACCTCGTCCAATACGTCAACGTCAACCAGTAGGACCACGCTGGCTGACGTTTTGATCGTTCAACGCGGCCGTACCGGCGCTTGCCGGTACGGCCGCGTTGTCGCATTCAACTCCGAAAATCGTCAATGCGCCGCCGGTCCCGCTTGGTGGGCCGGCCCTGCAACTGCGATGCCGGCTCCGGCTGGTAGCGCCGCTGCTCCATTTCGGCATGACGGCGTGCCTGGCTGTCCTCGGTTTCCGCGTACAGCGTCTGTGCCACCGGCGCCGGGCCGCGCGCCTGGGCAATGCCTTTCACCACCAGTTCCCAGCGCTGCTGGTGGGCTTCCAGCACGACCCTGTCGCCGGGCCGGACCTCGCGCGAGTTCTTGCACGGCTGGCCGTTCACCGTTACCTTGCCACGCTCGACGGCCTCGGCCGCCAGTGAGCGCGTCTTGAAGAAACGCGCGCACCAGAGCCACTTGTCGATGCGCAGGCGCGCATCCGGCTCGAAACTGACATTCATGCTGCGGCTCCCCGGGTCTGCGCGCGACTGCGGCGCGCTTCGAGTTCATGCGGATGCGGCATGTTCAGCGGCCAGCCCTGCAAATGCTGCAGCGCGATTTCCGCCATTGCCGCGATCCAGGGCTGGGCATCGTTCATGCACGGGATGAAATGGAACTGCTTGCCGCCCGCCACCATGAATTCGGTCCGCCCTTCCATGGCAATTTCTTCCAGGGTCTCGATGCAGTCGGCGGGAAAGCCCGGACAGAACACGTCGACCCGGCCGGCGCCGACCTTGCCCAGTTCCGCCAGCGTGGGCGCCGTATAGGGCTGAAGCCATTCGGCTTTGCCGAAACGAGACTGGAACGTTACTTGATATTGACCCGGCTGCAGGCCCAGCGCATCACCGAGCAGGCGTCCTGTCTTGAGGCACTCGCAATGATAGGGATCGCCCAGTTCCAGCGTGCGGCGCGGCACGCCGTGGAAGGACAGGATCAGCTTGTCGCCGCGCGCAAAATCCGGCATACCGTGCTGGGCCCAGTACGCGCCGACCTGCTGGTGCAGCGCCGAAATATAGGCCGGATGGTCATGGAAATGCTTCACGAATCGAAGCTCGGGCTGGTTGCGCCACTGGCCAAGCACGCGGAACACCTCGTCGAACGCGGTGGCCGTGGTAGTGCCGGAGTATTGCGGATACATCGGCAGCACCAGCACCTGTTCCGTGCCCTGGCGGCGCAGCGCCTCCAGCACGGACTCGACCGAAGGATTGCCGTAGCGCATCGCGCAGGCGACCGTGACCTCGTAGCCCTGCTGGTTGAGCAGGCGCTGCAGCGCGTGCGCCTGGCGCTCGCTGTATACAAGGAGCGGCGATCCCGTCATATGCGCCTCCCGCAGCCAGATCGACTCGTACTTGAGGGCCGAGGCGCGCGAGCGCAGCGGCAGGATCACGCCATGCAGCAGCGGCAGCCAGGCCAGGCGCGGGATCTCGACCACGCGCGGGTCCGAGAGGAACGCCTTCAGGTAGCGCCCCACCGCCTTCGGGGTCGGCGCATCGGGCGTGCCCAGGTTGACCAGCAGGATGGCCGTGCGCGGCGCCTGGCCGTGCTGGTAGGCCGGTTCGGGAGAAAACGTCATGTCGCTTCCGATGTGGCCGGGCGGCCGGATGCCGCCGGGCGGTGGAAATGGGGACACAAAATGGGGACGCAGACTGTGTGACCCGTCGGACGGGCCCTAGTTCTGGCTCAGTGCGCTCGACAGCAGCCGTGCCGTGATATCGACGATCGGGATCACCCGCTCGTAGGCCATGCGGGTCGGTCCGATCACGCCCAGCGTGCCGACGATCTGGCCGTCCACCTCGTACGGCGCGGTGATCACGGCCATGTCTTCGAGCGGCACCAGCTGGCTTTCGCCGCCGATGAATATCTGCACCCCCTGCGCATGGCTGGACACGTCCAGCAGCTGGAGCAGGCTGGTCTTGTGCTCGAACATGTCGAACAGCCGCCGCAGCTTGTCCATGCTGGAAGCCAGGTCCTCGACTTCCAGCAGCTTGCGCTCGCCGCTGATGAAGACGTGGTCGTCCTCTTCCTCCATGGCGCTGCTGCCGGCCTCGACGGCCGCCTGCATCAATTGCGACATGTCGCGCCGCAGGTCCCTCAGCTCCACGCGCAAATGGTCGCGCACCGCATCGAAACTCATGCCGCCGTAGTGCGCGTTGAAGAAGTTCGCTGCTTCGATGAGCTGCGCGGGGGTGTATGGCAGCTCCGTCTGGATGATCCGGTTCTGCACATCGCCCTCGGGGCTGACGATGATCAGCAGGATGCGCTTGTCCGACAGCCGCATGAATTCGATCTGCCGGAACGACTGCGCGCGCCGCGGCGTCATCACCACGCCGGCGAAATGCGAGAGGTTGGACAAGGTCCGCGCGGCCGCCGTGATCATGCGCTGGGGGCCGAGCTGCTGGCCGCCGAGCTGGCCCTGGATCTGGCCGGCCAGCTCCGTCATTTCCACGCCGCCGCGCTCGATCGGCTGGACGGTCAGCATGGTGTCGACGAACAGGCGATACCCTCGCGGCGTGGGAATCCGTCCCGCCGACGTGTGCGGACTGGAGATGAAGCCCATCTCCTCCAGATCGGACATCACATTGCGGATGGTGGCCGGCGACAGGTCCAGCCCGGAATACCTGGACAAGGTCCGGGAGCCGACCGGCTGCCCTTCGGCAATGTAGCGCTCAATCAGGGTCTTGAGCAGCGTTTTCGAACGTTCATCCATGATGCCCCGATTTTACGCAAGTTTTACCGCTTCGGGCGCCTGGCAGGCCCGCCGCACATGGCGCGCGCGCCCCATGCTGACAACGGTCACGGCGGTATGGTCTAATCCCCGCATGTCTGCCCCCCCCAAAACCAGCGCCTTGCGCACCCCATTCAAGACCGTGGCCCTCGTGGGACGGTACTCGACTGCCGGCATCGAAGGCCCGCTGGAGGAGCTCGCTTCCTACATCCTGCGCAATGGCCAGGATGTCGTGTTCGAGCGCGAGACCGCCCAGGCCACCGGGCTGACCGGCTATCCCGCTCTGACCCCCGAGGAAATCGGCCGGGAAGCGGACGTGGCCGTGGTGCTGGGCGGGGACGGCACGCTGCTCGGCATTGCGCGCCAGCTCGCCGGCCACAACGTGCCGCTGATCGGCGTCAACCACGGCCGTCTCGGCTTTATGACGGATATCCCGCTCGAGGACGTGCAGTCGGTACTGCCCGACATGCTCGAAGGCCGCTACGAGGCCGAGACCCGGCTGCTGCTGGAGTCCAGCGTGGTGCGCGACGACAGCCGCATCTTCTCGGCGCTGGCCCTGAATGACGTAGTGGTCAACCGCTCGGGCATTTCCGGCATGGTCGAACTGGCGGTGTCGGTGGACGGCAATTTCATGTACAACCAGCGTTCGGACGGCCTGATCGTGTCGACCGCCACCGGTTCGACCGCCTATGCGCTCTCCGCCGGCGGCCCGATCCTCCACCCGACGCTGTCGGGCCTGGTGCTGGTGCCAATCGCGCCGCACTCGCTGTCCAACCGGCCCATCGTGCTGCCGCACGATGCCGAGGTGACGATCGAGGTGGCGACCGCGCGCGACGCCAGCGTCAATTTCGACATGCAGTCGCTCACCTCGCTGCTGCCGGGCGACCGCATCGTCGTGCGCCGCTCGAAGAAGACCATCCAGCTGCTGCACCCGGTGGGCTACAACTACTACGCCACGCTGCGCAAGAAGCTGCACTGGCACGAATACCCGACCGAGGACAACCGCCTCTGAGCGTCCTGTCCCGTCCCGACCGAACCCTTCCACCGCCACGATGCTGCGCAGCCTGTCCATCCGCGATTTCGTCATCGTCGACACGCTCGACCTCGATTTCCAGTCCGGCTTCACTGTCTTCACCGGCGAGACCGGTGCCGGCAAATCGATCCTGATCGACGCGCTTGCGCTGGTGCTGGGCGAGCGCGCCGATGCCGGCATCGTGCGCGAAGGCGCCACGCGCGCCAGCATCAGCGCCACCTTCTCGACCCACCCGGCGCTCGATGCGTGGCTCGACGAGCGCGAACTGGGCAGCGAGGAGGACGGGGACGCGCGTACCGTGCTGCTGCGGCGCACCGTGGACGCCGGCGGCCGCAGCAAGGCCTTCGTCAACGGCGCGGCCGCGACGCTGGCCCAGCTGCGCGAGATTGGCGATCAGCTCGTCGACATCCACGGCCAGCATGCCCACCAGCTGCTGCTGCGCCCCGACGCCCAGCGCCTGCTGTTCGATGCCCACGCCGGACTGACCCAGCAGGCCGGCGCCGTGGCCGAGTCCTGGCGCGCGTGGCGCGCCTGCGTGCGCCAGCGCGAGGCGGTCGAGCACCAGTCGCGCGAAATGCAGCTCGAACGCGAGCGGCTCGAATGGCAGGTCGGCGAGCTCGAGAAGCTCGCGCCACAGCCCGGCGAATGGGAAGAGATCCAGGCCGAATACAATCGCCTGTCCCATGCGGCTGGCCTGATCGACGGCAGCCGCGCCGCGCTCGATGCCTTGTCCGAAGCTGACGGCTCCGTGCTGTCCGCGCTCAATTCGATCGTGCACCGGGTGCAGCAGCTCGCCGACGTCGATCCGGCGCTGCGCGACGTGCTCGCCGCGCTGGAGCCCGCGCAGGTGCAGGCCGAGGAAGCCGCGCATTCGCTCATGCGCTACGTGGACCGGCTGGAACTCGACCCCGAACGGCTCGAAGCCGTCAACGAGCGCATGCAGGCACTGCATGCCACGGCGCGCAAGTACCGCCTGCCGCCCGAACAACTGGCCGACGAACTGCTCGCGCGCCGCCAGCAGCTCGACGACCTGCAGTCGGCGCAGGACATCAACAAGGTGCTGGCGCGCGAGGCTGCCGCCAAGGCCGCCTACCTGACGCTGGCCCAGCACCTGAGCCTGGCGCGCAAGGAAGCCGCCGAGGCACTGTCCAGGGCCGTCACCGAAGCCATGCAGGGCTTGTCGATGGCGGGCGGCAGCTTCGTCGCCGCGCTCAACGCGCTCGAGGAAGGCCAGAGCTTTGGCCTGGAACAGGTGGAATTCCTGGTCGCCGGCCACGCCGGCGTCAGTGCCCGGCCACTTGCCCGCGTGGCCTCCGGCGGCGAACTGGCCCGCATCAGCCTAGCGATCTCGGTCATCACCAGCGAAGCGTCGCCCACGCCGACGCTGATCTTCGACGAGGTGGACACCGGCATCGGCGGCGCAGTGGCCGAAGTGGTCGGCCGGCGCCTGCAGGAGCTCGGGCGCGCACGCCAGGTCCTGTGCGTGACGCACCTGCCGCAGGTGGCGGCGCAGGCCGGGCACCATCTGCTGGTCAGCAAGGAAACCACCGGCGACGGGTCTGGCTCGGTCACGCGCTCGCGCATCCGCGCACTCGACGCCGCCGGCCGCGTGGTGGAAACCGCGCGCATGCTGGGTGGCGCGACGGTGACCGCCACCACGCTCCAGCACGCCGAGGAAATGCTCGCGCAAGGCGCGCGTGCGGCCAGTGGCGGCAAGGAAGGCCGGCGCTCGCGACGCAGCGCAGGCTGAGCCGGCAAGCGCCCGAGGGCCGCTGGCAACCTTCGCCGCCTACTATTTACGCATTCACAGGAGCAAACCATGACCCGCCCACTGCCGTCCGCCGGGCGCGCTTTCGTGCCGGCACTCGCCGCCGCCGTGGCTGCCGCCGCGGCACTGCTGGCGCTGCCCGGCTGCCAGGCGCAGCCCAAGGCATCGCAGCCTCCGCGCGGGGCCATTTCGACTGACCGCGTGGTGGGCGACATCATGGTGCGCTTCACCGCGCCCGACGTGAACGTCTCCGAAGAAGCCGGCAAGCTGCTCGATGCCATCGAAGGGCCGATCCGCTACGTGGTCAAGCGGCCGCTGTCGGGCGGCGTGTGGCTGGTGACGGCCATCAGCGCGTCGCCGGATGCCACCATGGACCAGGCACTGGCGACCTTGCGCGCCGCGCCGCGCATCGGCACGGCCGAACCCGACCGGGTACTCAAGCCCAACCACACCATGCCGGTCGGCCGCGACATGCCGGCGAGCTGAGCGGTCATACCACCCTACTCGGCCGGGTTAAGCCTTCGGCACACTTGCGGAATCCGGCCGGATCGTATTCGCTTCATAGCACTCCACCAACCCTTTTGGCGCGCACCGGGAGAGTGTCCATGCTGCACTTGTCGCACCATATTTCAAGGCGCAGTTGCGCCGCTGCCCGTCGATGGTCGGCCACGGTGCTCGTGGGCCTGTGCTGGGCGATACATGCCCCCGCCACGCTGGCGGCTGGCACGGTTCAGGCCGCCCCCGCCTATACCGGCAATGTCATCGTACGTTGGCGTGACGCCAGCATCACGCCCAGTGCCTCGGCCGCGGACGGCGCGCCCGGCGCAATGGCCGGCGCCAAGCAGGGCACCGCGGCCGCGGAAGACCGCCTGCAGCAGTTGCGCAGCCACTCAGGCGTCAATCTCGCCGTGCGGCGGAGCATGGCCGGCAATATGGAACTGCTGGGCACAGCCGACGGCAGCACCCCTGATCCGGAGGCATTGGCGGCCAAACTGCGACGAGATCCAAGCGTCGCCGACGCCGTGCCTGACCGCTGGCTGCACCTGCACGACACGATTCCCAACGATCCCGAATTCGCCTCAGCCCAGCCCTACATGATGGGCACGGGCACCGCCATTGGCGGGGCAAACCTTCCCCACGCGTGGGACCGGTCGCGCGGCAGCACGAACATGGTGGTCGCGGTGCTCGACACGGGCTACCTGCCCCACCCTGACCTGGCCGGCAAATTCCTGGCCGGATACGACTTCATCAGCAGCGACACCATCTCCAACGACAACCAACCCGGCCGCGACAGCGATGCCACGGATGCGGGCGACAATGTACCGGTGGGCTTCCTCTGCCCCGGCAGTTCCACGGCGACCACGGTGGCCACGCCTAATTCCTGGCATGGCACGCGCGTGGCGAGCGTGCTCGGCGCCGTGACCAACAACGGACTCGGCATTGCCGGCGTCGACTGGAACACGCGCATCCTGCCGGTACGGGTCTCCGGACGCTGCGGCGCCCTGCTCTCCGATACCGTGGACGGCCTGCGCTGGGCCGCCGGCATCAGCGTGCCCAGTGTGCCGGACAACCCCAACCCTGCGCGCGTGGTCAACATCAGCCTTGGGGGCGGCACCTGCACCAGCATCGAACAGCAGGCCATCAACGACGTAGTCGGGCGCGGCGTGTCCGTGGTCGTGGCCGCCGGCAACAGCGCCGGGGCGCTCGAAGCGCCAGCCGATTGCAGCGGCGTGATTGCCGTGACCGCCCATGCCAACGATGGCGAGAACGCGAGCTTCGCCAATGTGGGGTCGAAGGTCACCATCAGCGCGCCCGGCGGTGGTTGCGGCAACTCCAAGGTGGTGAACGGCGCGTGCACGACGACCGTGTCGGTCATCCGTACGCTCACTAACGATGGCACCACATCGCTGGGCGCCTACACGATCCGCGATTCGCAGGGCACCAGTTTCGCTGCGCCGATGGTATCGGGCGTGGTGTCGCTAATGCTGGCCGTCAATCCGTCGCTGACGCCGGCACAGGTGACTGCCGCGCTAAAGAGTTCGGCGCGGCCGCATCCGTCCGGCACCTTTTGCACGACCAATCCGGGCGTATGCGGCGCGGGCCTGCTTGATGCCGACGGCGCGCTGAGCGCGGCGGCAGGCACCAGTACAGCCGCGCCGGCGCCGTCGGGCGGTGGCGGTGGCGGCGCCATCGACCCGTGGCTCGCCATGTTGCTGGGCGCAGCAGGATTCCTCGCTCTCGCACTGCGCCGCCGCGGCTGAGCGGCCGCAGCTTCAATGCGGGGCCGGCGCGCGCCGACCCCGCCACCACTCCTGCACCAGCCAGCAAGCGAGCCCGGCGACCGCGCCAGCCGCATGGGCGGCACGGACCACGCCAAAGCCCCAGGACCGATCGAACACCACGGGGGCCAACCACGATTGCTCAAGCCATACCTTGACGATGACGCCAAGGCTCAGCAGCACGCCGACCGCTCGCGGCAATCCCGGCACGCGCAACAAGTTCAGCGCAGCCCAGAGTGCCAGCCCGTGGAGAGCGCCGGACATTCCGCCATACCAGCCGATCGCGGGCATGCGCAGCAGCGCCAGCTGAACCGCGATGCCGCAGGCTACCAGTACCAGCAGCGCCTCCCGCACGCGCGCGGCACGTCCGGCCAGCAGCAGCAAACCCGTGGCAGCGCATGCATCGGCGAGCCAATGACGCCAGTCCAGGTGGACCCACATAGCCGTCACCAGCCGCCACCACTCGCCGCCGGCAAGCACGGCATCGCGCAGATAGAGGCCGTGCGCGTGCAGCCACGGCACGAAGCTCATCAGCGCCGACAGCCCCCACACCGGCGCAAGGCCGGCCAGCATGCCCGGCCACGCCGCGCCGGGCCGGGCCCGATCAGGCGGCACCGAACACGGCCTGCCAGAGCGCCAGGACGCGCGCGGTCTGTTCCGCCACCTGCGTGGCGGGCACGCGGGCCTGGTCCTGCCCGTCGAGCCGCAGCTGGTGCTGGCGGGCGCGGAACTGCCGGTAGGCATCGCCGACCTGCACCGCCAGCGCGGCATCGATCAGGCCGAGCTCTCCGGCTTCGCGCAGCAGCGCGATATTGCCGGCGTTGCGCGTGAGCTGCGGATGGATCCGGCTATGCAGCAGTACCAGGTACTGCACGGTGAACTCGATATCCACCATGCCGCCGCGGTCATGCTTGAGATCGAACAGCTGCGTCGGGTTCGGATGCCCCTCCGCCACCTTGCCGCGCATCTGCACGATCTCGTCGCGCAGCGCGGCCGCGTCGCGCGGCTGGCGCAGGATTTCGTCGCGCAGCGCCTCGAAGCGCGCGCCGATCGCCACATCGCCGGCGCAGAAGCGGGCCCGCGTGAGCGCCTGGTGCTCCCAGACCCAGGCGGTGTTGTCGCCCTCGCGCAGCTGGTAGCGGCGGAACGCATCGAAGCTGGTGACGAGCAGGCCGGCCGCGCCGTTCGGGCGCAGCCGCATGTCGACGTCGAACAGCGACCCGGCCGCAGTATGGCTGGTCAGCCAGGTGATCAGGCGCCGCGCATAGGCCGCGTACACATCGGGCGCGCGCTCGTGCTCGTCTTCATACAGGAAGATGATGTCCAGGTCCGAGGCATAGCCAAGTTCCTTGCCACCCAGGCGGCCATAGGCGATCACGGCAAAGCGCGGCACGTCGCGGTGGCGCGTCGCGAGCTGGCGCCAGACCGTTTCCAGCGTGGCCTCGAGCATGGCGTCGGCCAGGTCGGACAGCCGGTCCGCAATCTGCTCGACCGTGAGCAGCCCCTGCAGGTCCTGCAGCAGGATGCGGAAGGTCTCGGCGTGGTGCTCGCGGCGCAGGATGTCCATCTGCTGCTCGACCTGCCCGTCCGCGGCCACCAGGCGCTCGGACAGCCGGCGGCGGAACGCGGCCCAGTCGGGCGCGCCGGCCAGCGCATCGCTGTCGAGCAGTTCATCGAGCAGTTGCGGGTGGCGCGTCAGGTAGGCGGCTGCCCAGCGCGACGCGTGCAGCGTATGCGCGACGCGGTCCATTGCCTGCGGGTATTCCGACAGCAGCGAGAGATACGATGCGCGGCGGCTGATCGCCTCGAGGAAATCGATGAAGCGCGTGATGGTGCTGTCCGAGTCCTCCTGCCTGGCCGCGAGGTCCAGCGCGCGGTTGACGAGCTGGTCGAAGCGCACGCGGCTCGTTTCCGACAGCGCGCGGTAGCGCAGCGACGCGGCAATCGCCCTCAGCCGGTCCAGCAGGCCCGTGCAATCGGTGAAGCCCGCGTCCTGCAAGCGCTGGCACGGCGACACCTCGGTATCCGGGCCGCTCTGGTCGGGCCCCTCCTGCGTGCCGCGCGCCTGCTGGTCTTCCACGACGATGCCGGGCCACAGCGCCTCGCACGGGGAAGCGTCGGGATCGGAGAACGTGACCTCGAACTGCTGCGCCACCGGCTCCTGCAGCCTGGCCAGCTTGTCGAGCAATTCGGGCCAGTCGGCGCAGCCCATCATCTGCGCCACGGCAAGCTGCTCGTCCGGCGTGGTCGGCAGGTGGTGGGTCTGGGCGTCGTCGCGATACTGCAGGCGGTGTTCGAGCTGGCGCAGGAAACGGTAGGCATCGGCCAGCTGCGCGGCCTGGGCCGCAGGCAGCAGGCCGCGATCGACGGCAACCGCCAGCACTTCGAGCGTCGGCCGCACGCGCAGCGCCGGATCCTGTCCGCCGCGGATGAGCTGGAACACCTGCGCCATGAATTCGATCTCGCGGATGCCGCCGCGCCCAAGCTTGATATTGAACGAACGCTGGTTGACGCCATGCCCCGGCAGCCCGCCGCTGCGCTTGGCCGCCTCACTGCGGATCTGGGCATGCAGCGAGCGGATCGCCGCGATCACGCCGTAGTCCAGGTAGCGTCGGAACACGAAGGGCGTGGTCAGCCGCGCCAGCAGGTCCGCGGCACGCTGCGCGTGCGGCGTATCGAGCGTGGACACCACCCTGCCCTTGATCCACGCGTAGCGCTCCCACTCGCGGCCCTGCACCACCAGGTACTCCTCCAGCATGCCCAGGCTGCAAGCCAGCGGACCGGCATCGCCATTGGGCCGCAGGCGCATGTCCACGCGGAACACGTAGCCGTCGCCGGTCACGTCGGCCAGCAGGTTGATCAGGCGCCGGCCCAGCCGGATGAAGTACTCGTGGTTGGACAGGCTGCGCGTGCCGCCACGGGTCTCGCCGTCCTCGTCATACAGGAAGATCAGGTCGATGTCGGACGAGACATTGAGTTCGCGTCCGCCAAGCTTGCCCATGCCGACCACGACCAGTTCCTGCACCTCGCCGCTCTGCTCGCCGAACGGCCTGCCGAAGGTGACGGCAAGATCGTCGCCCAGCATGGCCAGGCCGTGCTGGATGCACAGTTCGGCGAGATCGGTCATGGCCCCGGTGACCTCGGCCAGCGTGGCCTGGCCGCGCAGGTCGCGCTCGACCGCCACGCACATGACCTCGGCGCGCAGGCGCCGCAGCGCGCGCTTGACGGACTCCTCCAGGTCGGCCGATGGCTCCTGCAATGCCTTCAGGCGCTCGCTCATCCAGGTCCGGGACAGCGGCTGCGCCGCGGCGGCCGCCACGATGCCCGGCAACTCCGGCCGGGCCAGCAAGACACGGCGTACGTAATGCGAATATGCAGCCGAGTACAATACGTGGCCCCCGAAACCGGCCGGTTCCGGCCCCGTGGCAGCGGTAGTGGCGAATGCGCCGCAAGCCATGTTGCCCAGCGGCTGGGCGGGCGTGGCGCCTGCGCCATCCTGGCCAGGCTGGATGTCGGCGGTATTGCCCACCGCGGAACTCGTCGGATCAGAGGCAGTCATTCCAGTAACTTGAAATGCGTGAAGAGGTGCGGCGCGCCCGCGGCATCCTTCGCGTGTCAGGTGTTTGCAACAAACAAAGGCCGGGCGCCAGATTGGAGAGCGGCTAGTATTGTCGGATAATCTGCGCATGTCCAGCCGCGCCCCTACCCCTGCCGACGGCTCCCCCCCCAACGCGGGCGCGGGCAGCCAGGAGGCCGTCGCCAGCCTGGCTTCTCCCCTTGCTTCCCCGTCAGCTGCGCCGGTTTCGCACGCTGCGCGCCTTCGCGCGTTTGCGCATGGGTGCGCCGGATTGCTGCGCGCGGCCGTGCGCCATCCAGTCTGGCGCGGCCTGGGCCGCACGCTGCTGCGGCTGGCGCTGGCGCTGCTGGCGCTGGCGCTGGTGGCGGGACTGCTCATCCGCTTCGTGCTCTGGCCGCAGGCATCGGCCGCGCGGCAGTGGCTGGAAGACCGCGGCTCGCTGGCGCTGTCGGCGAAGCTGACCATCGATTCGCTCGACACCTACTGGAATGGCTGGCATCCGGCCTTCCGCGCACACGGCGTGAAAGTAATCGACGCCCAGCAGCGCACGCTGATCTCGGCCGGCTCGCTTGACGGTCAGCTCGCCTGGCGCTCGCTGTTCAGCATGAACCTGCAGTTCGGGACGCTCAGCGCGGCCCAGGCCGATGTGCTGGTACGCCGCACGCCGGAGGGCAAGCTGCTGGTCGCCGGCATGGCGGTCGACACCGCCGGCGGCAACAGCGACGACAATCGCTTCCTGGACTGGCTGATGACCCAGGGCCAGATGGACCTGACCGACGGCAAGCTGCGCTGGCTGGACGAAAAAGGCCACCTGCCGCAACTGGACGTGGCCCAGATCCATTTCAGCGCGCGGCGTATGGGCCAGCATCACGAGATCAGCCTCGAAGCGCAGTCCGAGGCGCTGGCGCCGCGGCCGCTGGTGATGCGCGCGAACCTGCGCCACGACTACCTGCGCAGCGCCGGCAACTGGCGCCATTGGTCCGGGCAGGCAAGCTGGGATGTGACGCAACTGCAGCTGCCGGTCGTGCAGCGCTACCTGACCGTGTTCGAGCGCGTGACCGGTGGCAGCTTCAGCACCGACGGCTCAGTCGAGTTCAGCGGGGGCCGCATCGTGCGCAGCCAGGCGCGGCTGCGCGGCAGCGGCATCGACCTGCAGCTCGCGGGCGCCAGCGAAGCGCTGCAGCTCGCCAACGCCCAGGCCTTCCTGCTGCATCGCAGCGACCGCGATGGCAACAACCTGCTGACCATCGACACCCTGCTTTGGCAACCGCAGCCGGCGGCCGGTCCGCCGTCCGCCAACGACACTGCCTGGCGCGAAGGCATGCGCAAGGTCACGCTGGGCTGGAGCATGGACAACAAGGGCGAGCTGCGCAAGTTCTCGCTGAAAGCCCCGACGTTCGACCTGAACACGGTGCGCGCGCTGGCCACGTCGATGCCGGTCGATACCGCGGTGCTGCGCCAGCTGCGCGCGCTGCAGCCGGCCGGCCATATCGACAACCTGAACGTGAGCTGGAACCGCGATCGCCAGGGCATGCTCGAACGGCGTCCAGGCAAGGCGCACTATGCCGTGCAGGGCACGCTGCGCAACGTCTCGGTCAACGGCCAGCCCGCGGTGCCCGCGCTCGGGGCCAATGGCAAGCCGAACCTGGGCGTGCCGGGCTTTGCCAACCTGTCGGGCACGTTCAGTTTCGACGACCGGCAGGGCGCGGTGCACTTCGAGGGCGCCAATTCCGCGCTGGTGCTGCCCGGCATGTTCGACGAGCCTCGCCTGCCCTTTGACCAGATTGGCGGCGACTTGCGCTGGACCCGCCAGGACGGCCATATGACGGTGACGGTGGACAACATCCGCTTCGCCAATGCGGACACGGCCGGCAACGTGAGCGGCAGCTGGCGCACGGGCGGCGACAGCACAGCGGGCATTGCCGACCTGAGCGGCGAGCTGAGCCGGGCACAGGTGGCGCGGGTGCCACGCTATCTGCCGCTAGGCATCCCCGCCGGCACGCGCCACTACCTGGCCGGCGCGCTGGCCGGTGGCGAAGCCGCCGGTGTGCGTTTCGTGCTCAAGGGCGACCTGACGCATTTCCCCTTCCACGCCCCCTTCGAGAAGGCCGGCGACTTCCGCGTGGAAGTCCCGATCCGCCAGGTCAGGTACCAGATCGCGGCACACGAGACCGGCGCGGGCGGCGCCCCGCTGTGGCCCGCCTTTGCCGACATCGACGGCCAGGTGCTGTTCGAACGCGGCGGCATGTCGTTCCTGGCCCGCCGCGCTACCGTCCATGGCATTGCCGGCGTGACGCTGCAGGACGTGAACGGCCGCATCGACGATCTCAGCGACCATGGGCGCCTGGAGATCGACGGCGGCGCCAGCGGCGCCGTGCAAGGCTTCCTGCAGTACATGGCGGCGTCGCCGGTTCGCGAATGGACCGGGCACGTGGCGGACAACGCGCGCGCGCAAGGCAACGGCGAACTCCGGCTCAAGCTCGACATGCCGCTGACCAATGCCAATGCCACGCGTGTCGACGGCACCTTCCGCTTCCCCGGCAACGATGTCGTGCTCAATGCCCAGGTCCCGCAGCTGGGAGGTGCCAGCGGCATCATCGCCTTCAATGAGCACGGCTTCCAGCTCGCCAATATGCGCGCGCGTTTTCTCGGCGGCGAAGTCCGCATCGGCGGCGGCTCGCAGCCCGATGGCAGCGTGCGCGTGAGCGCGAACGGCAATGCCACGGCGGCAGGCCTGCGCGAAGCGGCGGCAGGCTCCGCGGCGGCGGCGCTGGCGGCCAGGCTGGAAGGCGGCACCGGCTATAGCGCGGTGTTCAGCGCGCGCGAGCGCCAGACGCAGGTGCAGGTCAGCTCCGATCTCAACGGCATGGCCATCGGCCTGCCCGCGCCGCTGGCCAAGCCGGCCGCGCAGGACATGCCCCTGCGTTTCGAACTGCGCCCCGCGCAGGGACGCGCCGGCCTGGACGAAATGCTGGTCCAGCTTGGCGGCGCGCTCAATGCCCGCTACCTGCTGCGCCACGACCGCAACGGCGGCGACACCGAGGTGGTGGCCGGCGCCATCGGCCTGCAGCAGGCCGCGCCGCTGCCCGCGAGCGGCGTCACCGCCGCGGCCACGCTCGACCAGTTCGATGTCGATGACTGGCGCTCCGCCCTCGCCAGCCTCGGCAGCCTGCAGGGTGACGGCAGCCGCCGCGCCAGCCCTCCGGCTTTCCTGCCCGAGCGCATCCACGCGCGCATGCGCACGCTCAAGGCCGCAGGCCGCACACTCGACGACGTTACGGTTGACGCCGCGCGCGAGGCCGGCGGCTGGGACGTCAACCTGGACTCGCGCCAGATCGCCGGCAATATGCAGTGGCGGGCCGAAGGCCCATCAGGCTCGGGCGCCATGCGCCTGCGCCTGAGCCGGCTGAACGTGCCCGACGCGAGCGATGAACACAATGTCGTCGACGCCATCGCCGATAGCATCGACACGCTGCCGTCCATCGACCTGGTAGCCGAGCAGTTCACGCTGCGCGGACACGATTTCGGCAAGCTGGAGGTCGTGGCACGCAGCAGCAAGAGCGGCAACGAGCCGGTCTGGACCCTCGAGCGGCTGCTGATCGAGCAGCCTGGCGCCACGCTGACCGGCAGCGGCACCTGGCGCGTGCCGCGCCGGCTGCGCGACGGCGACGCGGCCAACGCCCCGCGCCGCACGGCGCTGACGTTCGCCATCGAGATCCGCGATGCGGGCGCCACGCTGGAGCGCCTGGGTCTGCCGCATACGCTGCGCGACGGCAAGGGCAAGCTCGAAGGCCGCGTGGCATGGCGCGGCTCGCCGATGTCGATCGATTACCCGACCCTGGGCGGGCAGCTTTCGCTCGAACTGGAGAATGGCCAGATCCTGAGCGTCGAGCCCGGCGCCGCGCGCCTGCTCGGCGTGCTGAGCCTGCAGGGCCTGCTGCGCTTTGCCTCGCTCGATTTCCGTACGCTGTCCGGGCGCGGCCTGCTGTTCGACCGCATTTCCGGCTCCGGCACAATCGAGAACGGCGTCGGATCGATCCAGGACTTCGAACTGAAGAGCCCTCAGATCATCGCGAGCATGTCGGGTTCGGCCAACCTGCTGCGCGAGACCCAGGACCTGGATGTCCAGGTGATACCGCGCATCAGCGCCACCACCACGTCGGTGGCAGCCGCCTTCATCAACCCGGTGCTGGGCATCGGCACGCTCGCGGCGCAGTTGCTGTTCGCCGACGAGTTCTCCAGGGTGTTCACGCAGCACTACCGCATCACCGGCAGCTGGGCCAACCCGCAGATCGGCAAAGTGGGGGACAATAAGGCGCAACACCCGACGTACCAGAACCGCACCGAACCGGCCCTGTCGCCCTGACCGCCAGCGTCGCGGCGCGCTGCCCGAGGAAACGATCCATGCAAGCCCCCGCCCCGTTTCGTGTTGCCGCCATCCAGACCGTGACCGGCACGTCGCTAGACGCCAACCTGGCCCGTGCCGACGCGCTGATCGCCGAAGCCGCGCGCGGCGGCGCCGAGCTGGTGCTGCTGCCCGAGTACTTCTGCATGATGGGCCAGCGCGAAGCCGACAAGATCGCCATCCGCGAACAGGACGGCGACGGCCCGGTGCAGCGATTCCTGGCCGACGCCGCGCGGCGCCACCGCATCTGGCTGGTGGGCGGCACCTTGCCGATGTGGTGCGGCGACGATGCGCGCGTCTACAACACCTCGCTCGCGTTCGATCCGCGCGGCGAACGCGTGGCCCGCTACGACAAGATCCACCTGTTCGGCTTTACGCGCGGCACGGAGAGCTATGACGAATCGCGCACCATCCTGGCAGGCAGCGCGCCGGTCAGCTTCGAGGCGCCTTGCGGACGCGTCGCGATGTCGGTGTGCTACGACCTGCGCTTTCCGGAGCTCTACCGCGGACTTGCCGGCGATGACGGCGCCAGCTTGATTCTGATGCCGGCCGCCTTCACCTACACCACTGGGCAGGCCCATTGGGAAATCCTGCTGCGCGCACGGGCCATCGAAAACCAGTGCTATGTGCTTGCCGCCGCACAAGGTGGCAAGCATGAGAACGGCCGCCGCACCTGGGGCCATTCGATGCTGGTCGATCCGTGGGGTGAAGTGCAGGCTGTGCTGCCCGAGGGCGAAGGCGTGGTCAGCGGCGTGATCGACCCCGCGCGGCTGGCCGAAGTCCGGCAGAACCTGCCCGCGCTGAAGCACCGGGTGCTGTAGCATTGGGGAAAGCTTCCGCCACCAAACCAGATTCACGGCGCCGGCCACCTTGCCGGCGCCCCAGCAAGAAAGAAAGGGACTGTTCATGAACGCCGGCGATCTCGGAATCCGCAACCTTGCCACCGCGCAGCAACTGCTGCTGGCGCCGTATGGCCTGGACGAAGCCAAGCTGCAGCGCGTGCTGGCCGACATCTTCACGCACAAGGTCGACTATGCCGACCTGTATTTCCAGTACACGCGCAACGAGGCCTGGAGCCTCGAGGAAGGCATCGTCAAGTCGGGCAGCTTCAGTATCGACCAGGGCGTCGGCGTGCGCGCCGTCTCCGGCGACAAGACCGCCTTCGCCTACTCGGACGACATCAGCCTGCCGGCGCTGTCGCAGGCCGCAGCGGCCACGCGCACCATCGGCCGTGCCGGCGGCGGCCGCATCAAGGTGGCCAGCGAGCTGGCCTCGCAGACGGGCCGCAACCTGTACACGCCGAACGACCCGCTCGACTCGATGGCCGCCGCCGAGAAGGTGGCGCTGCTCGAACGTATCGAGCGCATGGCGCGCGCCAAGGACCCGCGCGTGGTGCAGGTCATGGCCGGATTGGCCGGCGAATATGACGTGGTGCTGGTGGCGCGCAGCGACGGCGTGATCGCCGCGGACGTGCGTCCGCTGGTGCGCGTGTCGGTCACGGTGATCGCCGAACAAGGCGGCCGGCGCGAGATGGGTTCGTCCGGCGGCGGCGGCCGCTACGCCTACGGCTACTTCACCGATGCACTGCTCCAGCAGTACGTGGACGAGGCCGTGTCCTCCGCGCTGGTCAACCTGGACGCGCGCCCCGCGCCTGCCGGCGCGATGACCGTGGTGCTCGGCCCGGGCTGGCCCGGCGTGCTGCTGCACGAGGCGGTCGGCCACGGCCTGGAAGGCGATTTCAACCGCAAGGGCTCGTCGGCATTTGCCGGCCGCATGGGCGAGCGCGTGGCCGCCAAGGGCGTGACCGTGGTCGATGACGGCACGCTGGCCAACCGCCGCGGCTCGCTCAACCTGGACGACGAAGGCAACCCGACCCAGTGCACCACGCTGATCGAGGACGGCATCCTGCGCGGCTACATCCAGGACACGCTCAACGCACGCCTGATGAAGATGCCCGTCACTGGCAACGCGCGCCGCGAAAGCTACGCCGCGCTGCCGATGCCGCGCATGACCAACACCTACATGCTCAACGGCGATCGCGATCCGCAGGAAATCATCGCCAGTGTGAAGAAGGGCCTGTATGCCGTGAACTTCGGCGGCGGCCAGGTCGATATCACCAACGGCAAGTTCGTGTTCTCGGCAAGCGAGGCCTACATGATCGAGGATGGCAAGATCACCTATCCGGTAAAGGGCGCCACACTGGTCGGCAACGGCCCGGAATCGCTCAAGGACGTCACCATGATCGGCAACGACATGCGGCTGGACTCGGGCGTGGGCGTGTGCGGCAAGGAAGGCCAGAGCGTGCCCGTGGGCGTCGGCCAGCCGACGCTGCGCATCGAGAACATGACGGTGGGTGGCACGGCCTGAGCGCGTGACGGCTGCGCCATGCGCATGGGAAGTCCGGCACGGCACTTGCCAACCCCTGCAAAAGGCGCTATAAAGATGCTTCGCGGTCGGAAAGGTGATTGTCGCAAACCGAATTTTTGACGGTGTCCGCGCAATTTCCTGCCCTTCTGTCACGCAGCGCAGCATAAATGCCGCGCTTCGAAATGAAATCGAATACAAGCTGACCTCAGCCAAACCCTTCTTCGCCATGTCCGCTAAGTTTTACTTTTACTTTTTTAGCGAACCCACACCGCTGGCGGATAGGGAGGGACGGCTGTAAGCGCCCCGAACCGAAAAGAAAAAGCCGCCAGCAAGACTGGCGGCTTTTTTTATACCTGCTTCACCAAGACAACATCCTCGACCTCACAAGACCGGACCCATCATGCTGAAGAACACCGACGACCTGCGCATCCGTGAACTCAAGGAACTGCTGCCGCCCGCGCACCTGATCCGCGAGTTCGCCTGCACCGAAAAGGCTTCGGACGTGATCTACGCCGCGCGCCAGTCCATGCACCGCATCCTGCACGGCATGGATGACCGCCTGATCGTCATCATCGGGCCCTGCTCGATCCACGACACGAAGGCCGCGCTCGAATACGCCAAGCTGCTCAAGGTGCAGCGCGACCGCTTCGCCAATGAGCTGGAGGTCGTGATGCGGGTCTATTTCGAGAAGCCGCGCACCACGGTCGGCTGGAAGGGCCTGATCAACGACCCGTACATGGACGGCAGCTTCAAGATCAACGACGGCCTGCGCACCGCGCGCGAGCTGCTGCTGAACATCAGCGAGATGGGCGTGCCGACCGGCACCGAGTACCTGGACATGATCAGCCCGCAGTACATCGCCGACCTGGTCAGCTGGGGCGCGATCGGCGCGCGCACGACGGAATCGCAAGTGCACCGCGAACTCGCGTCGGGACTGTCGTGCCCGGTCGGCTTCAAGAACGGCACCGACGGCAACGTCAAGATCGCCGTCGACGCGATCAAGGCCGCGTCGCAGCCGCACCATTTCCTGTCGGTGACCAAGGGCGGCCACTCGGCGATCGTGTCGACCTCGGGCAACGAGGACTGCCACATCATCCTGCGCGGCGGCAAGACGCCGAACTACGATGCGGCCAGCGTGCAGGAAGCGTGCGACGCCATCGCCAAGTCGGGCCTGGCCGCACGCCTGATGATCGATGCCTCGCACGCCAACAGCAGCAAGAAGCATGAGAATCAGATCCCGGTGTGCGAGGACATCGGCCGCCAGCTCGCCGCGGGCGACGATCGCATCGTGGGCGTGATGGTCGAGTCGCACCTGGTGGCGGGCCGCCAGGACCATGCCCAGGGCACGCCGGTGGAAAGCCTGACCTACGGCCAGTCCGTGACCGATGCCTGCATCGGCTGGGATGACTCGGTCAAGGTGCTCGAAACGCTGGCCGAGGCCGTCAAGGCCCGCCGCCTGGCAAGCGGCAGCGGCAACTGAGCACAGGACGCGGGGCCCCGCCCCGTGCGCCGGGCAATAAAAAACCGCTTCATATCGAAGCGGTTTTTTTATTGCCCAGTCTCCGGCGTGCTGCTTATTTCTTCAGCACCAGGTCGCCCGGCAGCGACTCGATGTAGGCGGCGATGTCCTTCAGTTCCTTGCGCGTGAACGGGCGCGGCTTGCCGGCCTTGTCCGTGACGGCCGGGTTGGCATTGACCTGGCCAGCCATGATCGCGTTGGAGCGGCCCACTTGCGGCACGCCCGAAACCTGGTACGACAGCAGCGCGTGGTAGAGGTAGTCGGCATGCTGGCCGGCCAGCTTGGGATAATCCGGCGAGATCGGAGCGTTGAGTCCCTGGCCGTGGCAGGCCACGCAATTGCCCTTCTCCACCAGCGCCTTGCCGGCGGCGAGGTCGGCTGCCGAGGCAGTGGCTGCGGAGGCACCCAGCACGAGTGCGCCAATCGCGAACGAAAGCGTCTGAAGCGTCTTCATGGTTGCGGTGTCTCTCACTTCAAGGTGTTGTTCTGCGAACCGGCCTTCTGCTGCGAGTAGTAGGCCGCCACGTCGGCGATGTCCTGGTCGGTCAGCGTGGCGGCAATGCCGCGCATGGTCGGGTGCTTGCGATCGCCCTTCTGGTAGCCCTTCAGTGCGTTCTCGATGTACTTGGCGCTCTGGCCGCCCAGCATCGGGACTTCGTAGACTTCGGGGAACGACGCACGGTAGCCCGGAATGCCGTGGCATCCGATGCACATTGCAACCTTGTCCTTGGCAGCGTCTCCATTGCCCTTGACGTCCTGTGCCAGCGCTGCCGTTGCAGCCGCGCCCAGCACCACCATCGTGAGGAGCTTTTTCATTGTCTTAGCGGATTGGAAGTTAAACCGTGCGTGACCTGCCCTGCCGGGCGGAGACGGTCTCAGAATGCTTCTCTGCGGGAAGCCTGGCAGCCGGGATGTGGAACACCATTCTGGAACCACCTCTCGCAATCACCGCGACCCGGACGGACCGCAGGGACTTCTGAACGCGGACTGCCGGATACTGGAGAACTGGACGTGGGGGCGCGTCAAACCGCCGCATTGTACAGCAGGCGGCACCTGGCAGTCCAGCCGCGGCCCCGGGAGCAACCCTAATGTCAGCCGGCGCCAACACGAACCGCAAAGGTCTTTTATACTGACCGATCCAGGAATTCCGAACGATCGTTCGCGGATCTGCCACAACGGTGCCCTGGCGCCGTGGCATCGCCAGGCGGATCCGGTTTCCATAATGAAAGCGCGCGTGACAGCGCGAAGAGACTGCGCTAAACACGCCGAACCGGCCTAATCCGGCCAGAATCCCGGCCGTCCACCTCAGGTTGCCACATGTCCAACACCGCCAACGCTTCCGCCCAAGCCTCCTCCGCCCAGCAGATCAAGTTCGAGGGCAGTGACCAGTATGTCGCCACCGACGACCTCAAGCTGGCCGTCAATGCCGCGCGCACGCTGCAACGTCCGCTGCTGATCAAGGGCGAGCCGGGCACCGGCAAGACCATGCTGGCCGAGGAAGTGGCCGCCGCGCTGGGCATGCCGCTGCTGCAATGGCACATCAAGTCGACCACCAAGGCGCAGCAGGGCCTGTACGAGTACGACGCCGTATCGCGCCTGCGCGACTCGCAGCTCGGCGACGACCGCGTGCACGACATCCGCAACTACATCGTCAAGGGCGTGCTGTGGCAGGCCTTCGAAGCCGGCCAACAGGTGGTGGTGCTGATCGACGAGATCGACAAGGCCGATATCGAATTCCCGAACGACCTGCTGCGCGAACTTGACCGCATGGAGTTCTACGTCTACGAGACGCGCGAACTGGTCAAGGCCAGGCATCGTCCGCTGGTGATCATCACCTCGAACAACGAGAAGGAGCTGCCGGACGCCTTCCTGCGCCGCTGCTTCTTCCACTACATCAAGTTCCCGGATGCCGAGACGATGCAGCAGATCGTCGACGTCCACTATCCCGGCATCAAGCGCGAGCTGGTGGCCGCGGCGCTGGAATCGTTCTACGAGATGCGCAACCTGCCTGGCCTGAAGAAGAAGCCGTCCACGTCGGAGCTGATCGACTGGCTCAAGCTGCTGATGGCCGAGGACATTCCGGCCGAGGCGCTGCGCAGCCCGGACAAGAAGGCCGCGATCCCGCCGCTGCATGGCGCGCTGCTCAAGAACGAGCAGGACGTGCACCTGTTCGAGCGCCTGGTGTTCATGAACCGCGCGAACCGCTGATGAGCGACTTCATCCAACCCGTCACGCTGTCAGGCCGGCACGCCACGCTCGAGCCGCTCAGGGCCGAGCACGCGCAAGGCCTGCGCGCTGCTGCCGCCGACGGCGACCTGTGGAAGCTGTGGTACACCAGCGTGCCCACGCCCGAGCGCATGGAAGCCGAGATCGCGCGTCGCCTTGGCCTGCAAGAGCAGGGCTCGATGCAGCCGTTCGCGGTGCGCGACGCCAATGGCGAACTCGCCGGCATGACGACGTACATGAACATCGACGCGGCCAACCGGCGCGTGGAGATCGGCTCCACGTGGTATGCGCAGCGCGTCCAGCGCACGCCGCTGAACACCGAGTGCAAGCTGATGCTGCTGCGCCATGCGTTCGAACAGCTCGAGTGCATCGCCGTGGAGTTCCGCACGCACTGGATGAACCACCAGAGCCGCACGGCCATCGCGCGCCTGGGCGCGAAACAGGACGGCGTGCTGCGCAACCACACGCGCATGCCGGACGGTTCGCTGCGCGACACCGTGGTGTTCTCGATCATCGCCAGCGAATGGCCGGCGGTGCGCAATCACCTGCAATTCCAGCTCGAGCGGCCGCGCTGAGGCGCGCCGCCTGCTGCCACTGATCGCGAGGCACCATGCTGATCGATTTCTTCTTCTCGCTGCGCCACGCCAAGCTGCCGGTCTCGGTCAAGGAGTACCTGACCATGCTCGAAGCGCTCAAGGCCCAGGTCATCACGCCATCGATCGACGAGTTCTACTACCTGGCGCGCATGACGCTGGTCAAGGACGAGAAGCACTTCGACAAGTTCGACCAGACCTTCGGCGCGTATTTCAAGGGCGTGGAAAGCCTGGTGGACTGGAAGTCCGACATTCCACTCGACTGGCTGCAGAAGACGCTCGAGCGCGAACTCTCTGCCGAGGAAAAGGCCAAGATCGAGGCCATGGGCGGACTCGACAAGCTCATGGAACGCCTGAAGCAACTGCTCGAAGAGCAGAAGGAAAAGCATGAGGGCGGCAACAAGTGGATCGGCACGGGCGGCACCTCGCCGTTCGGGCACGGCGGCTACAACCCCGAGGGCATCCGCATCGGCGGACCGTCCAAGGGCAACCGCACCGCGATCAAGGTGTGGGAAGCGCGCACCTACAAGGACTATGACGACCAGGTCGAACTCGGCACGCGCAACATCAAGGTAGCACTGCGCCGCCTGCGGCGTTTCGCACGCGACGGCGCCGACACCGAGCTGGACCTGGACGACACCATCCACTCCACCGCGGCCAATGCCGGCCTGCTCGACATCAAGCTGCGGCCCGAGCGCCACAACAAGGTCAAGGTGCTGATGCTGATGGATGTGGGCGGCTCGATGGACGATCACATCAAGCGCGTGGAGGAACTGTTCTCGGCCACCAAGACCGAGTTCAAGCACCTCGAGTACTACTACTTCCACAACTGCCTGTACGACCATGTGTGGAAGAACAACCGCCGCCGCCACGCTGAAAAGCTGAACACGTGGGACCTGCTGCACAAGTACACGCCCGACTACAAGATCATCTTCGTCGGCGACGCGACCATGAGCCCGTACGAGATCCTGCAGCCCGGTGGCTCGGTCGAGTACAACAATGCGGAAGCCGGCTCGGTGTGGCTGAACCGCGTGACCGAGCAGTTCCCGCACTTCGTCTGGCTCAACCCGGAGCCGGAGGGCCTGTGGCAGTACCGGCAGTCGATCACGGTTATCAACCAGCTGATGAAGGGACGCATGTATCCCGTCACGCTGGCGGGCCTGGAAGCGGCGATGAAGGTGTTGTCGAAGTGAGGCGGTGAATGGCCAGGCTTTACCGGCGTGGCCGCGGGTACGCCACCCGGCCCCGCTGATCGGCCTGGTCATGCCCCATGCCTTGCGTGCGAGCCAGTCCCGGCATCGCGGCGATCAGGGTCGCGCGGGTTGTGCTCAGTCCAAGGTGATTCCCGCCGCCCGGATGAACGCCCCATAGCGGTTCCGGTCGGCGTTCTGCCGGTCGGCAAATGCCTGGATGCTCAGGGGCTGCGCCGTCCCGCCAAGACGGTTGACGTTCTCCTGCAACTGCGCGCTGCCCAGGGCACGGTTGATTTCCCGGTTCATGCGCTCGACGATGGCCTGCGGCGTGCCAGCCGGCGCATAAACGCCGAAGGTGGTGTCGCCGTCCACGCCGCCCAATCCGGCTTCGGCCACGGTGGGCACTCCCGGGTACTGGGCCGCGCGCCTGGCGCTGGCCACCGCCAGCAAGCGCAGCTTGCCACTGGCAACATGCTGCAGGCCGGGGCCGGGGTCGAACATGAACTGCACCTGCCCCGCCAGCAGGTCATTCAGGGCCGGCGCCGCGCCCCTGTAGGGTACGTGCAGGACATCGAGCTTGCCGGCGCGCCTGAACATCTCCGCAGCGATATGGGGCGAACTGCCATTGCCGGGGGAACCGTAGCTGAGCTTGCCCGGATGCGCGCGCAGGTAGGCGATGAATTCGTTCAGGGTCGTGGCCGGGACTGACGGGTGCACCAGCAGGTAGACGCGCACCAGCGCCACCGATGCCACCGGCACCAGGTCCTTCTGCGGGTCGTAAGGCATCTTCTTGTACAGGAACGGATCGATGGTGACCGCGCCGCCCGATGTCAGCAGGAAGGTATAGCCGTCGGCCGGCGCCTTGGCCACGGCGTCGCCGCCGATCGTGCCGTTGGCACCGGGCCGGTTGTCGATCACGACCGGCTGCTTCAGCGCCTCGCCCAGCGCTGGCGCAACGCCGCGCGCGAGCGTGTCGGCCGCGCCGCCGGCCGGAAAATTGACCACGAGCCGGATCGGCTTGGCAGGCCAGGTCTGCGCGCTGGTAGCACTGGCCAGCGCCGCCAGCAGGCAGGCGCCGACGCTCAGGCGGCGCACGAAACGGTAGGGAAAGGGCATGACTTTGTCTCCGGGATGCCGGACGGTGATCCGCCCGTGCAGGTTCTGGTACATTCCGGCCGGCTGGCGGCTCAGAACGGATAGCGTCGCGGCGTAGTCTGCACGGTGATCCAGCGCAGTTCGGTAAATGCGTCAATGCCCGCCTTGCCGCCGAAACGGCCGTAGCCGCTCGCCTTGACGCCACCAAACGGCATTTGCGCCTCGTCATGGACGGTAGGTCCGTTGACATGGCAGATGCCAGAGTCGATGCGGCCCGCGACTTGCATGGCGCGAGCCGTGTCCCGGCCGAACACCGCAGCGGACAGCCCATACTCCGAATCGTTGGCACAGGCAATGGCCGCCTCCACCCCGCTCACCCGCACCACGGCCTTGACCGGGCCGAACGACTCCTCGCGGTATATGTCCATGGCCGGCGTCACATGATCGAGGATCGTCGCGGGCATCAGCGTGCTGGTGGCCTTGCTACCGCAGGCGAGCCGCGCACCCTTGGCCAGCGCGTCGTCGATCATCGCGTTGCAGCGCTGCACGGTGGTCATGTCGACCACCGACCCGAGCACCGCCGGACCCTCGCGCGGATCGGCCAGCGGCAGGGCGGCGGCGCGCGCCGCCAGCTTTTCCACAAAGGCGTCGGCAACCGCGTCATCGACGATCATGCGTTCCGTCGACATGCAGATCTGGCCTGAATTGGCGAAGGCGCCGAATATCGCGGCGTCTACGGCTGCATCGAGATCGGCATCGTCGAGCACCACCAGCGGCGCCTTGCCGCCCAACTCCAGCACGGCCGGCTTCAGGTACTGCGCGCAGGTCTGCGCGATCAGCCTGCCGACGCGCGTGGAGCCGGTGAAGTTGACACGCCGCACCGCCGGGTGGGCAATGATCGCTTCGACCACCGTTGCCGCGTCGGCCGGGGCATTGGTGATGAAATTGACGACGCCCGCCGGGAAGCCCGCCTCCGCCAGCGCATCGATGATCAGGCCATGCGTGGCCGGGCAGATTTCCGAGCCCTTCAGGATGACGGTATTGCCGCACGCCAGCGCCGTTGCCACGGCACGCACGCCCAGGATCACCGGCGCGTTCCACGGCGCGATGCCCAGCACCACGCCCGCGCCCTGCCGCACCGCCATCGCCAGGCTGCCGGGCACATCCGATGGAATCACCTCGCCGTTGATCCGCGTCGTCAGCGCGGCCGCTTCCTGGAGCATGCCGACCGCAAGGTGCACATTGAAGCCGGCCCAAATCGCCGAGGCACCGGTCTCCACCGCCATGGCGGCCGTAATCGCCTCGGCCTTGGCTTCGAGCGAATGCGCGGCGCGCATCAGCAACCCGCGCCGCTCGCCAGGACCGGTGTCTCGCCATGCGGGAAAGGCTCGCCCAGCGGCTTCGGCTGCCGCCAGCGCGTCGGCTGCCGTGGCCGCCGGCGCGCGCGTGGCCACGCTGTGGTCAAGCGGATTGCACCGCTCGAAGGTGGCGCCGCTGGCGGCCTGCGCGCGCTCGCCGTTGATCAGCATCGTGATGCTTTGCATGCTGTAGTCTCCTGGAAATGATGTCTTGTCCTTCTTCTCGCGAGGCGTCCGACGCTGACGCGGCTTATGCCACGTCAACCTCCACCACGATGGGCACGGTCATCCGCAATGCAGCCGCCAGCGTCTCGCGCAATTCTTCTGCATCGCTCACCCGTGCCGCCTTGCAGCCGTGCCCGAGTGCAATCGACACGAAATCCAGGTCGGGCAGCGCCGTCCCGACCAGCGGATCGGCGCTGCCGAAGCCGAAGGTCGGCGCGAACTCCTGCAGGGCGGCATAGCGACGGTTGTTGAGCACGATGAACGTGATCGGCAATCCCAGTTGCGCGGCACTCCACAGCGCCTGGATCGAATACATGCTCGAGCCGTCGCCGACCACGCCGATCACCTTGCGGCCAGGCTTGCCAAGCGCAACGCCCACCGCGGCAGGCAGGCCGTAGCCGAGGCCGCCGCTGCACATCGTATAGAAGGTCTCGCTGCGCAGGATCGGAAGATGGCGATGCATCACCGGGCGCGCACTGGGCGCTTCCTCCACCACGATGGAGTCGGGATCGCGCAGTTCCGCCAGCGTCTGCAGCACGTAGGCAACGCTCATCGGCGCGCCGGGCTCGGCGCGCGGCGCCGGCACGCGCGGACGCGGCGCTTCACGCCGCGGCGGCGCCGGGCGCGCCAGCAGGTCGACCACGCCCTGGCGGATACTGCCGACCGCGGCCGTGCCCACCGGCGCCCATGCGGCGATATTCGGATCGTCGATCAGCTGCACCACCTGGGCTCCTGGCGGCGCATGGGGGCCCGAGCCTTCCACGTGATAGGTGAACACTGCCGCCCCCACGGCGAACACCAGGTCATGCCCCGCCAGCAGGTCGACGATCTTCTCGCGCATTGCCGGCAGAAAGCCGGCGAACAGCGGATGGTCTTCCGGAAAGCCGCAGCGCCCGGACATCGGCGCGACCCACACCGCCGCCTGGTGCCGTTCCGCCAGCCGGACCACATCGTCCCAGGCACCGTCGCGATCCACGGCCGCACCCACTACGAACGCCGGCCGGCGGCTGGCATCGAGGGCCTCGCCGATCTGTGCAAGCAGGTCCGGCTGCACGCGGCTCTCGGTACTGACCGTGCGCGGCAGCACCGGCTCGCACGGCCGGGCCCAGTCATCGGCCGGCACGGAGATCAGCACCGGCCCGCGCGGCGGCTGCATGGCGATGTAGTAGCCACGTGCAATCGCCTGCGGCACGTCTTCGGCGCGCGCGGGCTCGCAGCTCCACTTGACGTAGGGCTTGGGCAGCTCGGTGGCCTGGGCCGAGAACAGGAACGGCTCGTAGGGAAGGATCGAGCGCGCCTGCTGGCCGGCGGTGATCACCATCGGGGTGCGGTTCTTGTAGGCCGTGAAGATGCTGCCCATGGCGTGGCCGACGCCTGCCGCCGAGTGCAGGTTGACGAACGCCGCATTGCGGGTCGCCTGCGCGTAGCCGTCGGCCATGCCTACCACCACGGATTCCTGCAGGCCAAGCACATAGCGGAAGTCGGACGGGAAATCCAGGAATAGCGGCAATTCAGTCGAGCCGGGATTGCCGAACACCGAGGTCATGCCAAAGGCGCGAAGCAGGTCAAGCACCGCGGTGCGGACGGTGGCAGGGGGATGGGAAGACATGGGCCAGTGCTCCTCACTGCGAATTCGATGCAGACAGTATGGCCACCGCTCCCTTGCCTGGAAAATGCCGTTTGAGTGTAAAGTCATGCCTGTTCTGCATGCCCATGGAGATCCGTGCCGTGACGCTTGACCTGCGCCAGCTGGGCGCCTTCCTGGCCGTCTGCGAGCACGGCAGCCTGGGGCGCGCCTCCGCGCACCTGAACATCACGCAGCCGGCGTTGAGCCGGACCATCCAGCGACTGGAAGCCCAGTTGGGCGCGCCGCTGTTCGAGCGATACGCCACCGGCATGGTGCTGACCGCCTACGGCGAGGCGCTGCTGCCGCACGCGACCCTGCTGAGCCGCGAGGCCGAGCATGCCGCCGAGGCAATCCAGGCGCTGCGCGGCCTGGCGCGCGGCACGATCCGGGTGGGCGCGGTGGCCAGCGTGGCAAGCATGGTGTTGCCGCAAGCCATCGAGCGGGTGCTGGCGCGCTGGCCCAACCTGCGCGTGCGCATCGTGGAAGGCGTGGGCGACTTCCTGGCCGATGCCCTGGTCCGGCATGACATCGACCTGGCCATTGGCATCGCCTTGCCCGAGAACGAAGAAATCTGCGTGGTCAGCGATGTGGGCTGGCGCGACCGCAGCTACGTGGTTGCCGCCGCGAGTCATCCGCTGATGCGCTCCGGCCCGCTGTCGCTGGCCGACACTGCCGGCCACAAATGGGTGATGCCGCCGCGCGGAACGGCACCGTTCGAAGAATTGCAGCGGCTGTTCGCCAGCGCCGGCCTGGCCACGCCCGACATCGTGGCCGAAACGCGCTCGATCATCGCGCTGAAGAGCCTGGTCATGCACGCCGGCTTCCTGTGCTGGATGGCAGAGCCAATGTATGACGCGGAGCAACGGGCAGGGCTGATGCGGCCACTGCCGATACCGGGCGCCAATGCGCCGCGACGGCTGTCGGTGTACAAGCGCCGGCAGGGCATCCTGCCAGGACCGGCACTCAAGTTGCTGGAACTGCTGCGTGAAGTGACCGCCGGCGACTATTCTCCTTTCAACTGATGATCCGGCCGCCGTTGCCGATCATCGCGACTTCCACGTAGTCGGGAGCGCGGTGCCGGTTGCGGTCGTGGTGCACGCGCAGGCCGCCAAAATTGCGCTTGCCGAACGCCTCCAGCTTGCTGATGAACACCAGGACAACACCATGGGCAAGGCAGCGGACCGTGCCCGGACTGGTGAGCGATCAGGATGTCCGCCACCGTCTTCGGTGCGGAGAACAGCAGCGTGGTCTGCGCCCTGGAGGCCTGCAGCCTGGCCACCATTGCGGGAATGTCCCCCCCCTCGGCACTGTGCGGCACCGATCAGCGGCAGCGCCGCGAGCGTATTGGCGGTGCCTGCCATGCCGACCAGGCCAAAGACGTCGTCGTGCAGAAAGGCCTGCACATTGGCAACCGCTTTCTCCGCCACATAGGTCCAGCATGCGACCACGATCGGGCTGAAGCAGGTCGCCGTGGTGTTCCATGCGCGTGACTTCGTCGACATAGCTGGCACGGGTGTGGAACAACGGCGCTGAATCCCGGCGCACATTGGGCGCGCCGGTGAATGCGCCCACAACCGGGAGCCTGTGCTGCTCGAGTTGTCCTCCCGCCGTTTCACCACCAGCCTGCGGCCATTGACGCCGCCCTTCGCGTTGACGTGGTCGAAGTACGCGAGCAAGCCGTCGGTATAGCTGCGGGACGCGGCGCCCCACACGCTGTCAAGGCTGATGCTCTGGCCGAATACGATCCGACCCGCGTAGACACCCGGCGTCCCGGCCATGGCGCTGCGTGCCATGAATGTCGCACCACCGAGCGCGGCCGATGCGCGCACAAACTGCCTGCGATCCACGATTGCCCCCATTCTGTCCCGTTGTGCCCGGGGAGTGTCAGCGACCGGTCCGGTACGCGAGTATGGCGGCAAACCCTGTCTGTTGCGGCCGCGCGGCAACAAAGTCAGGCGCGCGTATCGGTGCCCTCCATCAGCCATGCGCGAAAGGTCTGCAGCGCTGGCAGATGCTGCTTGTGCTCGGGATAGCACAGGTAATAGCCCTTGTTGCTGAGCACGCGCGCCGGATGCGCAACCACGAGCCCGCCGTTGGCCAGCTCTTCCTCGATCAGGCAGCGTGGAATCAGCGCAATGCCAAGCCCCGACAATGCCGCCTGCGTGAGCAGCGAGAACTGGTCGAAGCGCGCTCCGGCCCATGCCTCGCGCGTGGGCACGCCAAGTTCCGCAAACCAGTCCGGCCAGGCCTCCGGCACCGTCGTGTGGTGCAACAGCGGAAACCGCAGCAATTCCTCTGGCGATCCCAGCGGGCCGTGCGCAGGTCCGCCAAGCAAGCCGGGCCGGCACACAGGCACGATTTCGCGGCCAATCATGTAGTCCGCCACGCTGCCCGGCCACACGCCTACGCCGAAGCGGATGGCCGCGTCCAGCTCGGGCTCGGCAAATACGTAGCCCTGTGCGTGCGGGATGAACTCCAGCTTCACCTGCGGGTGACGTGCAAAGAATTGGGGCAGCCGCGGGATCAGCCACTTGGCGCCGAGCGTGGGCATGCTCGCGATATGGAGGACTCCAGCCTGCTGCTCGCGGCCCGCGGCCTCCACCGTGGCGGCTTCGATTTCATCCAGCGTCGGCCGGATGCGTTCCAGGTAGCGCGCCCCCGCCGGGGTCAGCTCCAGCCGCTGACGCACCCGCTCAAACAATTCCACGCCGAGCAGCGATTCCAGGCTGCGCACCTGCTTGCTGACCGCCCCCTGCGTCACGTGCAGGTCCCGGGCGGCAGCCGTAAAACTGTTGTGACGGGCAGCCGCCTCAAACGCCTGCAATTCGGTCATCGACGGCATCATACGCCGCATACATCACCTCGACTTCACGACCAAATGGAATGACCGTGCGATTTTATTTCGTTTGCCGCCACATTGCTGGCGCGAGCAGAATCGGGGAAACCGCTTTTCTCCCTCCGCTTAATTCCTGTCTCGCACAAACCATGCAACGTCGACAAGTCTTCCGCGTTCTCGTCGCGGCCTCGGCCGCCTTTGCCGCCGGCGCCACGCTGCCCGCCGCAGCCCAGACCAACTACCCGACCAAGCCGATCACGCTGGTAGTGCCATTCCCGGCGGGCGGTACGACCGATATCGTGGCGCGCATCGTCGCCGACAAGCTGGGCCAGCAGCTCGGCCAGGCCGTGGTGGTGGACAACCGAGGCGGTGCGGGCGGCAGCATCGGCACCGCCTACCTGGCCAAGGCCGCGCCGGACGGCTACACGCTTGGCATCGCCACGGCCTCGACGCATGGCATCAATCCGGCCGTGTACCCGCGCCTGTCCTATGACGCGACCAAGGATTTCACGACCATCACGAATCTGGCATCCGTGCCTAACGTGATGAGCATCCACCCGTCCGTGAAAGCCACCGACATGAAGTCGTTCATCGCACTGGCGCACGCGCAACCCAACAAGCTGGCCTATGGCTCGGCCGGCAATGGCAGCGTATCGCACATGATGGGCGAGCTGTTCAAGATGAGCAGCAAGACCGAACTGCTGCACGTGCCGTACAAGGGCGTCGGCCCGGCGCTGAACGACGCGCTGGCCGGCCAGGTCCAGGTGCTGTTCGACAACCTGCCGTCGTCGCTGCCGTTCATCGAAAGCGGCAAGCTGCGCGCGCTGGCCGTGGCCGCGCCCAAGCGCGTCGCTGCGCTGCCCAATGTGCCGACCTTCGCCGAGCTGGGCCTGCCCGAGGTCAACGACGCCGCATGGTTCGGCCTGATCGCCCCGGCGAACCTGCCGGCCGAGCTGCAGAGCAAGCTGAACGCGGCCGCCATCAAGGTGCTGGCATTGCCCGAGGTGAAGGCTAAACTGGAAAAGCTGGGCGCCACGCCGGTGGGCAACTCGCCTGCGCAGTTTGCCGCGCAGATCAAGAGCGAAGTGGCCAAGAACAAGCGCGTGGCCGCCGCGGCCAAGATCTCCCTCGACTGATTGCCGCAGCACCATGACCGAAGCAGACCGAAAGAGCGCGGACAGTCCGTACCAGCTGTACCAGCCGGAAGGCCCGGTGAGCGCGCTGTTCCTTGACTCGCCGCACAGCGCCACCGTCTACCCCACGGACTTCCGCCCGGATGCCAGCCTGCCCCTGCCGCTGCTGCGGCAGGCCGAAGACACCTTCGTCGACGAGCTCTACGCGGGCGCCCCGGCACGCGGCATTCCGCTGCTGTGCGCGGGCTTCCCGCGCAGCTACCTCGACGCCAACCGCGCGCTCGAGGAGATCGACGAAGCCCTGCTCGACGCACCGTGGCCCGGCGCCAGGCAGGAAACGGCCAAGACCCGTCTCGGCAAGGGCCTGGTCTGGCGCGTGCTCGACACCGGCGAAGCGATCTATGACCGCAAGCTGAGCGTGGAAGAAGTGCAGTCGCGCATCAACCGCTACTACCTGCCGTACTACGCGCAACTGCAGAAGCTGGCCGATCATGCCGTTTCCGAACATGGTGCAGCCTGGCACATCAACTGCCATTCGATGCCCAGCCAGGCAGCGCAATACGCCACCGAGTTCCCGGGGCTTCAACACCCCGATTTCGTCGTCGGCGACCGCGACGGGACCACTTGCGACAAGCGCTTCACCGACCGTGTCGAAGGCGTGCTCAAGGACATGGGCTATGACGTCTGGCGTAACCACCCGTACAAGGGCGTGGAAATCGTGCGCGTGGTGGGACAGCCGCAGACCGGCCGCCACAGCCTGCAGCTCGAGATCAACCGCAAGCTCTATATGGACGAAACAGGCCTGACCCACACGGCCGGCTTTGCCAAGCTGCGGCACAACCTGAACGCCATGCTCGACGACCTGCTGAAGTTCACGCGGTCCATGCCCGCTCGCGCGCTGCGCTGAGCCGCGGCGCAAGATTCCCGGATGCAGCACGCTGCATCCGGGTTCATCTCGGTTGCACAACACACTGGCTTTCTGATAAAGCGACACGATTATTGGTGCGCAACAAGAATGGGTAACAAAGTTTAGGAACTTTGCAAGATAGGTTTCCTCTATCATGGCAATCCTTTGCGAACCCACGCTTGCCGGAATGGCAAGACAGACACCGTGATCCGACGAATTTCCAAACTGATCGGCAGCCGCCTCAGCATGCTGGCTGCCGCAGTCACCGGTGCGTTGATGCTGGCGGGCTGCGCCAACATGCCGGCTGAGGGCACCGATGCCTCCGGCCAGTCCGCGGCCGCTGCCGCCGCACCCGCCCGCCCTGCTGCCGCGCCCGTTGCCCCGGCAGCGCCCGCCACCGAACCGACCAAGACCATCACCCTGCCCGACCGCGGCCGCGTCAGCCTTGCCGAATACCGCGCGAAGATGCGCGAGGAGCTGATGAAGACCGAGAGCGCCACCAGCGACGTCGCCGACTGCGCTGCCCACGCCAGCTGGGTCGTGCCGCGCTCGGCCGCCTACGATGCGCTCAAGATCCCCACTGGCGCGCTCGCCAGCGGCCAGGCCACGGTGGAACCGTGGAGCGGCCGCTTCTCGCAGGGCAAGCAGGCCGTGCCGGTCAACTCCGTGGTGACATTCTCCGCGCTGGCCCACAAGCGCCGCGGCGAAGAACCATGGCAGCAGGTCAGGGTCCGTTGCGGCTACGACGACGGCATGATGCTGGCCTATGAACTGCTGGACAGCAGCGGCGCCACCCTCTCGGAACCCGCGGCTGCGCCGGCGGTGCCGACTTCCAGCCATGCTTCGTCCGGCAAGAGCCGCAAGGGCGCAAAGGGCAGCAAGTCCAAGGGCTCGTCAACGGCGTCGGCAAAGAGCACTTCGTCGGGCAAGTCTTCGGCGAAGGCGACCTCTTCGTCCAAGTCGTCCACCAAGAGCACAAGCAAGAAAAAGCAGTAACCGACTGCGGCAAGCCCATGCAAAAGGCCCGCCATGCCGGCGGGCCTTTGTCGCTCACTGCGGCACGGTCTCAGCTCAGAAAATCGAGGATCGCCTCCAGCATCGCAGTGCCCAGCAGCGCGCTGCGCGCGCCGTTCCAGCCCACCATGGCATCAGGCAGGTCGGCATTGTCCTTGAACGGCATTTCCAGCGTCAGCGACAGGCAGCCGAAGGTGTGGCCGATGTACTTCGACGCGAGCTTGAGCGCGTCTGCGTTGTACTTGCTGGCCGCATAGCCGTGCACGTCCTGGAAGTCGGGCGTGACGCGCTTGAAGGCCTCGATGAAACGCGCCTGCTCGTCGCGCTGCTTCTCGGTGAAGCTCGGCAGCATCTCGCTGCCGGCGACGAAGTTGTAGGGCAGGCCCTCGTCGCCGTGGATGTCGAAGAACAGGTCGCAGCCGGTGGCCTCGATCGCACGGCGCACATGCCAGACCTCGGGGCTCGTGTCCGGGCTCGGCGTCATCCATTCGCGGTTCAGGTTGGCGCCCGCGGCATTGGTGCGCAGGTTGCCGCGCGCCGAGCCGTCCGGGTTCATGTTCGGCACGAGATGAAACACGGCTTGATCGAGCAAGCGACGCGCAATCGGATCGTGCGCCCACATTCCGGTGCCCGTCAGGCGCTGCAGCACGCCTTCGCAGAACCATTCGGCCATGCTTTCGCCCGGATGCTGGCGCGCGATCATCCAGATGGTCTTCTTGCCGGGACCCGGCTGGCCCACGGTGACGCGGGTCAGATCGCGGCCATCGACCGTGCTGCCAAGGTGCGACAGCTTCGCCAGCGGCGAGCGCTGGCACGTTGCCAGCAGCGACAGGTGGCGCTCTTCCGGATAGGGCTCGAAGTACGCCAGCCATACGCTGTCGTGCTCGGGCGTGAATTCGACGGTCAGCACCTGGCCGTCGTAGCGCGTCGGCACGCGGAACCAGTTGGCGCGGTCGTAGGATGCCACCGCGCGGTAATCACGCCAGCCGTCCGGATAGGTACAGTCGCCGGCGTTGAGGAACTGCAGCCGGCACGCCTGCCCCGCTGCGCCCTGCAGGCGGAAGTGGAACCACTGCCGGAAGTCCGCGTGCGAATCGGCGCGGATGCGCAGGCGGATGTCGTCGGCATGGTCGAGCGCTTCGACTTCGATCGCGCCGGAATCAAAGTGGGTCGAGATGTGCAGGCCTGAGGTCATGGCGGGCAGTTCCATAGAGGGATTCAGTCTTCGAGGCGGCGGCGGAAAATCCAGCGGCCGTCGTCCGACGCGGCGGCATCGAACGCATAGCCGTCCTCGGCAAAGCGCTTGAGCGCGGCCGGTTCCGTGACGCGATGCGTGACCGCATAGCGGGCCATGGTGCCGCGTGCGCGCTTGGCGTGGAAGGAAATGATCTTGTAGCGGCCGCCCTTCCAGTCCTCGAACACCGGCGTGATGATGCGCGCATTCAGCACCTTGGGGCGCACCACCTTGAAATACTCTTCCGATGCCAGGTTGACCAGCGTGGGCGCGCCCTCGTGCTTGAGCCCGGCCATGTCGCCGTTGAGCATCTGCGTGACATCGTCGCCCCAGAACGCGTAGAGGTCCTTGCCCGCGGCCGTATCGAGGCGCGTGCCCATCTCGAGGCGGTAGGGCTGCATCCAGTCCAGCGGGCGCAGCACGCCGTACAGGCCCGACAGGATGCGCACATGCTTCTGCGCGAAGCCCAGGTCATCGGCCGACAGGCTCTTCGCATCGAAGCCGTCGTAGACGTCGCCGTTGAAGGCCAGCACCGCCTGCTTGCTGTTGGCGGCGGAAAATGTCTCCGACCAGTCCGCGTAACGCGTGACATTGAGCACCGCAAGCTTGTCGGAAATGTCCATCAGCGCGCCGACATCCTGCGGCGCGAGCTTGCGCAGGCGCTCGATCAGCATGGCCGAGCGGTCGATGAAACGCGGCAGCGTATGGGTCTTGATGCGCGCGGGCGTCTCGTAGTCCAGGGACTTGGCGGGAGACAGGACGATCAGCATGGCAAAATTGCGGGAAACACAAAGCCAAGATTGTAGCGAATGACCAACCCGACTTCCGGCGACACTTCCGCATCCTGCCCCGCCGACATCACATCCGCCGCCGGTACTGCGCCGCGCGTGGTACTGGACTCCAATATCTGGGTCGACCTGCTGGTCTTCGACGACCCGCACGCCTCGCCGATCCGCGCCGCACTCGAGGCCGGCACGATTGCCCCGGTGATCCGCGCCGACTGCCGCGAAGAACTGCGCCGCGTGCTGGCCTACCCGCAATTCGCGCGCTTTGCCGTCGATATCGACGCGGCGCTGGCGATCGTGGACCGCTTCAGCACGCTCGAGCCGCTGCCCGCACGGGATGACGCCGACGCCATCCGGCTGCCGCGCTGCAAGGACACCGACGACCAGAAATTCATCGAACTCGCGCACTTCTCGCAGGCCGCCTGCCTGGTGTCGAAGGACAAGGCCGTGCTCAAGCTCAGGAGCCGCCTGCGCCGCTCCAGCGGCGTGGAAGTGATGACGCCGCCGGTGTTCGGCCAATGGCTGGCAGCGCTGCCCAGCGCAGCCTGAGCGCACCGAATCGCTTTAGAATTGCTGCTGCCGCCGCTCCGGCAAGCCTTTTTCCGCCATCCCACTCCAACGTCGCAGCCAATGTCCGCAGACTCCACCCTCGCCCCGCTGACTCCGCCCCTGTCGCGCCTGCCCTCGGTCGGCACCACGATCTTCACCGTGATGTCGGCGCTGGCGGCCGAGAAGAACGCCGTCAACCTCGGACAGGGTTTCCCGGATTTCGATTGCGACCCGCGCATCGTCGACGCCGTGACCCACGCCATGCGCGCCGGCCACAACCAGTACCCGCCGATGGCCGGCGTACCGCGCCTGCGCCAGGCGATCGCCGACAAGATCGCCACGCTGTACGGCCACCGCTATAGCTGGGAAAGCGAGATCACCGTCACGGCCGGCGCCACGCAAGGCATCCTCACCGCGATCCTGTGCGCGGTGCATCCCGGCGACGAGGTCATCGTGCTGGAGCCGTGCTATGACAGCTACCTGCCAGCGATCGAACTGGCCGGCGCGACCGCCGTGCCGGTCACGCTGGAAGCACCAGAGTTCCGCGTGCCTTTCGACCGCCTGGCCGCGGCCATCACGCCGCGCACGCGGATGATCCTCATCAACACGCCGCACAACCCGACCGGAACGATCTGGCGCGCCGCCGACATGGACAAGCTCGCGCAGCTGCTGGCCGGCACCGATATCCTGCTGCTGTCGGACGAGGTCTACGAACACATGGTCTACGACGGCCAGCCGCACGCCTCGGTCTCGCGCCATCCGGAACTGGCGCGGCGCAGCTTTGTGATTTCGAGCTTCGGCAAGACGTACCACGTGACCGGCTGGAAGGTTGGCTACGTGGCCGCGCCGGCGGCGCTGTCAGCGGAATTCCGCAAGGTGCACCAGTTCAATGTGTTCACCGTGAATACGCCGGTGCAGCATGGCCTTGCCGACTATATGGCTGATCCCGCACCGTACGTGGAGCTGCCGGCCTTCTACCAGGCCAAGCGCGACTACTTCCGCGCCGGGCTGGCCAACACGCGCTTCAAGCTGCTGCCGTCCGAAGGCACGTATTTCCAGTGCGTGGACTATTCCGCGATCTCCGACCTGAGCGAAGCGGACTTTTCCATGTGGCTGACGCGCGAGATCGGCGTGGCGGCGATCCCGGTTTCGGCCTTCTATTCGCAGCCACGCGAATCCGGCGTGGTGCGCTTCTGCTTCGCCAAGAAGGAAGAGACGCTGGCGCTCGCACTGGAGCGGCTGGCGAAGCTCTAGGATCGAGATCGCAGACACGGAAACGCCCGCGGCATGCCGCGGGCGTTTCGCTTGGCGCGAAGGGCCCGCGCTTACTTGTTCCGGCTCAGCATCAGCTCGGTGTTCGCCTTGCGGTCGGCATTGACCTTCTGCACCGAGGGGCGCTCCGACAGCGTCTTCAGGTAGTCCTTGACCGGCAGGTCAGCCAGCAGGTCCTTGCCGTAGATGATCTTGGTGCACGAGGACACCAGCGGCAGGTGGACCGCGGCGGCGCAATCGGCCAGCGTGAAGGTATCGCCCGCGATATAGGGCGAAAACTTCGCCAGCTTGGCAAACGCCGGGATGTAGCGCGTCAGCAGCTTCATCTGGCGCTCCTTCACGTTATCGCTGACCTTGCCGCCAAAGAACGCTTCCGGATACAGCTCGCGCACGGTCAGTTCCAGGTACAGCTCCAGGAAAGTGATGATCTCGCGCACCTTGCCGGCCTGCAGCGGATCGCGCGGCAGCAGCGGCGTCTGCGGATAGGCGGCTTCCAGATATTCGTTGATCACCTCCGACTCGCACAGCGAGCCCGATTCGGTGATCAGGTAGGGCACCTTGCCCGCTGGCGTCGCTGCCGGGTCAGTCTCGCCGATCCACGCCAGTACCTCCTCGAACGGCACATTCTTTTCCAGCAGTGCCAGCTTGACCTTGTTGTAGTAGTTGCTGGCGGCAAATCCGCACAGTTTCAGCATGTCGTCTCTCTCCTGTTGGAATCCACGCTTGCGGGCGCAAGCCCGCAGCGATTGTGGACCATCCCGGTCTTCTGGTGCCGCCGGACTGGCCGATCAGCGCACGCCGCCTGCCTTCCGGCCATTTCCGGAAAGATGCATAAAACGTACGATCGTGCTAATTTAACCACAACTTCAGGGACGCAATATGAGCACTTTCACCATCGAGACGCTTGGCATCGTGGGGACCGGCGCCATGGGCCGCGGCATCGCCCAGATCGCCGCGCAGGCTGGCCTGACCGTCAACCTGTACGACGCCAGCCCGCAAGCCGTGGAAGCGGCGCGCAAGTACCTGCAGGATACGCTCGGCAAGCTGGCCGAAAAAGGCAAGATCACGGCGGCTGCCGCCGAGGCCACGCTGGCCCGCGTGAAGCCATGCGGCGCCCTTGAGGAGCTGGCCGCCTGCGATATGGTGGTGGAAGCCATCGTCGAGAAGCTCGAGGTGAAGCGTGATCTCGTGGCCAGGCTGGAAGCCGTGCTGCGTCCTGACGCGATCATCGCCTCGAACACCTCGTCGCTGTCGATCACCGCGATCGCCGTCGGCGCGAAGGAGCCGGGCCGCATCGTTGGCTACCACTTCTTCAACCCGGTGCCGCTGATGAAGGTGGTCGAGGTGATCGACGGCCTGTCCGGCAACCCGGCCGTGGGCGATGCGCTGATGGCGCTGTCGCGCCGCATGGGCCACACGCCGGTGCGCTGCAAGGACATGCCCGGCTTCATCGTCAACCATGCCGGCCGCGGCATGAACATCGAAGGCATCAAGGTCGCGCAGGAAGGCGTGGCGGAGTTCGCCGACATCGACAACGTCATGCGCGAGCAGGCCGGCTTCCGCATGGGGCCGTTCGAGCTGATGGACCTGACCGGGCTCGATGTATCGCATCCGGTGATGGAGTCGATCTACAACCAGTTCTACCAGGAGCCACGCTACCGCCCGTCGCCGATCACGGCGATCCGCTCGGTCGGCGGCCTGGTCGGCCGCAAGGCCGGCGCCGGCTTCTACCGCTATGTCGATGGCCAGAAGCAGGTCCCGGCCATCGCCGCGGTCCCGCCGGCACGTCCGGCCAGCGTGTGGGTCAGCCGCGCCAGCGAACGCGGCCACGCCATGGTGACGAAGCTGCTCGGCGCGCTCGGCGTTACGCCCGAAAGCGGCGACCAGCCGTCGGCCGAGGCGCTGATCGTCGTCACGCCGCTGGGCCTGGACGCCACCACCACCGCGCTCCAGCAAGGTCTGGACGCCTCGCGCACGGTGGCCATCGACACCCTGCTGCCGTTCGAGGCCACCAAGCGCCGCACGCTGATGACCACGCCCGCCACCGGCGCCGCCGCGCGTGACGCCGCGCACGGCCTGTTCGCGAGCGACGGCGTGCCAGTCACAGTGATCCGCGACTCGGCCGGCTTCGTGGCCCAGCGCGTGCTCTGCTGCATCATCAACATCGCCAGCGATATCGCGCAGCAGCGCATTGCCTCGCCCGCGGACATCGACCTGGCCGTGAACCTGGGCCTCGGCTATCCGAAAGGCCCGCTGGCGCTGGGCGACGCTGTCGGTCCGCAACTGGTGCTGGAGACGCTGCGCAATATGGAAGCCCTGACTGGCGACATGCGCTACCGCCCGAGCCCGTGGCTATGGCGCCGCGCCGGCCTGCGCCTGTCGCTGCTGACCGAAGAGAACTGAGGAGCCTCGGCTCCCCTGCCCCCGCAACGCCCGAGGCCGCTCATGACCGCACAATTGCTTTCGTCCCGCGTCGATTCGACGCTGGTGCTGACCATCTCGAACCCGGAAGCGCGCAACGCGCTGCATCCGGACATCTACGCCGCCTCGTTCGAGGCGCTGAACGCGGCCGCCAACGATGATTCCCTGCGCGCCGTCATCATCACCGGCGCCGACGGCATCTTCTGCGCCGGCGGCAACCTGAACCGGTTGCTCGGCAACCGTTCGAAGCCGCCCGCGGTGCAGGCGGAAAGCATCGAGACGCTGAACCACTGGATCGAGACGCTGCACGCGTTTCCGAAGCCGGTCATTGCGGCGGTCGAAGGCGCGGCGGCCGGCGCGGGCTTCTCGGTGGTGCTGGCCTGCGACTTCGTCGTGGCCGCAAGCGACGCCAAATTCGTCATGGCCTACGTCAAGGTGGGCCTGACGCCCGACGGCGGCGGCTCGTACGAACTGGCGCGCGCGCTGCCGCGTGCGCTGGCCAGCGAACTGATGATGGAGGGCAAGCCGGTCGATGCCGCCAGGCTCTCGCAGTTCGGCCTGGTCAACCGCGTGGTGCCGCCGGGCCAGGCGCTGACCGAAGCGCTGCGCCTGGCCGAGGGCCTGGCCGAGCAGTCGCCGCACGCGGTCGGCCGCATCAAGGGCCTGATCAACCATGCGGCCACGGCCTCGCTGACCGAACACCTGGCGGCCGAGCGCGATAATTTCGTGGCCGCCCTGCACCACCCGGACGGCGGCGAAGGCATCAGCGCCTTCCTGGAAAAGCGCAAGCCGCGCTACCGCTGAACGCAGCCCTGAAAACCGCGGCGCTTCGCGGCGCCGCTGCAGCCAGCCCGCGCAAGACGGGCCTGCCCGACATTGGGAGACATGCATGGAATTGCCGCTTTCCTCGCGCCGCCGCATCTACCTGATGCGCCATGGCGCCGTCTCATACTTCGATGAAGGCGGCCGCCCGGCGCTGCCCGAGATGGTGCCGCTCAACGAGACCGGCCGCATGCAGGCCACCGCCGCCGGGCGCGCCTTCGCGGCCGAGAATATCCGCTTCGACCGTGTCATCGTCAGCGGCCTGCCGCGCACCGTGGAAACTGCGCAGCGCGTGCTGGCCGAACTGCCGGCGATGCAGGGCGTAGTGCCCGAGATCTGGCCGGAACTCCGCGAAATCCGCGGCGGCGACCTCTCGGCCATTGCGACCGAGGATCTGCGCGACGCCTTCGTCGGCGCCTTCGAAGGGGAAGTGCCCGAGCACAAGCGCTTCCTGAACGGGGAGACCGTAGGCGAGTTCCTGGACCGAGTCCTGCCGGCCCTGCAACGCCTGCGCGATCGGCCGGACTGGGATACGGTGCTGCTGGTCCTGCATGGCGCGACCAATCGCGCCATCCTGTCTCAGGCCATCACCTGCGGCCGGCGCGTATTCTTCGGCTCGCTGCTGCAGACCGCGGGTTGCATCAATGTGCTGGACATGGGCGACGATCCGCTCGACTGGGTCGTGCGCATGACCAACTACTCGCCGCCCACGCCGGTGCACAGCGGCACGCGCCACACCACGATGGAAGTCCTGCTGCACCAGTACCTGCGCGGACGGCAGCCCTCTTCCTGAACCGCCCCGGCTCGCACACCGATCTTCACACCCGATACCGTCAGAAAATCACCGGAGACAGCATGAGCAGCAACGTATCGCATTTCGAAGGCACGCGCCCCGTGGCGGACCAGCAGCGTTTCGATATCGCCGCGCTGGAAGCCTGGATGCGCCAGCATGTGGAAGGCTTTGCCGGCCCGCTGAGCGTGGAACAGTTCAAGGGCGGCCAGTCCAACCCGACCTTCAAGCTGGTCACCCCGGGCCAGACCTACGTGATGCGCGCCAAGCCCGGCCCCAAGAGCAAGCTGCTGCCGTCGGCCCACGCGATCGAGCGCGAATACCGCGTGATGGCCGCGCTGGCCGGCACCGACGTGCCGGTGGCGAAGATGTATGCGCTGTGCGAGGACGAATCGGTGATCGGCCGCGCCTTCTACATCATGGAATTCGTCAGCGGCCGCGTGCTGTGGGACCAGTCGCTGCCAGACATGACCCCGGCCGAACGCGCCGCCATCTACGACGAGATGAACCGCGTCATCGCCGCCATGCACAGCGTCGACTACCAGGCCATCGGCCTGGGCGACTACGGCAAGCCCGGCAACTACTTCCAGCGCCAGATCGAACGCTGGAGCAAGCAGTACAAGCTGTCTGAGACCGAATCCATCCCGGCCATGGATGCGCTGATGGACTGGCTGCCGCAGCATATCCCGCAGGAAGACGCCGACCTCACCTGCATCGTCCACGGCGACTACCGTCTCGACAACCTGATGTTCCACCCGACCGAGCCGCGCGTGCTGGCCGTGCTCGACTGGGAGCTGTCGACGCTGGGCCACCCGATGGCCGACTTCGGCTACCACTGCATGAGCTGGCATATCGCGCCGGGCCAGTTCCGCGGCATCGCGGGCCTGGACCATGCCGCGCTGGGCATCCCCGACGAGGCGACCTATCGCCGCCTGTACGAGCAGCGCACCGGCCGCCCCATTACCGGCGACTGGAACTTCTACCTCGCCTTCAGCATGTTCCGCATCGCCGGTATCCTGCAGGGCATCATGAAGCGCGTGGTCGACGGCACCGCGTCCTCGGCCCAGGCACTCGACGCCGGCAAGCGTGCGCGCCCGATGGCGGAGATGGGCTGGGAATACGCGAAGAAGGCGAAGCAGTAAGCTCCTTACCGGCGGACGCCCAGGGAATCCGCCACCCGCATCAGGTCATCAGACAACGGCGCGCCACGGCGCGCTGTTGTGTTTCCGGCTTGTACCCCGCCAGGCCATAGGGTTATGCAGGTGCCTCGGTATTTTCCCGGTGTCGAAATCGCGCAAAGCCGTCTACTATGCAACCCATGTTGTATGACGACTGATAATTAGGCGGTTCCCGGAGACATTGTATGACCTCTCGTCGCATTTTCCTGCAGCAGGCATCCAGCCTGGCCGCGCTGGGCGCCTTGGGAGGTGCATCCGTGGCGTTGCCGCGCCTCGCCCGCGCAGCCGATGCGTGGCCCAACCGCCCGGTCCGGCTGATCGTGCCCTATCCCGCCGGCGGCTCGTCGGACATCATCGCGCGCATGATCAGCAAGCAGCTCGGCGAGGCCCTCGGCCAGCCCATCGTGGTCGACAACCGCCCCGGCGCGAACGGCAATATCGGCGCGGCCATGGCCGCGCAGGCCGGCCCGGACAACCACACGCTGCTGCTGTGCGACGTGGGCGCGCTGGCCATCAGCCCGTCCGTCTATACGAAGCTCACCTTCAATCCGGCCAAGGACCTGAAGGGCGTGGCGATGCTCGCCTACTCGCCGCACCTGTTGGTCGTGCATCCGTCAGTCAAGGTGTCCAGCCTGAAGGAGCTGGTCGAGCTGTCCCAAAAGACGCAACTGAACTTCGCCGTCACGGCCATCGGCAGCGCACCGCACCTGGCCGGCGTGGCGGTGGCCCAGGCAACCGGCGCGAAGTGGCAGTACGTGCCCTACAAGGGCGGTTCGCAGGCGATTGCCGATACCGTCGGCGGCACGGCACAGGTACTGATGAATGGCATGCTGGCCACGCTGCCGCAGGTGCAAGCCGGCAAGCTCAAGCTGATCGCGGTGTCCAAGCGCACGCGCATGCCGCTGGTGGGCCAGACGCCGACCATCGCCGAACAGGGCGTGCCTGGCTTCGAATCGGGCACCTGGCAAGGCGTGATGGCGCCGGCCGGCATGCCCGACGCCATCGTGGCGCGCGTCAATGCCGAGCTGGTCCGCATCATCCGCTCGCCCGATATCCGCGCGCAGCTCGCCGGACAGGGTGCGGAAGTGGTGACCATGACGCCAGCGGAAACCAGCCGCTTCTACCAGACCGAGGAAGCGCGCTGGGCCAAGGTGGTCAAGGTTGCGGGCGTGAAGCTGGACGCCTGAGGGCGCCAGCGCGTTGAAGAAAGCCTGATAGAAATCAAGAAAGGCGGGACCATGGATCCCGCCTTCTTTATGCCTCGGGCGCTCAGTCCCCGAGCGCCACCCCTTCGCGCCTCGGATCGGCACCGCCCGCCCAGACCTGTCGGCCGTCTGCACGCTGCCGGCGCATGATGGCCTGCGTGCCGCTGGTCATCTCGATTTCCGCCACCTGGTGGCCACGCTGCTTCAGGGCGTCGGCCAGCGCTGGCGTGACCAGTCCCTTCTCCAGCTCGGTTGGCCCGTTGCGGCTGCCGAAGTTGGCCATGCCGATGGCCGCCTGCACGTCCATGTTCCAGTCCAGCAGGCCCACCAGCGTCTTGGAGACGTACTCGATGATCTGCGAGCCGCCGGGCGAGCCCACCGTGCCCAGGAACTTGCCGCTTGCCCGGTCGAACACCAGTGTCGGCGCCATGGACGAGCGCGGGCGCTTGCCCGGTTCCACGCGGTTGGCCACGGCCTTGCCGTTCTCGCTCGGCACGAACGAGAAATCGGTGAGCTGGTTGTTCAGCACGAAGCCACGCACCATCAGGTGCGACCCGAAATAGGATTCGACCGAGGTGGTCATGGAAATGGCACCGCCCGCGCTATCCACCGCGACGATCTGGGATGTCGAGATGCGCGGCGGCGAGCGGTCCGGCGCGAACGCCACCGCGGTGCCGGGCGGCACACCAGGCTGGGCCTTGCCCATGCTCTTGTCGCCGATCAGCGACGCACGCTGCTCCAGGTAGGCCGGGTTGACCAGGCCAGCAATGTCGACCTGCACGAAGTCCGGGTCCGCCACGTAGAGGCCACGGTCGGCATAGGCCAGCCGGTCGGCCTCGGCAATCGCATGAACCGCGTCAGGATTGGCCTCCATCACGGCCGGCGTGCTGACCGCAGCCGGCTTGAGCGTTGCCAGCGCGTATGCCGGGTTGCGGGTCTCAAGCGCCTGCAGCGTGCCCAGGATCTGCGCCAGCGCAATCCCGCCCGACGATGGCGGCGGCATGCCGCAGATTTTCCAGCGCTTGTAGTCGGTGCAGACCGGCACACGCAGCTTGGCACGGTAGCTCGCCAGATCACGCGTGGACAGGCTACCCCGGTTGGAACTGCCGTTGACCTTCGCGGCGATGTCGCGCGCGATCGGGCCGGTGTACAGCGCGTTGGCGCCGCCCGAGGCAATGGTGCGGAGCGTCTGCGCAAGCTGCGGGTTCTTCAGGATCGTGCCGGCCGGCTTGGGCTTGCCCTGCGCATCGAGGAAATACGCAGCCATTTCCGGAGAGTTCGCCAGGAACTTGTCGGTGGCCACCTGTGCGTAGAGGCGCGGAGAGATTGGGAAGCCCTTTTCCGACAGCGAGATCGCGCGCTGGAACAACTGGGCCCACTTGAGCTTGCCGTGCTCACGGTGTGCCAATTCCAAGGCACGCAGTATGCCCGGCGCGCCCACCGAGCGCCCGCCGATCTGCGCCTCGCTGAACTCCATCGGCTTGCCGTCAGGCCGCTGGAACAGGTTCCCGGTAGCGCCTGCAGGCGCGGTCTCGCGGCCGTCGAAGGCCTGCACTCGCTTGCCGTCCCAGTACAGGATGAAGCCACCGCCGCCGATCCCCGAGGCCTGCGGCTCCACCAGCGTCAGCACCGCCTGCATGGCGATGGCGGCGTCGATGGCCGAGCCGCCCTGGCGCAGCACATCGCGTCCGGCTTCGGTGGCGAGCGGGTTGGCCGCCGCGGCCATGTATCGCTGAGCGTAGACCGTCGACATGTCGGTGCGGTAGCCCGACGCAATCTCCGGTGCGGGTGGCAGCGTTGCCGTGGCGGGAGGAGGTGCCGCGGGCGCGACCGTGGCAGCGGGCTCCGCAGGGGCGCCGCCCTGCGTACCGCAGGCAGCCATAAGCGCCGAAAGCGCCACAACCATCGAACCGCGCCACGCCGATCTCGATGCAAGCAGGTGAGCCATGGATATCTCCGCCAGGAACGATGTGCCGATTGTAGTGGCCGCGGGCGCACGGCGGTGTCGGACAAAACCCGACAAGCTTCCACCGGCTTAAGCCGGCGGAGCATGGCGAAGTGGCTAAGGCGACTCAGCGCGTCGTGAACGACCAGTCAAGATTAACCGTCTGCCCGCCCAGCTTGCCGCTCACGGCAACCTTGTAGCGCTGGCCGCTCACCAGCGGCGCGAGCGGCGTGCAGATCGCCAGTCCGCGCGCGGCGCCGGACAGGCCGGATGAACGGCTGTCCACCTTCAGGCAGTCGACATTGCGGCCCTGCGCGTCAGTGATGGTGAAGCTGTCGGCATCGAACTGCAGCGAGGTGTTGATCGCCTGCAGCGATACTGGATAGCCCATGGTCTTGCCGTCGTAGCCGGGCGCGGGATTGGGGCTTTCCGAGTTGACCCAGCTGGCCGGCACATCGGCCTGCCCGTCAAACGGATACGAGACCATCTGGTTGTCGGTGCCGCCTTTCGATGCATCGGCGAGATCGACCGTCTGGTAGTAGTAGGCGGCGGTGCCGCTGCCATTGGGGCCCACGCTCTCGGCATAGCCACTGCCCGCGGACCCGTAGCTGCCCAGCAGCGCGGCGCGGTGGAATGGCGCGTTGATGAGGTCCGACACGAGCGCATCCTTAGGCGACAGGGAAAGCTGCGCGTTGGCCACCGACATCCACTTGTTTGCCCCCGCCACCACTTCCGCGTCGGCATTGGTCGGGTACGCGGCCTGGATCCGGGCATCAGGCGTGGCGCCGGTGTAGCCGGGCTTGCCCGCTACTTCGTCGTGGGTCAGCGTCTGGTTCGCCAGCATGTAGGCCGTGTGGTTCTGCGCGACGTTGTTGAGCGCATCGCGAGCCGCCAGCGGCGGCAGGCCCACCTGCTCGCGCCGGTAGTTGGCGTAGCACAGGCCCGCACTGCGCGCGTCGTCGAGCACGCGATAGTTGCTGACAGCACTGCCCAGCGCGGGCAGCAGCGTCACGCCGCCACCGGCCGGGGCAGCGGGCCTCGTGCCGCTGACCGTGTAGCACCCGCCAGCGGTCACCGGCGTCGACCCCGCCTGGGTCGCGCTGCTCTGCCCCGATGGCTGCGTGCTGCCCCCTGCCGGCGTGCCATTGCCGCCGCCATCACCTCCACCACCACAAGCAGCGAGTGCCGACAACAGCACCATCCCACCGAGCGTTCTCAGGCGCACGGTGACGGCGCGGGCAACAGGAAAAATGGATGTGTTTTCAGCAGGCAAGCGTTTCCCGTTCATCGATCTGGAGGGTCGTGGTTCTGAGGGAGAAACTGCCCGTGGCAGCCCGGCATGGCGGGCGCAGCAGGCATCACCGGAACGCAGGCGCGGGCTTGCGCGGTGACGCCGGGGGCAGGCGTGAACCGACGATGGTAGGCAGGGGGTATGCGAGCGTCCAGCCTGCTAACAATGGCTTACGTGTGACCCGCGCGCGCTGCACCAGCGCGGTGTCAGGCCGCTGGCGCGGGTTCCGGCGTGCCGCCGCTGAGCGAGGACATCACGGCCATGAGCTGCTCGCGCAGCCACCGGTTGGCGCCGTCGTTCTCACCGCCGGCATGCCAGTAGAGATGCAGCTCGAGCGACGGCACCTTGAACGGCAGCGACAGGATGCGGTTGGCATAGGGTTCGTTGGCAATGCGCGCGTAGCGCAGCGGCAGCGTGGCCAGCAGGTCCGTGCAGCTGACCACGCGGCACGCTGCCGCGTAGTGCTGGCAGCGCAGCCGTACCCGGCGCGTGAGCCCCATGCGGTGCAGCGCCTGGTCTTCGAGCCCGGCGCCACGCCGCCGCGAGGACACATGCACGTGCTCGGCAGCCAGGTAGCGCTCCAGCGTCAACTCCTTCTTCACCAGCGGATGGTCGCGGCGCGCCAGTACGACCATCGGGTCCGCCATGAACGGGGCGTGATGGATCGCCGGCGAGACCGGCAGCAGGATGTCGATGGCGGTGTCGATGGTCCCGGCCAGCAGCTCCGATTCCATCTCGCGCCGGTCAAAGCGGATTGCGGCGATCTCGACGTGCGGTGCCGCCGCGGTCACGCGCGCCATCAACGGCGGCAGCAGCGTGGATTCGAGCGCGTCGCGCATGCCGATGGTGAAGCGGCGCACCGTGTTGGTCGGATCGAAATGCGGCGTGTCCTGCAGCGTGCGCGCAAAGGACTGCAGCGCCGCGCGGACCTCCGAGGCCAGCGAACGCGCCAGCGGCGTCGGCGCCATGCCCTGCCCGCGCCGCTCGAACAGCGGGTCGTCGAACAGGCCGCGCAAACGCCCCAGCGCATGGCTCACGGCCGGCTGCGTCAGGTTGAGCTGGCGCGCCGCCGCGGTGATGCTGCCTTCGCTGTAGATGGCGTCGAACACCACGAAGAGATTGAGGTCGATGCGGGATAGCTGCATGGTTTGCATTCTGGCACGGAATGCAGGACATTGATACTGGCAAATCCAGAAAATTCATTTTTGTTATTACCAAGTTTCGGATACAGTGCATTCCATCGGCCTATGCCACCGTACGCCGCTGACTGACCGTACCAAAACCGAGTCGCCGGATCCCCGGCGCGCCACAACTGGTTACGAGGAGACCCCATGCAATTCGAGTACACGCCGAAGGTCAAGGAAATGCAGGCCAAGCTGCTGGCCTTCTTCGACCAGTACATCTACCCGAACGAAAAGCGCTTCTACGAGGAGATCAACGCCAATCGCCAGGCCGGCAACGCCTGGGTGCCAAGCAAGCTGATCGAGGAACTGAAGCCCAAGGCACGCGAAGCCGGCCTGTGGAACCTGTTCCTGCCGCGCTCGCCGCGCGCGCCGCAAGGCCTGTCGAATCTCGAATACGCGACCCTGTGCGAGATCATGGGCCGGGTGCCCTGGTCGGCCGAGGTCTTCAACTGCGCCGCGCCGGACACCGGCAATATGGAAACCCTCGAGCGCTACGCATCCGAGGAACTGAAGGATCAGTGGCTGGAGCCGCTGCTCGCCGGCGAGATCCGCTCCGCCTTCCTGATGACCGAGCCGGCAGTCGCTTCGTCCGACGCGACCAACATCGAATGCCGCATCGAGCGCGACGGCGACCACTACGTGATCAACGGCACCAAGTGGTGGTCGTCGGGTGCCGGCGATCCGCGCTGCAAGGTCTACATCGTGATGGGCAAGACCGATCCGAACGCGGGCCGCCATGAGCAGCAATCGATGGTCGTGGTGCCGGCCGACACGCCGGGCATCACCATCAAGCGCTTCCTGCCGGTGTTCGGCTATGACGACGCGCCGCACGGCCACATGGAGATCGAGCTCAAGAACGTGCGTGTGCCGGTTTCGAACATCCTGCTCGGCGAAGGCCGCGGCTTCGAGATCGCGCAGGGCCGCCTCGGCCCGGGCCGTATCCACCACTGCATGCGCAGCATCGGCGTGGCCGAGCGCGCGCTCGAGCTGATGTGCAAGCGCAGCCTCGAACGCGTGGCCTTCGGCAAGCAGATCGCCCGCCAGGGCGTCACGCAGGAGCGCATCGCCGAAGCCCGCTGCGAAATCGAGATGGCTCGCCTGCTGACGCTCAAGGCCGCCTACATGATGGACACCGTGGGCAACAAGGTGGCCAAGGCCGAGATCGCGATGATCAAGGTGGTGGCCCCGAACGTGGCGCTGAAGGTGATCGACTGGGCCATCCAGGTGCATGGCGCGGCTGGCGTGTCGAGCGATTTTCCGCTGGCCAACTGGTGGGCACACCAGCGCACGCTGCGCCTCGCGGATGGTCCGGACGAGGTGCACCGCAACGCCATCGCCAAGCTGGAACTGGCCAAGCACATGGGCCTGGACCCGAAGGAAGTCAAGATGCCGGTGGCACGCGGCTTCTGAACCCGCTCCCGGAACACCTGCGGGGCACCCCTGCCGGCAGTATGGAAACGCGCAGCCTCGCTGCGCGTTTTTTTCTTCTGTGCTTAAATCGCCCGGCCTCCCCTCAGAACCCATTTCGCAGCCAGGAGTCTTCATTGCGATGATCGACGTCTATAGCTGGGCGACGCCCAATGGCCACAAAGTCCATATCATGCTCGAGGAGTGCGGCCTCGAGTACAAGGTCCACCCGGTCAACATCGGCGCGGGCGACCAGTTCGCCGAGGACTTCCTGAAAATCAGCCCGAACAACAAGATCCCCGCCATCGTCGATTCCGACGGCCCGGACGGCCAGCCGATCTCGCTGTTCGAGTCCGGCGCCATCCTGCTCTACCTGGCCGGCAAGACCGGCAAGTTCCTCCCGGAAGACGTGCGCGGCAAGTACGATGCGCTGCAATGGCTGATGTTCCAGATGGGCGGCGTCGGCCCGATGCTCGGCCAGGCGCACCATTTCCGCATTTACGCGCCCGAGAAGATCGAGTACGCCGTCAACCGCTACACCAACGAAGCAAAGCGCCTGTACGGCGTGATCGACACCCGGCTCTCGCGCCACGAATGGCTGGCCGGCGACCAGTACACGATTGCCGATATCGCCACCTTCCCGTGGCTGCGCAGCTGGCAGAACCAGGGTGTGGAACTCGACGATTATCCGAACCTCAAGCGCTGGTTCAACATCATCGCCGAACGACCGGCCGTCAAGCGCGGCGTGGAAGTCCTGGCCAATGCGCGCAAGCCGCTGCAGGACGACAAGGCGCGCGAAATCCTGTTCGGCGCGACGCAGTACAAGCGTCACTGACACCGGACGTCCCCGGGCAGCTTGCTTGCCGCCCAGGGACAGCCGCCGCTCAGGCGGGCAAGCACTCCGACCAGCTTCCATAGGGCGCGCGCCGCATCTCCACGACACCGGGCCGCGCGCCAGGCAACAGGCGTGCGGCACCGCAGGTATCCGGTACCGCGGCCTGCACCGGGCCACTGCAAAACAGCAACCCGGTAGCAGGCAGCAATGCTTCCAGGCTGTACGACTCATGCGGATCGGGCACGAACAAGGTCCCGGGCTGTGCGAAATTCAGATAAGTCTCCCCTCCCGTCCACGAACGTACGCCAAGCGCGCCACGGTGGCATAGCGCCCAGCGCAGGCCGCGGATCTGCAGACACTCCCCTTCCGGCAATTGCGCAAATCCGGCACGCATGCCAGGCGCGGGCTTCATGCCGCTGCCGGCGAACTCCTGCTCGCCGCTGACGACGTCGCGCAGCGTTGCCACGCATCCCAAGGCATTACGCGACAGCTCACCCTGCAACAAGGTGTCTTCGAACGACATAGCGCCGTCGTAGGCGGAACTATCATCGGGCACGACGCGGACCAGGATGCTGTCGAGCGCCGACTGGACTTGCATCGGCATACCCGGCATCGGCGCAAGCATGTCGGCGCAGCCAATCGTCACGGCGTCGCGACCCGGCGCGGCGATGCGAATGCCCCCGCGCAGGCAAGCCCACCATTCGCCGCGCCTGGCCATGAAATCGCGCTGCGACTGGCCAGCCTGCAGGAAGACGTAGTCGCACGTGCTGCCCGGCCCCGCACAGGCCGGCAGCAAGCGGAAATGAAATCCGATATGAAGGTCCGCTGAAGCGGCGCGGCCGCGGCGGAAGGAACGCATTGGCGCGTCGAACAGCGAGTAGATCTGCATGGCAATCCCCTGACAGAGCGAAGGAGACACGATGGTCCCCACAGACGCAACGACCCCCGCGTATTCGACGCGAGCCTGCCCTTGCGTGTTGCCCCGTTTGGCACGGCCGCCAGGCCGCCCGGTTCATGCCACGGGTGCAGCGCCTTTTTTCTTGCGCATCCCTTGAACTGCGGATCAGGCACCAATGGTGAGTGCGAATATAAGTTGTCGTGGCCGCAGCGTCAAACTCCTAGTGTCCTGTTCCGCAGATATGTCCCATCGATCATGACTGACCAGACTCTCAGACAATTCGGATTGCATCTTGCCAGGCTGCGCAAGCAGCGTGGCTGGTCGCAGGAAACGCTCTCGCTGGAAAGCGGACTGGCCCGTTCCTACCTGAGCGGAATCGAACGCGGCAAGCGCAACCTGGCGCTGCTCAACATCTGCATGCTGGCGGACACGCTCGGCGTGCCGCCTTCGGCGATGCTCGATTTCCCGAAGCAAGGCAGCAACATGGTCCAGGTGGAAGAGCCGCGCTCCGTATTCGGCAATGCGCAGAACGCGGCTATGGAAGCCACGCTCCGGCACATGGCTGAACTCAACGAAGCCGAGGTGGACCTGGTAGCGGCAGTGGCCCGTGCGCTGGCGCGCAAGGGCAGCTACAGGCAGGGGTGAGCGGGTTCAGACACCCAGCATGCCCTGGCGCTCGATGAAACGGACCACCTCGTCCAGCCCCTGCCCCGACTTGACACTGCCCATCACGAACGGGCGCTCGCCGCGCATCTTGCGCGCGTCGCTTTCCATCACGTCGAGCGATGCGCCGACATACGGTGCAAGGTCAGTCTTGTTGATGACGAGCAGGTCGGACTTGGTGATACCAGGGCCTCCCTTGCGCGGAATTTTCTCGCCACCAGCCACGTCGATCACGTAGATGGTCAGGTCGGACAATTCCGGGCTGAAGGTGGCCGCCAGGTTGTCGCCGCCGGACTCGATGAAGACCACGTCGGCATCCGGGAACTTCGCCAGCATGCGGTCGACGGCTTCGAGATTGATCGACGCATCTTCGCGGATGGCCGTATGCGGGCAGCCACCGGTTTCCACGCCCATGATGCGTTCGGCAGGCAGCGCACCGGAGATCGTCAGCAGGCGCTGGTCTTCCTTGGTGTAGATGTCGTTGGTGATGGCGACCAGGTCATAGCGGTCGCGCATCGCCTTGCACAGCATCTCCAGCAGCGTGGTCTTGCCGGAACCGACGGGACCGCCGACGCCGACGCGCAGCGGAGGGTGTTTCTTGGTACGAGCCTGGGTCATGATGGCTTCGGGATTCAGGAACGGAACAGCCGGGAATACTGCGTTTCGTGGCGTGACGAAAGCAAGCCCAGCATCGGGGAAAAGGTGGAAAGCTGCGGCGGCGATGCCGCGGCGCGCTGAACGGCCTCGTCGACCGCGGCCAGCACCGCATCGTGCAGGCGCCGCAGCATGTGCTGCGCGGCCACCTGGCCAAGCGGCACCGCCTTGATGGCGGCGGCGACCTGGTTCTCCGCCCAGTTGAAGCAGTAGGCGGCCAGGCCTTCGCGCTCGTCCACCTGCAGTGCCACGCAGGCCGCGGTGAATGCAGTGGGCAGGCAGGTCGGCGACAGGCTGGCCAGATGTTCGCGCAAGGCGTCGCCGCCCCACTCCATCTGCCCCACCAGCTTCGCGAGCGACCAGCCCATCTGCTCGGTCTCGAGCCGCAGTTCGGAGGTCTCGCGCGTGGCGTGAAACCAGTCGTTGCACTCGCGTACCGCCTCGACATCCATGGCGCTCCAGCGGCGATGCAGCAACAGCCACACCGGGGCTTCGCAGTGCGCCTGCACATGCAGCAGGTTGTCGCGAATCCAACGCTCGGCGGATTCGGCGTCGCGCACATAGCCGCTGTCGATCGCGGCTTCGAGGCCTTGCGAATAGCTGAAACCGCCGATGGGTAGCGCCGGGGAGGCCAGGTGCAACAGGGAGATGAGTTGGCGCAGCGGTGTCATGGTCGGCGTGAAGTCACGCGTTCAGTGCTTGTGTCCGCAGTCGGGGCCATGGACGTGCCCATCTTCGTCATGATCATGGGCATTACCGTGATGGTGCGAGTGCGAGTGCGAGTGCGAGTGCGAGTGCGAGTGCGAGTGCGGGTGCCCATGATCGTGTCCATGGTGCTCATGGAACACGGCCTGCGCCGCCGCATAGTCCTCCGCGAAGGTCGCATCGTGGCCATGCTTGTGTCCCCCGCCATAGGCACCCGCTTCGGGCTCGAATGCCGCGTCGGCCTGCACGGCCTGTACGCCAAGGCGCGCCAGCATGTCGGCCAGAACGGGATCGAACTCCAGCCGCAAATAGTCGCGCCCCACCTCGACCGGCGTGTGCCGGTTGCCGAGGTGATACGCCGCGCGCATCAGGGCGTGCGGATCGGCCGACCGGACTTCCAGCACGCGTTCCGCAGCGGCCTGCACTTCGACAAAGCTGCCATCCTCGGCCACCAGCAAGTCGCCGCCGCGCAGTACTGTGCCGCGCGGCAGGAACAGCGCGGCTTCTTCGCCGTTGTCGAGCACTGCGCGCAGACGGCTCTTGCTGCGTTCGCCAAATGGCAGGACCAGCTTCGGGGCACGGCGCACCAGCACGGCAGCAATGCCGTGCGGGGCGCTCAGGACTTTGTCGATCGTCAGCATGTGGGAATGCGCCGGAATGTCAGAACAGGAAATAGCGCTGCGCCATGGGCAGCTCGGTTGCGGGCTCGCACATCAGCAACTGGCCATCGGCCACGACCTGATAAGTCTCCGGATCCACAGTGATATGCGGCTGCCAGTCATTGTGCACCATGTCGCGCTTGCTCACCGTGCGTGCACCGCGAACCGCTGACAGCGTCTTGGCCAGACCATAGCGTTCGCCGACATTCGCCGCGAGTGCCGCCTGCGAGACAAAGGTCAGCGACGACTTGTGCAGCGCCCCGCCCGCCGATGCGAACATGGGGCGGTAGTGCACCGGCTGCGGCGTGGGGATCGAGGCGTTGGGGTCGCCCATCGCCGCGGCGGCGATCATGCCGCCCTTCAGGATCAGGCTTGGCTTTACGCCAAAGAACGCCGGACGCCACAACACCAGGTCCGCCCACTTGCCCACTTCGATCGAACCCACTTCATGCGCAATGCCATGTGTCAACGCCGGGTTGATCGTGTACTTGGCGATATAGCGCTTGACGCGGAAATTGTCGTGCCCGCCGCGCGCATCATGCGGGTCGCCGGGCAGCTTGCCGCGCTGCGCGGCCATCTTGTGCGCGGTCTGCCAGGTGCGGATGATGACCTCGCCCACGCGGCCCATGGCCTGCGAATCGCTCGAGATCATCGAGAACGCGCCAAGGTCGTGCAGGATGTCTTCGGCCGCAATCGTCTCGCGCCGGATGCGGCTCTCGGCAAAGGCGATATCCTCGGCAATGGCCGGGTCCAGGTGGTGGCACACCATCAGCATGTCGAGATGCTCGTCCAGCGTGTTCACCGTATAGGGCCGCGTCGGATTGGTCGACGACGGCAGCACGTTGGCCTCGCCGCACACCTTGATGATGTCCGGCGCATGGCCGCCGCCGGCGCCTTCGGTGTGATACGTGTGAATGGTGCGGCCCTTGAACGCGGCAATGGTCGCCTCGACAAACCCCGCCTCGTTGAGCGTGTCGGTGTGGATCGCAACCTGCGTATCGGTCGCATCGGCCACCGACAGGCAAGTGTCGATCGCCGCGGGCGTGGTGCCCCAGTCTTCGTGCAGCTTGAGGCCGATGGCACCCGCCTCCACTTGCTCAAGGATCGGCGCCTGCTGGCTGGCGTTGCCCTTGCCCAGCAACCCAATGTTCATCGGGTACGCCTCGATGGCCTGTAGCATGCGCTCCATGTACCACGGCCCCGGTGTGACGGTGGTCGCGAACGTGCCCGTGGCCGGGCCCGTGCCGCCGCCGATCATGGTGGTCACGCCGCTCATCAGCGCCTCTTCGATCTGCTGCGGGCAAATAAAGTGGATGTGCGTATCGATGCCGCCAGCGGTGACGATCATGCCCTCGCCTGCAATCACTTCGGTGCCGGGACCGACCACGATAGTCACGCCCGGCTGGATATCCGGATTGCCAGCCTTGCCGATCCCCGCGATGCGCCCGCCCTTCAAGCCGATATCGGCCTTGACGATGCCCCAGTGGTCCACGATCAGCGCATTGGTGATGACGGTGTCGACGCAGTCCTTCGCCATGCGCTGGCTCTGCCCCATGCCGTCGCGGATCACCTTGCCGCCACCGAACTTCACTTCCTCGCCGTAGATGGTGAAGTCCTTCTCGACTTCGATCACGAGCCCGGTGTCTGCCAGCCGCACGCGGTCGCCGGTGGTCGGGCCGAACATTTCGGCATAGGCCTGCCTGGAGATCTTCACCATCACAGCGCTCCCATGATCTTGCCGTTGAAGCCGTAGACGATCCTGTCGCCATCGAGCGCCACCAGCTCGACGGTGCGCGTCTGGCCCGGCTCGAACCGCACCGCGGTACCGGCCGCGATATTCAGCCGGAAGCCGCGCGCGGCCTCCCGATCGAACGCCAGCGCGGCGTTGGTTTCGTAGAAATGAAAATGCGATCCGACCTGGATCGGCCGGTCGCCAGTATTGGCAACCGTCACGCTCGCCGTGGGCCGGCCAGCGTTGAGTTCGATCTCGCCATCGGCGGGCATCAGTTCACCGGGGATCATCATCGTCTCCTCAGGCAACCAGCAGGCCGGCACCGTACAGCGCCACACCCGCACCGGCCACGCGCGCGAGCCAGCCAGCGCGGTGGCGCAAGTACGTGCCGCCGACAATACCAAGCAGATGCAGCGCCATGGTCGCCACCGCGAATCCGCCGACATAGGCCAGCACAGCCGGCATTGCAGCGGCCGTAGCCGGCAGCTCTGCACCGTGCGCATAGCCGTGGAACACCGCGAAGCCGCCGACGATCGCCATACCGGCCCATGCCGGCAGTTTCGCGCGGCTCGCCACCAGCACGCCCACCACCAGCAGCGACGCGGCGATCATCGGCTCCACCGCGGGCAGCGCGAGCCCGGCCAGTCCGAGCGCGGCGCCGACCAGCATCAACGTCACGAAGGCGAGCGGCAGGCGCAGCGTATCCGCGGCCGAGCGCGCACCCAGTGCGCTCCAGACACCCACCGCGGCCATCGCCAGCAGGTGATCGGCGCCGGTGAACGGATGCTGCAGGCCCGCCCACAGGCTGGCGCCGACGGTGGCGGCATCATGGCCCGGATGGGCAAACGCAGACATCGCGGCGAGGGACAGCGTGGCGCCCAGAGACAGGCGCAAGCAGGCGGAACGGTTCATGGAGGCTCTCGGTGAATGTTGTTGGCGTTGTCGGTGGGTCCGGTACGTCGTCAGACGATGGGATGATGAACGGTGACGAGCTTGGTGCCGTCCGGGAAAGTGGCTTCGACCTGGATCTCGGGGATCATCTCGGCCACGCCGTCCATCACGTCGTCGCGGCTCAGCACGGTGGTGCCTTCGTGCATCAGTTCGGCCACGGTGCGGCCGTCACGCGCGCCTTCCATGATCGCGGCCGTGATGAGCGCCACCGCTTCCGGATAGTTGAGCTTGAGCCCACGCGCGCGCCGACGTTCGGCCAGCAGTGCGGCGGTGAAGATCAGCAGCTTGTCTTTCTCTCTCGGTGTCAGTTCCATCGTCGGTGTCCTGGTTGTTCTCGTATGCCTTGTTGCTGTTGTCTCTCACGTGGCCCACAGGCGCAGCGGCCGTGCCGGCACGCCGTGGATCGGCTCGCGCAGCGCGCTCCACGCGTCAACCATGAGCTGCCGGACCGGCTCCATCTGCCGGCCCAGCACGCGCAGCAGCAACATCGACTGCGCCGGTGATGACAGGCACGTCACGCCAGCGCGCAGGTCAGCCGTGAACGGCAGGCGCTCCGCCAGCGTCTCGGCAAGTTCCTGCGTGGCTGCGCTGCCCACGGCCCAGAGCGTGCCCAGCACGCACATGCCGTCCAGCCCGGGTACCGCGCCGCGCAATGCCGATGCGGCGTCCAGCTGCGATTGCTCGATCCATAGCGCGCTCCCGTCGCAGCGCACCTGCGTGTCCAGCCAAACGGAGCCCCGCGCCCAATGCTCGCCGGACGCCTGCCGCCCGAGCACCACGGCGTCCCAGCCGATCGCGCTGCCGCCCGGCGCAACGGCCAGTTCGGTGGCGATGCGCGCGCGCGCATCATCGAAGACGATGTTCTCCTGCGGCAGCCAATCCAGCCGGGCGCCATCGTCGACCGTCAGGCGCACATGCTGCGACGCGTCACGGCCGAGCGACTTGTACCATTTGGTTGCACCTGGCGTCGCGATGACCGCGTGGGTGCCGGCTTCCGCATGCAGGGTGATATCGAGAGTGTCGCCGCCCGCCACGCCAGCCGGCGGATGCAGGATGACGGCGTGGCAGATGCCGCCTTCCGGATAGAGCGGCTTCTGCACCATCAGCGGGCCCCGGTGCTGCCGTCCGGCCAGCACGGTGCGCCCGCCACGCGCGGCAAAGCGCAGGCACAGGCTGGCCTGCCATGGCGCAGGCACGGCGGTAGTGGGAGGAAAATCAGGATGACGCATGGCTCGATGAATGGCCCGGCAATGCAAGCAGGGGCGAGCCGCGGCATGCGCCGCAGCGGATGCCGGAAATCATAGCGCGCCGTCCGCCGTCACGAAAGCGCAGCGCGCGGCACTCACCGACTCGCCCTGCACCATTACACGGCAATCAGCTCCCGCACACCGTCGTTCTCCATATTCACGCCCTCGCCCTTCGCCACGACTTCGCCCCGGCTCATCACCACGTAGTGATCGGCAATATGGCGCGCGAACTCGTAGTACTGCTCGACCAGCAGCACTGTCATGCCGAATTCGTCGACCAGCAGGCGCAGCGCGCGCCCGATGTCCTGGATGATCGACGGCTGGATACCTTCGGTCGGCTCGTCCAGGATCAGCAGGCCGGGCTCGCTCATCAGCGCGCGGCCGATCGCAAGCTGTTGCTGCTGGCCGCCCGACAGGTCGCCGCCGCGGCGCTGCCGCATGGTGCGCAGCACGGGGAACAGCTGGTAGATGCGGTCCGGCACGCCCGCGGGCCGCGCCCGGCTGGCCGCGCCGATCAGCAGGTTCTCTTCCACCGTCAGCCGTGGAAAGATCTCGCGCCCCTGCGGCACGTAGGCAAGGCCAGCCGACACCCTCTCATAGGGCGGCTTCTTCTCCAGTGCGTGGCCGTCCCACTGGATGCTGCCGCTGCGCGTGGGCACCACGCCCATCAGGCACTTGAGCAAGGTGCTCTTGCCTACGCCGTTGCGGCCCAGCAGCGTGGTGAGCTTGCCGCGCGGCACCTCGAAGCTGACGTTGCGCAGGATATGGCTGCCGCCGTAGAACTGGTTCAGTGCATTGACCTGCAGCATGGCTATCTTCCCAGGTAGGATTCGATCACGCGGTCATCGCGCTTGACGCTGTCGAGCGTGCCTTCGGCCAGCACGCTGCCTTCCGCAAGTACCGTGACTTTGCCTTCGCCGCCGGCCAGCGCCGCGACGAACTCCATGTCGTGCTCGACCACCATCATCGAACAGCTGCCGCGCAGGCTGTTCAGCAGCGCGGCGAGCTGCATGGTTTCCTCATCGGTCATGCCGGCCACGGGCTCATCCAGCAACAGCAACTGGGGTTGCTGCATCAGCAGCATGCCGATCTCCAGGCGCTGCTTCTGGCCGTGCGACAGCAGACCCGCCGGGCGGTAGGCCTCGTCTTCAAGGCCCGTCAGCGCCAGTGTTTCCTCGATGCGGCGATGCCCTTCCCCGGTCAGCCGCGCGCGCAGCGACGACCACCAGCGCTTGTCGGCCTTCATCGCGAGCTCCAGGTTCTCCCAGACGGCATGCTGCTCAAATACCGTGGGCTTCTGGAACTTGCGGCCGATGCCGACCTGCGCGATGCGCGGCTCGGTCATGCGCATCAGGTCGATGGTCTGGCCCAGGAACACGCGGCCGCTGACGTTGGCATTGCGCGGACCGGTCTTGCCGGTGATGACATCCATCATCGTGGTCTTGCCCGCGCCATTGGGGCCGATCACGCAGCGCAATTCGCCGTGGTCGATCGACAGGCTCAGCTTGTTGAGCGCGCGAAAGCCGTCGAACTGCACCGTGAGGTCTTCCAGGTAAAGGATCGGTCCGTGCGAGACATCGATCGTGCCCGGTTCCATCACGCGGCCGAGACCGGTCGCGTTGCCGCTTTCCGCCTGGCCGTATTCAAGCGCGGCATTCATGCTTCACCTCCGGTACGCCCCGCCACGGCGGGACTGGATACGGCTTCCTGTGCGACCGGGCTCGCCGGCGTTGCGCGGCTGCCGCGTTCGCGCAGGCGCTTCCACAGCCCGATCACGCCATCGGGCAGGTATAGCGTGACCAGTACGAACATCGCGCCGAGCAGGAACAGCCAGTACTCGGCAAAGTAGGCCGTGAACATGGTCTTGGCACCGTTGACCAGGAATGCGCCGATCACCGGCCCGATCAGCGTACCGCGGCCACCCACGGCCACCCATACGGCCATCTCGATGGAATTGCCCGGCGACATCTCGCCCGGGTTGATGATGCCCACCTGCGGCACGTACAGCGCGCCGGCAATGCCGCACAGCACGGCCGAGAACGTCCATACGAACAGCTTGTAGCCGAGCGGGTTGTAGCCCGAGAACATCACGCGCATCTCGGCATCGCGTATGGCGGTCACGACGCGGCCCAGCTTGGACGTGACGATATAGCGGCAAGCCACGAACCCTGCGACCAGCGCAAGGAAGGTCAGCACGAACAGCGCCGCGCGCGTCTGCGGCGCGGCAATGGCATAGCCGGCGATACGCTTGAAGTCGGTGAACCCGTTGTTGCCGCCAAAGCCCGTTTCGTTGCGGAAGAACAGCAGCATCGCCGCGTACGTCATGGCCTGCGTGATGATCGACAGGTACACGCCCTTGATGCGCGAGCGGAACGCAAAGAAGCCGAACAGCCACGCCAGAACGCCGGGGACCAGCACCACCAGCAGCAGCGCATAGCCGAGGTGCTCGGTGCCGTGCCAGAACCACGGCAGCTCCTTCCAGTCGAGAAACACCATGAAGTCCGGCAGATCGCTCTTGTACACGCCTTCGCGACCGATGGACCGCATCAGGTACATACCCATCGCATAGCCGCCGAGCGCGAAGAACAGCCCGTGACCCAGGCTCAGGATGCCGCAATAGCCCCACACCAGGTCCAGCGCAATCGCGGCGAGCGCAAAGCACATGATCTTGCCGACCAGCGTCAGCGCGTAGGCCGACAGGTGCAGCGGATGGCCTGCGGGCACCAGCAGCGCGCACACCGGCACGCCGATCGCCACCACGAGTGTCAATACTGCCAGCATCGTCCAGGCCCGGCGGCTGAACAGCGGCTGGCGCTCGGGCACCGCAAGCCGGAAAGGCGCGCCTGGAGAGTTGGAATGAAAGCTCTGCATCATGCCTCCGCGCTGCGCCCCTTGAGCGCGAAAAGTCCCTGCGGCCGCTTCTGGATAAAGAGCACGATCAGCACCAGGACGAAGATCTTGGCCAGCACCGCACCGTAGAACGGCTCGATGAATTTGTTGATGATGCCCAGCCCGAATGCGCCGACGATGGTGCCGGCCAGCTGCCCTACCCCGCCCAGCACCACGACCATGAAGGAATCGATGATGTACGCCTGGCCCAGATCCGGACCGACATTGCCGATCTGCGACAGCGCGCAGCCGCCCATGCCGGCAATGCCCGCACCGAAGGCAAAGGCATAGCTGTCCACCTTCCATGTGCGCACGCCCACGCAGGCGGCCATGGTGCGGTTCTGCGTGGTCGCGCGAACAAACAGGCCAAGGCGCGTGCGGTTGAGCACCGCCCATGCGACCGCCACCACGGCCAGCGCGAACAGGATGATGACGATGCGGTTGTACGGGATCACCAGACCCGGCATCCACTCCATGCCACCGCTCATCCAGGCCGGATTGGCGACTTCCACGTTCTGCGCGCCGAACAGTGTGCGCACCGCCTGCATCAGCAGCAGGCTCACGCCGAACGTGGCCAGCAGCGTCTCCAGGGGCCGCCCGTAGAGATGGCGCAGCACCAGCCGCTCGAGCACGAAACCGACGATGCCCGCCGCCAGGAACGAGGCCGGCAGCGCCGCCGGCAGGTACCAGTCGAACGCGCCGGGCGCATAGGTGCGGAACAGCGTCTGCACCACGTAGGTCGCATACGCGCCGATCATCAGGAACTCGCCGTGCGCCATGTTAATGACGCCGATCAGGCCATAGGTGATGGCCAGGCCCAGCGCGGCCAGCAGCAGCACGCTGCCCAGGCTCAGGCCGGCAAACAGGTTGCCGATCAGCTCGGCACGGCGCTGGTCGCTGCGCAATGCATCGAGTGCCTGCTGGGCGGCAACGCGCACTTCGACATCGGCTTCACGGTACTTGCCGTCACTGCCGCGCTCGACCAGCGGAGCCAGTTTCTGGCGGCTTTGCGGATTGCTGTCGCGGCCCAGGACACGAATGGCTTCGAGTCGCGCTTCGCGCTGCGCCGAATCTCCCGGCTGGGTCTCCTCCGCCAGCACGGAAGTGGCCCAGATCACGTCCAACCGGGCGCGCAGACCGGGATCGGCCTCCATCTTGCGCGCGGCTTCGACGCTGGCACGCGAGGCACTCTCGGGCTGGTCGTACAGCGTATTGATGGCCTGCGTGCGCACCGCGATATCGGGCGACTGCAGCTGCAGGCTGCTTGCCGCGCTGTCGACGATCGCGCGCAGGCTGTTATTCAGGGTCAGTGATTCCAGCTCGTCGGCCTTGACCTTGACCGGCTGGCCGGTGATGGCATCGACGGTCTTGTCGCCTTCCTGGCGCACCATGCCTACCGACGGCGCGTATTGCAGCGCATCGTCCTGCAACGCTTTCAGGATGGGACCGGCCTGTTCCGGTGGAGCTTTGGCCAGCGCCGACAGGGCCGCGGTCTTGGCATCGAAATCGTCCTCGGCCAGTGGCTTGAGGTCGGCCTGCGACAATGCGCCCGCGGCAGCGGCCCATAGCGGCGCGGCAAGCAGCAGCGCAGCCAGCATGGCGCGCAGCCACGGCATGGCGCTCTTCGGTAACGATTGGGACATAGGTGCTGGACGAATGGGCGGCGCGTGGCCGCGCCTGCTTTTTTTCTGGGGAACCGGGCTGACGCGGCACGCACTGCCGGCTACGGAGAACCGGCGGTGCGTGCCTGTCAGGCTGCAACGGCAGGCAGCCTTACATCACCTTGTCCGGCTTGCCTTCGTTGCCGGCGATGAACGGGCTCCACGGCTGCGCGCGTATGGCCTTGGGCGTCTTCCACACGACGGTGAACTGTCCGTCGCCCTTGACCTCGCCGATCATCACCGGCTTGTAGAGGTGGTGGTTCTCGCCCATGGTCAGGGTGAAGCCGTCGGGCGCCTTGAAGGTCTGGCCGTACATGGCGGCACGCACCTTGTCGGTGTCCGTGGTACCGGCTTTCTTCACGGCCTGCGCCCACATGTGGATGCCCACGTAGGTGGCTTCCATCGGATCGTTGGTCACGCGCTTGTCGCCGCCCGGCAGGTTGTTCGCCTTGACCCAGGCAGCCCACTGTTTCTTGAACGCATCGTTCTCGGGGTTCTTGACGGACATGAAGTAGTTCCATGCCGCCAGGTGGCCGACCAGCGGCTTGGTGTCGATGCCGCGCAACTCTTCCTCGCCCACGGAGAAGGCGACCACCGGGACGTCCTTGGCCTTCAGGCCGGCGTTGCCGAGTTCCTTGTAGAACGGCACGTTGGAGTCGCCGTTGATGGTGGAGATCACGGCGGTCTTGCCGCCCTGCGAGAACTTCTTGATGTTGGCGACGATGGTCTGGTAGTCGCTGTGGCCGAACGGCGTGTAGACCTCTTCGATGTCCTTGTCGGCGACGCCCTTGCTCTTCAGGAAGGCGCGCAGGATCTTGTTGGTGGTGCGCGGATAGACGTAGTCGGTACCCAGCAGGAAGAAGCGCTTGGCGCCGCCGCCTTCCTTGCTCATCAGGTACTCGACCGCCGGAATGGCCTGCTGGTTGGGCGCCGCGCCCGTGTAGAAGACGTTCTTCGACATCTCCTCGCCCTCATACTGCACGGGGTAGAACAGCAGCGAATTCAGCTCTTCGTAGACCGGCAGCACCGACTTTCGCGACACCGAAGTCCAGCAGCCGAACGTGACGGCGACCTTGTCCTTGGTGATCAGCTGACGCGCCTTCTCGGCAAACAGCGGCCAGTTCGACGCGGGATCCACGACCACGGGTTCGAGCTTGCGGCCGAGCACGCCGCCGCTCTTGTTGATCTCGTCGATGGTCATCAGCGCCACGTCCTTGAGCGACGTCTCGGAAATCGCCATGGTGCCGGACAGCGAATGCAGGATGCCGACCTTGATCGGCTCTTTGGACTGCGCCATCGCCAGCGGGCTGGCGCCGATCATTGCCGCGGCGGCTACCGCCGACAGCTTCAGCATGTCACGTCGTTTCATTGCTGCTCCCTTTATCGTTTGGTTACGGGACTCAACGCACCCCGGGTGATGCATCTGCAACTAGCGTGCCAGGGAACGCACGGCTCCCGCCTGCGGTCTGGCACCGCCGGGCGCCCGGCAAGAGACAATTCGTTTGGAGGTTTCGCGCGGAAGCACCATGCTGGTGCTGGGCCCCGGTCGGCGACTACGCACCGCCATCGTGCACGGCGCAATCAGGTGCAAGGGAGAACCGGCCGCGGGCTTCGGGGCAGAGGAGGCAGACTGTCGTGAGTTGTGCGGCGCCGCGTCGCATGGTGCACCGCCGCAAACAAAAACGGGGCCCGAAGGCCCCGTTCTTCTATCGTCCGAAGACGATTACTTCATCATCCACGGCATCATGTTCGCGTTCATGTTGTGCATGATCCAGAGCGAGCCGGCCAGCACGATGAACAGGATCAGCAGCGTGAACAGGAACGACATCACGTTCCAGCGCTGCTGCTTCGAGCCATCCATATGGAGGAAGTACTTCAGGTGCACGACCACCTGCACCGCGGCCATGCCGAGGATGATCAGGAGGGTCGTGCCGCGGTCCATGGTGCCGTCCATCACGATCTTGAACGGGATGACGGTCAGGACCACCGCCAGCACGAAGCCGATCACATAGGACTTGAAGCTGCTGTGGCCGTGCGACTCGGCGTGCGCGGACGCTGCGTGTTGCTGTGCCATTTACATTGCCCCCATCAGGTAGACCACGGTGAAGACGCCGATCCAGACGACGTCCAGGAAGTGCCAGAACAGGCTGAGGCAGTTCAGGCGCTTGGACATGGTCGGGGTCAGGCCCTTCTTGCTGACTTGCCACATCAGGACCAGCATCCACACCATGCCGCTTGCGACGTGCAGGCCGTGGGTGCCGACCAGCGTGAAGAACGACGACAGGAACGCGCTGCGGCTCGGGCCGGCGCCTTCGGCGATCAGGTGATGGAATTCATTGATTTCCATGTACATGAACGCGGCGCCCAGCAGGAAGGTAATGCCCAGCCAGACCAGCACCCGTACCTTCGAACGGTTCTGCAGCGAGATCATCGCGAAACCGTACGTGATCGACGAGAACAGCAGGATGAAGGTCTCGACGAGCACGTAGTTGAGCTCGAACAGCTCCTTGCCCGACGGACCGCCCGCCACTTCGCCGCGCAGGACGGCGAACGCGGCGAACAGGCACGCGAACAGGATGCAGTCGCTCATCAGGTACAGCCAGAAACCAAAGATGGTGTTCTCGCTGGTGTCGTGGTGCGCGTGGTCGTGCGTCTCGTCGTGCGAGTGCGCATGAGCCGGGGCTTGCGCCGCCCCGAAGCGATCAAGGACTTCTGTCGACATGGTCATCAGGCCTGCGAAGCAATGCGCTGCAGTTGGCGCGTTTCAATCTGCTCGACCTCGGCGGCCGGCACGTAGTAGTCGATGTGGTCATCGTTGGCGCGGCGGATGAACGACACCACCATGCCGATCAGGCCAACGGCGGCAAGCCACCAGATGTGCCAGACCAGGGCAAAGCCAAGGACCAGGCTGTACAGGCCCATCCAGAAGCCCGCGCCGGTGTTCTTCGGCATGTGGATCTGCTCGTAGCCGCTGGTCGGCAGCTTCTCGCCACGGGCCTTCATGTCGGCGAACGCGTCTAGGTCACGCACCACCGGGGTGTGCGCGAAGTTGTAGAACGGCGGCGGCGACGAAGTGGCCCATTCCAGCGTGCGGCCACCCCACGGGTCGCCGGTCACATCGGCCAGCTTCTTGCGGTCGCGGATCGACACGACGATCTGCAGCACCTGGAAGAAGATGCCCAGCGCGACGAACACCACGCCGACCACGGCCAGGTACAGCCACGGCGTCCAGGCCGGGTTGTCGGTGTGGTTCAGGCGACGGGTCATGCCCATCAGGCCCAGCACATACAGCGGCATGAAGGCGAAGTAGAAGCCAACCAGCCAGCACCAGAACGCGCACTTGCCCAGACGCTCGTTCAGCTTGAAGCCGAACGCCTTCGGCCACCAGTAGGTGATGCCGGCCAGGTAGCCGAACAGCACGCCGCCGATGATCACGTTGTGGAAGTGGGCGATCAGGAACAGGCTGTTGTGCAGCACGAAGTCGGCTGCCGGCACGGCCATCAGCACGCCGGTCATGCCGCCGATCACGAAGGTGATCATGAAGCCCAGCGTCCACAGCACCGGCGAGGTCATCTGCACGCGGCCGCGGTACATCGTGAAGAGCCAGTTGAAGATCTTCACCCCGGTCGGGATGGAGATGATCATGGTCGTGATGCCAAAGAACGCGTTGACGTTCGCGCCCGAGCCCATCGTGAAGAAGTGGTGCAGCCACACGATGAACGACAGCACCATGATGGCCGAGGTCGCGTACACCATGCCCTTGTAGCCGAACAGCTTCTTGCCCGAGAACGTGGCGATGACTTCAGAGAAGATACCGAACGCCGGCAGGATCAGGATGTACACCTCGGGGTGGCCCCAGATCCAGATCAGGTTCACGTACATCATGGCATTGCCGCCGCCATCGTTCGTGAAGAAGTGCATGTCGAAGTAGCGGTCCAGGCCCAGCAGTGCCAGCGACACGGTCAGCACCGGGAAGGCAGCCACGATCAGCACGTTGGTGCACAGGACCGTCCAGGTGAACACCGGCATGCGCATCAGGGTCATGCCCGGGGCGCGCATCTTCAGGATGGTCACCAGGAAGTTCACGCCGGTCAGCAGCGTGCCCAACCCCGAGATCTGCAAGGACCAGAGGTAGTAGTCCACCCCTACGCCCGGGCTGAAATCCAGGCCGGACAGCGGCGGGTAAGCGAGCCAGCCGGTCTTGGCGAATTCGCCAACGCCCAGCGAGATGTTCACCAGCATGGCGCCCGACACGAACAGCCAGAACGACAGCGTGTTCAGGAACGGGAAGGCCACGTCGCGCGCGCCGATCTGCAGCGGCACCACGAGGTTCATCAGGCCCGTCATCAGCGGCATGGCCACGAAGAAGATCATGATCACGCCGTGGGCGGTGAAGATCTGGTCGTAGTGTTCCGGCGGCAGGACGCCGTGGGCACCGTTCGTGGCGAGCGCCAGTTGCGCGCGCATCATGACCGCGTCGGAAAAGCCGCGCAGCAGCATGACCAGCGCGACCAGGCAGTACATCACACCGATCTTCTTGTGATCGACCGAAGTGAACCACTCATTCCAGAGGTAGCCCCACTTCTTGAAATACGTGATCGCGCCTAGCAGCGCAGCGCCGCCGATGGCGACGCCGGCCAGTACGACCATGATGATCGGCTCATGAAACGGAATCGCCGACAAACTCAATTTGCCAAACATCATTGCTCCTAGGATTGCGCGCCCAGCGCCGGCTTGGCCGGCGTGGCCATGGACACCCGCTCTTCGCCGAGCGTGTTACGCGACGTGCAGATCGGGCCGCCATCAAAGCCTTCGCGGGCCATGGCGTGGCCGTCGTTGCCCATGTACTGGTGCAGGATGCCGGTGAACAGGCCGTCTTCGACCTTGCCGTAGTAGGCCACCGGCTCCGCTTCGCTCGGCTTGGCCAGGACCTTGTAGTCCGCGCTGGCGAGCTGGCGTTCGGATGCGCGCACCTTGGCGACCCACGCGTCGAACTCGAAGTTCGACATGGCCGTCGCCTTGAACTTCATGCCCGAGAAGCCGCCGCCGCTGTAGTTGGCGGACATGCCGTCATACGTGCCGGCCTCGTTGGCAATCAGGTGCAGCTTGGTCTCCATCCCGGCCATGGCGTAAACCTGGCTGCCCAGTTGCGGGATGAAGAACGAATTCATGATCGAATCGGACGTGATCTTGAAGTTCACCGGCGTGCCCACCGGGAACGCGATCTGGTTGACCGTCGCGATCTTCAGTTCCGGATAGATGAACAGCCACTTCCAGTTCATCGCCACCGCCTCGACGGTGATCGGCTTCTGCTTGGATTCCAGCGGCTTGTACGGATCCAGGTCGTGCGAGGACTTCCACGTGATGATGCCCAGCGCGATGATGATCAGGCAGGGAATCAGCCACACCACGACTTCGATCGCGGTCGAGTGCGACCAGTCGGGTTCATAGCGTGCCGAGGTATTGCTGGCGCGGTACTTCCAGGCGAACACCAGCGTCAGGACGATCACCGGCAACACCACCAGCAGCATGAGCCAGGTGGCGATCAGGATGATGCCTTTGATGTCGACGCCTACCTGCCCCTTCGGGTCGAGCAGCGTCATGTTGCAGCCGGCGAGCAGCAAGAGCAGGCCGAGGCTTGGCAGGGACCGCGTCCACCGCGGCAGTATGGGTTTCTTCATGTCACGACTGGTTTGGTTAGGCCGCGCTTGGGCAAAGCGTGGCTTCACCGCCTGATGCCGGAAGCAAGAGGCGTTGGGCTGAGGGAAAACCGGAAGGACGTGTCCTTAGCTGGCGTTGAGGTCTGGCGGATCTAACGCCGGATGACCATGCGGCCTGACAACGCCATGAACACGGAAGGACAGCTGACGACTGCGCGAGCGGCCCGCCTGAGGCGGTAGCACTGCGGCACCTGATGGCCGAAACCGCGAACGGTCCCGGCTCAGGACTGCAGCCGGGTAGCGTTGAACCACGAAGTTTTTGCACTTCCCGACAAGCCTGCCTTGTGGGCAAGCGCGGTTTCCGGCCGGAATGTGCAACACGTAAAACATCGTGGGCGCGACTGTACCGCAATGCAGCATTACGGGTAAACCCAACAGCACAGAACACAGTGTTCAGAAAAACGGACAATTCTCAAAAGAGATGTTGGATTTACTTCAAATGTGTTGCAGTGTCCGCATTATCGTCAAAAATTGAAAAAAGCCGCCTGTCGACGGCTTTTTTCTTCCTGTATCAACAAAACAACAACGGCTCATCCGTATCGGCGACTGATGGACTCGGCGACGCACACCGGACGGTCGCTGCCCTCGCGCTCAATCGTCACTTCCCAGGTCGACTGGGCGCCTACGAGCTCGGGCGACTTCGGCAATGGGTCGAGCCGCTCGACCTTCTGCAGCTTGATGCGCGCGCGCAGCTTGCTGCCCACCGGCACCGGCGCGGTGAAGCGCACGCGGTTCAGGCCATAGTTCACGCCGATCTTGGACGGCATGTGCAGCGCGTTGTGCATGAACTTCGGCACCAGCGACAGCGTCAGGAAGCCGTGCGCGATCGGGCCGCCGTACGGCGACTCCTTCTTTGCGCGCTCCACGTCGACGTGGATCCACTGGTGATCGCCGGTCGCTTCGGCAAACAGGTTCACCTGCTCCTGGGTGATCTCCATCCAGTCGCTGACGGCGACTTCCTGCCCTTGCAGGCTTTCCAGTTCTTCGAGCGATGCGATGGTACGCATGTCGGTTATCTCCTCGTTGTTTAGGTTAGGGGACTCAGGCGGGGCGGCGGCCGTACATGCCCATGCCCTTGACCGTGCAGACCAGTTCGCCGCGCTGGTTGGTAGCTTCCCATTGGGTATGGACCACGCCGCGGTCCGGCTTGGATTGCGACGGCCGGGAATCGAGCACGATGAACACCACGGACAGCGTGTCGCCGGCATAGACCGGCTTCAGCCAACGGATCTCGTCGACGCCCGGCGAACCCATGCTCGCCGACTTGCCGACGGTGCTCAGCACCAGCAGGCGCATCATGATCGAGCAGGTCATCCAGCCGCTGGAGATCAGTCCGCCATAGATGCTCTTGGCGGCGGCCTCCTTGTCGATATGGAAGGGCTGCGGGTCATACTGGCGGGCAAAGCCGAGGATCTCTTCCTCGGTGACGAGGTAGGAGCCGAGCTCGCGGCGGCTGCCGACTGCAAAGTCCTCGAAATACAGCATTGGTGGGGTCTCCGTTGTCGCTGACTTTTGACTTGTCATCGCGATAATCGCATGGCGGGTAATGGCGTGCGTCCGTATTTGCCGAACCCGCCCCTAACTGCGCGCAAAGAAAAAAGCCGCGCCTGGACTACGGCGCGGCTTCGATTGGCATCGCTTGGATCAGGCAGCTTGCTGGAAGCTTGCCTGGCCGGCAAAACGGGCCAGGTGATGGTCGACGTCACCGAACGTGGTGTTGATGAGCGTCAGGCGCTTGAACATGTGCGCGGCCGGCAATTCGTTGGTCACGCCCATGCCGCCGTGGATCTGTACCGCCTCCTGGCCGACGTAGCGCGCTGCCTGGCCGACGCGGGCCTTGGCAGCCGAGACGTAGCGGCGACGCTCTTCCGGTGTCGCCTCTTCAAAGCGGGCCGCGGCCAGCAGCGTGATCGAGCGCGACTGCTCGGCCTGGATGAACATCTCGACCATGCGGTGCTGCAGCGCCTGGAAGCGCGCAATCGGCTGGCCAAACTGCTGGCGCGTCTTGGCATATTCCAGCGTGGCGGCGTTGAGCGTATCCATCACGCCCACGGCCTCGGCGCACAGCAGCACCGCCGCGTAATCGGCGACCTGCTCGACCTGGTCGAAGGCCTTGCCGGCCTCGCCGAGCAATTGAGCCGGCGCGTCCTGGAACGTGATATCGGCGGCGCGCAGGTTGTCGATGGTGCGGTAGTCCTTGACACTGACGCCGGCGCCCTTGGCATCGACCAGGAACAGCGAGATGCCGTCGCGGTCGGCGTCCGCGCCGCTGGTGCGCGCCGAGACGATCAGCTTGTCGGCCTGGCCGCCATGGATCACTACAGCCTTGCGGCCGTAAAGCTTGCCGTCGCGCGCGGTCACGCGCACGTTGTTCAGCTCGTAGCGCGCCTGCGGCTCGTTGAAGGCCACGGCGAGCTTGAGTTCGCCGCCGGCCACTTGCTCCAGCAGCGCCTCCTGGCCACCGGCCAGGCTCAGGGCATACGCGCCCACGACGGTCGCCAGGTACGGCTCGACGACCAGGCCGCGGGCGAGCTCCTGCTGCACCACCATCATGTCCAGCGCCTTGCCCGCGAAGCCGCCCTGCTCTTCGGCCACCGGCAGCGCGGTCAGGCCGAGCTCGACCAGCGAGCCCCAGGCGGACTCGCCATAGCCGGCCTCGCTCTCGTAGCGCTTCTTGCGCGACTCGAAGTCGTAGTCCTTGTCGATGAAACGGCGTACGGCGTCAGCCAGCTGCTTCTGTTCGTCGCTGAGATTGAAGTTCATGTTCCGTGTCTCCTCACAGCCCCAGGATCATCTGGCTGATGATGTTGCGCTGGATTTCGTTGGACCCGCCGTAGATGGAGGTCTTGCGATAGTTGAAGTAGTAGGCGGCCAGCGGGGCGGCGTCGTCGTAGCCGGTCACCGCGTGCTCGTGCTCGCACTCCAGGTAGGCCGGGTCGAACGGCTGGGCATAGGGGCCGACGGCTTCGACCATCAGCTCGGTCAGCAGCTGCTGGATCTCGGTGCCCTTGATCTTCAGCATCGAAGCTTCCGGGCCGGGGCCCTTGCCCGCGGCTTCGCTCGACACCACGCGCAGCACGGTGATCTCCAGCGCCATCAGTTCGATTTCCAGCGCGGCAACCTTGGCGCCGAAGACCGGATCTTCCAGCAGCGGCTTGCCGTTCTTCTGCTGCTGGCGCGCCACGCGCTTGAGGAAGCCCAGCTCGCGCTTGGAATTGCCGACACGGGCAATGCCGGTGCGCTCGTGGCCGAGCAGGTACTTGGCGTAGGTCCAGCCCTTGTTCTCCTCGCCAACGCGGTTTTCCACCGGCACCTTGACGTTGTCGAAGAAGACTTCGTTCACTTCATGGTCTTCGTCGAGCATGATGATCGGACGCACGGTGATGCCCGGCGTCTTCATGTCGATCAGCAGGAACGAGATGCCTTCCTGCTTCTTCGCTTCCGGATCGGTGCGGACCAGGCAGAAGATCATGTCGGCGTGCTGGCCGAGCGTGGTCCAGGTCTTCTGGCCGTTGACGATGTAGTGCTTGCCGTCCGGGGTCAGCTCGGCGCGGGTCTTGAGCGAGGCCAGGTCCGAACCCGAACCCGGCTCGGAATAGCCCTGGCACCACCAGTCGGTGCAGTCCAGGATACGCGGCAGGTAGTAAGACTTCTGCTGCTCGTTGCCGTACTTCATGATCACGGGCGCGACCATGGCCACGCCGAACGGCAGCACGCCGGGCGCGCCGGCGCGGGCGTTTTCCTCGTCCCAGATATGGCGCTGCGTGGCGTTCCAGCCGGTGCCGCCATATTGCACGGGCCAGTGCGGCGTCGACCAGCCCTTGCCCGCCAGGATCTTGTGCCAGCGCACCAGGTCGTCGCGGCTGGGCCGGCGATGGTTGAGCACCTTGCTGCGGATATCCGCCGGCAGATTGGCTTCCAGCCAGCTACGCACTTCCTCGCGGAAGGCGTTGTCGGACGCCGAGTAATTGAGATCCATGCCCGTCTCCTGTGATGCCGGCACGGCGCCGGCAAGTAGTTCTGCCTGCGCGTCTTGCGCCGCGAACCACGGGCACAGGACGCAATTCAGTGAGCCGTCTGCTTCAAAGCATCCGGCACCACGAGCGGGATTGTTTCGATGCCCTCTTCCGCCAGCGCCTGCACCTCCTCCGGGGAAGCCGAACCGCGGATACCGCGCTCCGGTGCCTCGTCGTAATGCATGCGCCTTGCCTCCTCGGCAAAGCGGTCGCCCACGTCCTCGGTCTGTGCCATCACCTGCCGCACGGCCTTCAGATAGGCCGCCTGCAAGACTTCCAGGGCAGCCGGCACTTGCGCCGCCTGCCCCGCCTCTGCCTGGCCGCGCTGCACCTGCGTCGCGCCCGAGAGGTTCAGGCGCGGCGCGCTTGGCAGCCGGCTCACGGCGTGGTCACCGCAGACCGGGCACTGGACGAGGTCACTTGCGAGTTGCGTCTGCGCATCGTCCTCCGAGGCGAACCAGCCCTCGAAACGATGGTCTTGCGCGCAACGCAGGTCGAGCACCTTCATGATCTTTCCAGCCCGTCAAAAGCAATAGTATCCGTGAAACCCAATTTTGTGAACGGTCGTGCTAATTTTTTTCGGAAGGGATTTCCCGCACCAGATGGCGCGAAAAGCATACCGTTCTGCACTGCGGGCCGCCGTGGCGGCTTCAGCGCGGCACCGGCTGTTCGCCGGGTTGCCACACCCCCGAGATTACCTTCTCCAGCCAGAATGCGCCGATGATGGTCTTCACGTCGGTAATGCGGCCCTGGCGCACCCAGTCCAGCACCTGGCCGGCCGGGACGATGAAGGTTTCGAGGAATTCGCCGTCATCGAGCTTCGCCTGCCCTGCGGTCAGGTCGCGCGCGAGGAACACGTCGATGAACTCGGTCGAGTACGAAATGACGGGGTGAATGCGGGTCAGGTAATCCCAGCGCGCCGCGCTGTAGCCAGTTTCCTCTTCCAGCTCGCGCTCGCCGCAGCGCAGCGCGCCTTCTTGCGGATCGAGCTTGCCGGCTGGGAATTCGAGCATGACTTCACCGATCGGGTAGCGGAACTGCCGCTCCATCAGCACGGTGCCGTCGTCGAACAGCGGAATCATCATGACCGCGCCCGGATGAACGATGTACTCGCGGCCAGTCTGCTTGCCATCAGGCAGGCGGACGATGTCTTGCTTCAGCGTGAGGAATTTTCCGCGATGGACGGTTGCCGAAGCAACGCAGACTTCCTTGAGCCCTTCATCGCCTGACGGCGGGGCGAGGTTGTCCTGGGTCTTTTCCGTCATAAGCGCTCCGGGTGATTCGCACGCCCGGCGGCTTCATGACCGGCTTCAGGCCGTGCGGTGTTTGACGAGGTACTGCCAGGTAAAGCCTGGGAAGGCGAACACCAGCATCATGCACGCCGTGATGGCATAGAACTGCCAGCCTTGCGGAAAGGCATTGCCAAGGCTCGCCTCCACCGCAAAGCCGGCCAGGCCGGCTGCCACATACCAGCAGATCAGTTCCAGCAGCCGCAGCCACAGCGGCTTGCGGCTCCAGCGCAGTGGAATCACTGCAAACAGGCGCTGGTTGACGAACGGCAGGTTGGCACAAACCAGTGCCAACAAGATGACAAACCAGCCGCCCGTCGGGGAACTCATGTCTTGCCGCCTCGTACGGTTACGAGGCCAGCGTTGCGCGGATGGCCTGATAGCACAGGTTCATCAGCGCAGCCGGGAAGATGCCCAGCACGATCACTGCCGCGCCGTTCAGGCTCAGCACCGAACGCAGGCCAGTGGTGGCCTCCAGCGGCTCTTCGCCGACCGGTGCGTCGAAGTACATCAGCTTGACCACACGCAGGTAGTAGAAGGCACCGATCAGCGAGAACAGCACCGCCACCACGGCCAGCCAGGTCATGCCCGACTTCACCACGGCTTCGAGCACCGACAGCTTGGCGTAGAAGCCCACGGTCGGCGGGATGCCGGCCAGCGAGAACATCATCACCAGCATCAGGAACGCAAACCACGGGTTGCGGCGCGACATGCCCTTCAGGTCTTCCAGCGTTTCAGCCTCGAAACCCTTGGTGGTGCGCAGCAGGATCAGGCCGAAGGTACCCAGCGTGGTCAGCAGGTACGTCACCGAGTAGAACATCGACGCGCCGTAAGCATTCGCCGCGCCATCCGCCTTGTTGGCCACCACGCCGGACAGCATGCCCAGCAGGACGAAGCCCATGTGCGAAATGGTCGAATAAGCCAGCATCCGCTTCAGGTTGGTCTGGACGATGGCGGTCAGGTTGCCGATCGCCAGCGACACGATGGCCAGCACCACCAGCATGCTCTGCCAGTCTGCGGCCAGCGGCAGCAGGCCTTCCACCAGCACGCGCACGATCAGCGCGAATGCCGCCACCTTCGGGCCACCGGCGATCAGCAGCGTCACCGCGGTCGGCGAACCCTCGTAGATATCCGGGATCCACATGTGGAACGGCGCGGCACCGATCTTGAACGACAGGCCGGCGACGATGAAGACCACGCCGAAGGCCAGCATGGTGGTGTTGACGCGGCCAGACTCCACCACGCGGAACACCTCGCCCAGGTTCAGCGAACCGGTCGCACCATACATCATCGAGATGCCGTACAGCAGGAAGCCCGAAGCCAGCGCGCCCAGCACGAAGTACTTCATGGCCGATTCCGACGTCACGCGCGACTCGCGGCGCAGCGCCACCAGCGCGTAGGACGACAGCGACAGCAGTTCCAGGCCCAGGTACAGGGTCAGGAAGTTGTTGCCGGTGATCATGACGATCTGGCCGCCCAGGGTGAACAGCGCGAGCTGGTAGAACTCGCCCGCGTACATGGAGCGGTCGGCCAGGTAGCGGCGCGTGTAGACCAGCGTGATGAACAGGCCGGCCGAGCAGAACGCCGACAGCACATTGGCCATCGGGTCGATCACCACCAGGTTGGCGAACGCGTAGTGCGTCTCGCCGGCCGCGGCATTGATGCCGAACCAGACGGTCAGCACCAGCGTGAACAGCAGCGACAGCGGATAGGCGACGCTTTGCTTGCCCTTGCCGCGGGCAAGGTCGATCCAGTTGACCGCGGCGATCGCGATCGCCAGGAAAATAATCGGCGCCACAGGGGCTAGAGTCGAGGACGGTTGCATAGTGTTATCTCTCCCCGCTTACAGCTTCGACTGCGCCACGTGGGACAGCAGGTTGACCACCGAAGCGTGCATCACGTCGGTGAAGGGCTTCGGGTGCAGGCCCATGTACAGCGTCATGATGGCGAGCAGGCCCAGCATCACGAACTCGCGCTTATTCAGGTCCGCCAGTTCGCGGACATGCTGGTGCACGACGTCGCCGAAAATCACGCGCTTGACCATCCACAGCGAGTAGGCGGCGCCGAAGATCAGCGCGGTGGCGGCGAGCACGCCGATCCAGAAGTCATACTTGACCGAGCCCAGGATCACCATGAACTCGCCAACGAAACCGGAGGTCGCCGGCAGGCCGCAGTTGGCCATCGCGAAGAACACCGACAGCGCGGCGAACTTCGGCATGGTGTTCACCACGCCGCCGTAGTCGGCGATCTGGCGCGAGTGCACGCGGTCATACAGCACGCCGATGCAAAGGAACATGGCGCCCGAGATGAAGCCGTGCGAGATCATCTGCACGATGCCGCCTTCGATGCCGATTTCATTGAAGATGAAGAAACCGAGCGTCACGAAGCCCATGTGCGCAATCGACGAATATGCCACCAGCTTCTTCATGTCGGCCTGCACCAGCGCGACCAGGCCGATGTAGATCACGGCGATCAGCGAGATCGTGATGACGAAACCAGCCAGCGAATGGCTCGCGTCGGGCGCGATTGGCAGCGAGAACCGCAGGAAGCCGTAGGCACCGAGCTTCAGCATGATCGCGGCCAGCACCACGGAGCCGCCGGTCGGCGCTTCCACGTGGGCGTCCGGCAGCCAGGTGTGCACCGGCCACATCGGCACCTTGACCGCAAAAGCCATGAAGAAGGCAATGAACAGCGCGATCTGCTCGTTCATCGACAGCTTGGCCTGGTGCCACTGCAGGATCTCGAAGCTACCGGTCTTGTTGTACAGGTACAGCAGCGCGACCAGCGTCAGCAGCGAGCCCAGCAGCGTGTAGAGGAAGAACTTGAAGGCCGCGTACACACGGTTCGGGCCGCCCCACACGCCGATGATGATGTACATCGGGATCAGGGTGGCTTCGAAGAACACGTAGAACAGCAGGCCGTCGAGCGCGCAGAAGACGCCGACCATCAGGCCCGACAGGATCAGGAACGAGGCCATGTACTCGGCCACGCGCTCGGTGATCACTTCCCAGGCCGAGATCACGACGATCACGGTGATGAAGGCCGTCAGCACGACGAACCACATCGAGATGCCGTCAACGCCCAGGTGGTACTGGATGTTGAAGCGCTCGATCCAGTTCGATTTCTCCACGAACTGCATCGCAGCGGTGGACTTGTCGAAGTGGAACACCAGCGGCAGCGTGACGATGAAGCTGGCGATCGAGCCGAACAGCGACATCCACCTCACGTAGCCGGCGCTGCGGTCCGAGCCGGAGCCCAGTACCAGCAAGCCGAAGAAGATAGGCAGCCAGATTGCGAAAGACAGAACCATTTCTATGTTTTCCTTACTCGGTGCCTATCACTTGGTGCCAATCACGCCCGTGACGGTGAGCGTCAGCAGCACCAGCATGCCGACGATCATCGCGAATGCGTAGTGGTAGATGTAACCCGATTGCAGGTAGCGGCTGGCGGCGGCGAACGACGCCACCACGCGGGCCGAACCATTGACGAACAGGCCGTCGATGAAACTCTGGTCGCCACCCTTCCACAGGCCGGTACCCAGCACGCGGGCACCGCGCGCGAACACGGCCTGGTTGATGGCGTCCATGTAGTACTTGTTGTCGAGCAGCTTGTACAGGCCCGAGAAGCGGTTCTTGATCGCCTCGGGAATGTCCGGGCGCTTCATGTAGAAGAACCACGACAGCACCACGCCGGCGATGGCCAGCCACAGGACCGGGGTGGTCACCGAATGGATCGCCATCGGCACCCAGCCGTGGAAGGCTTCCTCAAGTTCCTTCATGGCGTGGTGGTTCTCGCCGACGAAGATCACGTCCTTGAACGCCACGCCGTGCTTGAAGAACTCGCCGAACAGCATCGGCTCGATGGCGATCGCACCGATGATGACCGACGGGATGGCCAGCAGCACCAGCGGCAGCGTCACGACCCACGGCGACTCGTGCGGCTTCTCGCCGGCGGCCAGGCCATGGTGGTGGTCGTGCGAGACTTCCTCGTCCTCATGGTCGCCTTCGTGGCCATGGTGGGCATGGTTCTGGCCCCAGCGCTCCTTGCCATGGAAGACCAGGAAGTACATGCGGAACGAGTAGAACGCGGTCACGAACACACCGGCCAGGACCGCATAGTAAGCAAAGCTCGAACCAGCAATGTGCGACTCGGCCACGGCCTCGATGATCGAGTCCTTCGAGTAGAAACCCGCGAAGAACGGCGTGCCGATCAGCGCGAGCGAGCCCACCAGCGAGGTGATCCAGGTAATCGGCATGTACTTGCGCAGGCCGCCCATGTTGCGGATGTCCTGGTCGTGGTGCATGCCGATGATGACCGAACCCGCGCCGAGGAACAGCAGCGCCTTGAAGAACGCGTGGGTCATCAGGTGGAACACCGCCACCGAGTAGGCCGAAGCGCCCAGCGCGACGGTCATGTAGCCGAGCTGCGACAGCGTCGAGTACGCGACCACGCGCTTGATGTCGTTCTGGATGATGCCCAGGAAGCCCATGAACAGCGCGGTAATGGCGCCGATCACCAGCACGAACGACAGCGCGGTGTCCGACAGCTCGAACAGCGGCGACATGCGGGCCACCATGAAGATGCCGGCCGTCACCATGGTTGCGGCGTGGATCAGCGCGGAAATCGGGGTCGGGCCTTCCATCGAGTCAGGCAGCCAGACGTGCAGCGGGAACTGGGCCGACTTGCCCATGGCGCCGATGAACAGGCAGATGCAGGCCACCGTCAGCATCATCCAGTCGGTGCCCGGGAAGATCACCGTCGCCAGCTTTTCGCGGGCGGCGAACACGTCCGTGTAGTTCATGCTGCCGCTGTAGGCCAGCAGCAGGCCGATGCCCAGGATGAAGCCGAAGTCACCGACGCGGTTCACCAGGAACGCCTTCAGGTTGGCGAAGATCGCGGTCGGTCGCGTGTACCAGAAACCGATCAGCAGGTACGACACCAGGCCCACCGCTTCCCAGCCGAAGAACAGCTGCAGGAAGTTGTTGCTCATCACCAGCATCAGCATCGAGAAGGTGAAGAGCGAGATGTAGGAGAAGAAGCGGTTGTAGCCGGGGTCTCCGTCCATGTAGCCGACGGTGTAGATATGCACCATCAGCGACACGAAGGTCACCACCACCATCATCATCGCCGTCAGCGAGTCGACCAGGAAGCCGACCTCCATCTTCAGGTCGCCGATGGCCATCCACTCGTACACGGTGCCGTTGTAGCTGGCGCCGTTCATCACATCGAGCAGCACCATCACCGACAGCACGAAGGAAATGGCTACGCCCAGGATCGTGGCGGAATGGGCCACAATCCGGCCGCCGCGCGACTCCGAGGAAAACAGGTCGAAGAACTTGGTGCCGAACAGGCCGGCGATGGCTGAGCCGACTAGCGGCGCCAGCGCAATCGCGAGCAGCAGGTTGGGGTTTAGCGTGGTTGCCATAGGACGCTTATAGGTGTGCGAGCGGTGAGCGGTCTTGGTTCATTGCGTAGTGCGTCACGGATCAGTACTTCAGGGTATCCATGTCGTCCACGTTGATCGTGTCCAGGTTACGGAACAGCACGACCAGGATTGCCAGACCGATAGCCGACTCGGCTGCGGCCACCGTGAGGATGAAGAAAACGAAAACCTGTCCGGCCAGGTCGCCCATGTAGTGCGAGAAGGCGACGAAGTTGATGTTGACCGCAAGCAGCATGAGTTCGATCGCCATCAGCAGCACGATCACGTTCTTGCGGTTCAGGAAAATACCGACGATGCTGATCGCGAACAGGATCGCACCGAGCACGAGGAAATGGGCGAGAGAGAGCACAGCGTTTCTCCGTGGCTTTAGTTCTTGTTGGCAGTCGCTGCGGCGTCGGCCTGGGCGGCCGGGCTTTCCGCCGCCATCGACACCAGGCGCACGCGGTCATCGCGACGGGTACGCAGCTGCGACGGGATATCCTGGCCCTTGACGTCCTTGCGGCGACGCAGGGTCAGCGCGGTGGCCGCGATGATCGCCACCAGCAGGATGATGCCGGCGACCTCGAAGGCGTAGATATAGTCGTTGTAGATCAGCTTGCCGAGCGCGGCGGTGTTCGAGTAACCGGGGTCCTGCGAACCGGCAGCCACCACCGGCGCGGTCGTGCCGATGAAGTTGCGCACCAGCACGATGGCCATCTCGGCGATGATCAGCGCGCCGACCACCGAAGCAAGCGGCACGTAGGTCCAGAAGTCGCGGCGCAGGTGCTCGATGTCGATATCGATCATCATCACCACGAACAGGAACAGCACCATCACGGCGCCGACGTACACCAGCACCAGCAGGATGGCGAGGAATTCCGCCTTGAGCAGCAACCAGATCGCCGCAGCCGTGAAGAACGACAGTACGAGGAACAGTGCGGAGTGCACCGGATTCTTCGCGGTGATGACTTTCAGTGCGGAGAGCACCAGCACCAGCGCAAAGACGTAGAAGATGGTGGTCGTGAGTTCCATGGTCCTTGTCGGATCCTCTCTTGGCCTTTGGCACAGCCCTTCCCTGTCGGGTGGTCCGCGCCTGCGGCATCCTTCCATTGGCCCCTTGCGGAGCCCGATTCAAATTCACTTGCAGCACCGGCTGGCTGCGCCGGCGCCAACGGATATATCAGCGGTACTTCGCGTCCGCGGCCTTCGCCGCGGCGATCTGCGGCTCGTAGCGGTCGCCCACTGCCAGCAGCATGTCCTTGGTGAAGTACAGGTCACCGCGCTTCTCGCCGTGGTATTCCAGGATCGGCGTCTCGACGACGGCGTCGACCGGGCAGGCCTCTTCGCAGAAGCCGCAGAAAATGCACTTGGTCAGGTCGATGTCGTAGCGCGTGGTGCGGCGGGTTCCATCGGCACGCACGTCCGACTCGATCGTGATGGCCAGCGCCGGGCACACGGCCTCGCACAGCTTGCAGGCGATGCAGCGCTCTTCGCCGTTCGGGTAGCGGCGCAGCGCGTGCAGGCCACGGAAACGCGGCGAGATCGGCGTTTTCTCTTCCGGGAACTGGACGGTGACCTTGCGCGCGAAGAGATAGCGGCCGGTCAGGGCCATACCCTTGAAGAGTTCCTTCAGGAGCAGGCTGTTGAAGAAGTCCTTGATGGCGAGCAGCATGACGATTGCTTCCTAGTGTTTCCCGAGGCGCGCGCTGCACGGTTGCAGCCGGCGCGCGCTCGTTTGGCCGTTCAGTGCCAGATGTTCCACGGCGACTTGATCCAGATCGCCACGATGATCAGCCACACCACGGTCAGCGGGATGAACACCTTCCAGCCCAGGCGCATGATCTGGTCATAGCGGTAGCGCGGGAACGAGGCACGGATCCAGATGAAGACCGACAGCAGCAGGAATACCTTGATCAGCAGCCAGAAGAAGCCGGGGATCGCGTTGGTCAAGAAGCTCGAGAACGGAGGCGCCCAGCCGCCCAGGAACATCAGCGCGGTCATCGTCGAGATGATGATCATGTTGATGTACTCGGCCAGGAAGAACAGCGCGAACGCCATCCCCGAGTATTCGATCATGTGGCCAGCCACGATTTCCGATTCGCCTTCCACTACGTCGAACGGGTGGCGGTTGGTTTCGGCCACGCCGGAGATGAAGTACACCCCGAACATCGGCAGCAGCGGAATCCAGTTCCACGACAGGACATTGAGGCCCATGTCGGCGAAATAGCCCGCGTTCTGGCTGTTGACGATGGCCGACAGGTTCAGGCTGCCCGACACCATCAGCACGGTCACCAGGGCGAAGCCCATGGCGATTTCATACGACACCATCTGCGCGGCGGCGCGCATGCCGCCCAGGAACGCGTACTTGGAGTTCGAGGCCCAGCCGGCCAGGATCACGCCATACACGCCCACCGAGCTGATCGCCATCACGTACAGCAGGCCGGCGTTGACGTTGGCCATCACCACTTCGGCCTGGAACGGGATCACGGCCCAGACCGCCACGGCCGGCATCAGCACCATCAGCGGGGCAACCAGGTACATGCCCTTGCTGACGTGCGTCGGCGTCATGACTTCCTTGAGCAGCAACTTCAGCACGTCGGCAATCGGCTGCAGCAGGCCCAATGGGCCCACGCGGTTCGGGCCCAGACGCACGTGCATCCAGCCGATCAGCTTGCGCTCCCACAGAATCAGGTAGGCCACGCACAACAGCAGCGGCACCACAATGAGCACGGCACGGATGAGGATCCACAGCGGCGTCCAGGCGCCACCGAAGATGGCTTGGCCTTGCGAGGTAATCCAGTCGATCATGTTGCTTTCTCGCTATTCTCGTATGGCTCAGGCCGCCCCGGCCGTTGCCGCAGCCTTCTGGCCGGCGGACAGGTCCACGGCCTTCTCGACCTTGACCGTACCGAACATCGCACCGAGGCTCATCGCAGCCGGGGTTGCGGCCGGGACGCGCACGGTGTTGGCCGGCAGCGTGTTTTCCAGCACGCCCGGCAACACCACGCTGCCTTCGCCCTGCGTCACGCGGACCGGATCACCCGACTGGATGCCCAGGCCGGCGAACAGGTCGGCCGACAGCGCCACCTGCTGCGCGCGGCGGGCCGCGGCGGTCAGCTGCAGCGATTCGGCGCGGCGCACGATCGGGTCGGCGTGGTAGATCGGCACATCGGCAATGCGCTCGATGCCATTGGCAGCGGCCGCGGTCACGCGGATCGGCGCATCGGTGGCATTGCTCAGTTGCGGTGCAACCGGGCCGGCCAGCACTTCGGCGCGGACGGCTTCCGCACTGTCGTAGTCGAAACCGGCGACGTCCAGCAGGTTGCCCAGCACGCGCAGGACCTTCCAGCCCGGACGCGATTCGCCAAGCGCACGCACGACACCGTTGAAGCTTTGCGGCAGCCCTTCGCAGTTGACGAAGGTGCCCGCGGTTTCCGTGAACGGCGTGACCGGCAGGATCACGTCGGCATACTGCATGGCCGCTTCCGAACGGAACGGCGACAGCACCACCACAGTGCCAGCCTGGGCCAGCGCGGCCAGGGCCTTCTGCGGGTCGGCAACGTCGAACTCCGGCTCGGTGTTGAGCAGCACGTAGGCCTTGCGCGGCGATTCGAGCATCGCCTGTGCGTTGGCACCGCCCTGCTTCGGCAGCGCGCCGGCGATGTAACCGCCGACGGTGTTGGCAGCCTCGGTCAGGAAGCCGAGCGTGGCGCCCGTTTCCGTGGCGATCCACTGTGCCAGCGCATGCAGCGCGGCGAATTGCGGATGACGCACGGCCTCGTTGCCGAGGAACACGGCACGGCGCTCGCCCGACAGCAGGGCTTCCGCGGCCTTGCGGGCAACATCGCCACCATCAAAGCCCTCGGTACCAGCCGGTGCGGCCACACCCTTTGCAGTTGCCACGGCGCGGGCGACACCGGCCAGCGCTGCGGTCCAGCCCGACGGCGCCACGTCGATACGCGCGGCCAGCGGCATCAGCAGGTCTTCGCCGCCGGCGCCCAGCACGGCAACGCGTGCGCCCTTCTTGCCAGCCTGGCGCAGGCGCGATGCCAGCAGCGGGTGGTCCTTGCGCAGCGACGAGCCGATCACCAGCACGCGTTGCAGCGTGGACACGTCAGCCACCGGCATGCCGAGCCACGGCGCGCCCTTCAGCGCTGCCGAGAAGTCGGACTGGCGCAGGCGGAAGTCGACGTTGTCGCTGCCCAGGCCGCGCATCAGCTTGCCCAGCAGGAACAGCTCTTCGAGCGTGCTGTGCGGGCTCGCCAGCGCAGCGATCTGGTCTGCGCCATGGTCGCGCTTGATGCTCGCCAGGCCATTGGCCACATATTCGAGCGCGGTCTGCCAGTCGGTCTCGATCCACTCGCCGCCCTGCTTCAGCAGCGGACGGGTCAGTCGGTCGGCGCTGTTCAGGCCTTCATACGAGAAGCGGTCCTTGTCCGAGATCCAGCACTCGTTGATGTCCTCGTTCTCGAGCGGCAGCACGCGCATGACGCGCTGGTTCTTGCTCTGGACCACGACATTGGCACCGAGGCCGTCGTGCGGCGACACCGACTTGCGGCGAGCCAGTTCCCAGGTACGGGCCGAGTAGCGGAACGGCTTGCTGGTCAGCGCGCCGACCGGACACAGGTCGATCATGTTGCCGGACAGTTCCGAATCCACGGTCTGGCCGACGAAGGTCGTGATTTCCGAGTGCTCGCCGCGGTTCAGCATGCCCAGCTCCATCACGCCGGCCACTTCCTGGCCGAAGCGCACGCAGCGGGTGCAGTGGATGCAGCGGGTCATCTCCTCCATGGAGATCAGCGGGCCCACGTTCTTGTGGAACACCACGCGCTTCTCTTCCTTGTAGCGCGACTCCGATGCACCGTAGCCCACGGCCAGATCCTGCAGCTGGCATTCGCCGCCCTGATCGCAGATCGGGCAGTCGAGCGGGTGGTTGATCAGCAGGAATTCCATCACGGACTTCTGCGCCTTGACGGCCTTCTCCGAATTGGTGAAGACCTTCATGCCAGGCGTCACGGGCGTGGCGCAGGCGGGCAGCGCCTTGGGCGCCTTTTCAACTTCGACCAGGCACATGCGGCAGTTCGCCGCGATGGACAGTTTGCGGTGGTAGCAGAAGTGCGGGATGTAGGTGCCCAGCTTGCGGGCGGCTTCCATCACCAGGCTGCCTTCTGCAACCTCTACCTTCTTGCCGTCGATCTCGAGTTCAACCATGTTCTGCCACGCTTAGATGTAGGCCGGAACCATGCACTGCTTGTGTTCGACGTGATATTCGAACTCTTTCCAGTAGTGCTTGAGCATGCCGCGGACCGGCATCGCCGCGGCATCGCCGAGCGCGCAGATGGTGCGGCCCATGATGTTTTCCGCGACGTTGTTGAGCAGGTCCAGGTCTTCCTGGCGCCCTTCTCCGTGTTCAATGCGATTGACCATGCGATACAGCCAGCCGGTGCCTTCGCGGCACGGCGTGCACTGGCCGCACGATTCTTCAAAATAAAAGTACGACAGGCGCAGCAGCGAGCGCACCATGCAGCGCGTCTCGTCCATCACGATCACGGCGCCCGAGCCCAGCATCGAGCCGGCCTTGGCGATCGAGTCGTAGTCCATGTCGGACGCCATCATCATCTCCCCCGGCACCACCGGTGCGGACGAACCACCGGGGATCACGGCCTTGATGCGCTTGCCGCCGCGCATGCCACCGGCCAGTTCCAGCAGCTTGGCGAACGGGGTGCCCAGCGGAATCTCGTAGTTGCCCGGACGCTCGACGTCGCCGGAGATCGAGAAGATCTTGGTGCCGCCGTTGTTCGGCTTGCCCATCTTCAGGTAGTTCTCCGGGCCGACGGCCAGCAGGAACGGCACCGCGGCAAACGTCTCGGTGTTGTTGATGGTGGTCGGCTTGCCGTACAGGCCGAAGCTGGCCGGGAACGGCGGCTTGAAGCGCGGCTGGCCCTTCTTGCCTTCCAGCGATTCGAGCAGCGCGGTTTCCTCGCCGCAGATGTACGCGCCATAGCCATGGTGGGCGTGCAGCTGGAAGCTGAAGCCCGAACCCAGGATGTTGTCGCCGAGGAAGCCGGCGGCGCGTGCCTCTTCGAGGGCTTCCTCGAAGATCTTGTATTCGTTCCAGATTTCGCCGTGGATGTAGTTGTAGCCCACGGTGATTCCCATCGCGTACGCGCCGATGGCCATGCCTTCGATCAGCGCGTGCGGGTTGTAGCGGATGATGTCGCGGTCCTTGAACGTACCGGGCTCGCCTTCATCGGTATTGCAGACGAGGTACTTCTGGCCCGGGAACGTACGCGGCATGAAGCTCCACTTCAGGCCGGTCGGGAAGCCAGCGCCGCCGCGACCGCGCAGGCCCGAGGCCTTGACGTCGGCGATCACCTGCTCGGGCGGGACCTTCTCGGTCAGGATGCGCTTGAGCTGCTGGTAGCCGCCGCGCTTGACGTAGTCTTCCAGGTGCCAGTTCTTGCCGTCCAGGCCGGCCAGGATCAGCGGCTGGATATGGCGGTCGTGCAGAGAGGTCATGTTACTTTGCCCCCTTGGCGGCAGCGTCGGCCTTCAGCTCTTCGACCAGCGCGTCGAGCTTGTCGTCGCTCATGAAGCTGCACATGCGGGTATTGTTGACGATCATTACCGGTGCATCGCCGCAAGCGCCCATGCACTCGCCCTCTTTGAGGGTGAAGCAGCCGTCGGCAGTGGTCTCGTTGTAGTCGATGCCGAGCTTGCGCTTGAGGTACTCGCCGGCCCGCTCGCCGCCCGACAGGGCGCACGGCAGGTTGGTGCAGACGGCGAGCTTGTACTTGCCCACCGGCTTGGTGTCGTACATGTTGTAGAAGGTCGCCACCTCTTCCACCCACACGGGCGGCATGTCGAGGTAGCTGGCGACGAACTGCATGACTTCGGGGGAAACCCAGCCCACTTCGCCCTGTGCCACGGCAAGCGCCGCCATCACGGCCGACTGCTTCTGGTCGGCCGGATACTTCGCGATCGCGCGATCGATTTCCTTGAGAGCTTCTGCTGATAGCATGGTCATTGCAGTAAAACGGCGGAGGCAGCGCTCTGGGGCTTGCTTCCGCAGGTTTGCAGCCGTCGCTGCCTGTTCCGCCGGCGGGCCTGAGGCCCTGCCGTTCCGCCGCGGGTTTCCCCGCCGCTTCTTGCCAATTCGGCAAAAAAGCGCCCGGATCGTCGTCCGGGCCGGCGGTCCGTGATTAGCGGTCGATTTCGCCGAAGACGATGTCCTGCGTACCGATGATCGTCACCGCGTCAGCAATCATGTGTCCCTTGGCCATCTCGTCCAGAGCGGCCAGGTGCGCGTAGCCGGGCGCGCGAATCTTCAGGCGGTAAGGCTTGTTCGCGCCGTCCGAGATCGCATAGATACCGAATTCGCCCTTCGGGTGCTCCACCGCTGCATAGGCCTCGCCTTCGGGCACGTGGATGCCTTCGGTGAACAGCTTGAAGTGGTGGATCAGCTCTTCCATGTTCGACTTCATGTCCACCCGCGACGGCGGCGCAACCTTGTGGTTGTCCGTGATCACGGGGCCCGGATTGCGGCGCAGCCATTCGATGCACTGCTTGATGATGCGGTTGGACTGGCGCATTTCCTCGACACGCACGAGGTAACGCGCGTAGCAGTCGCCACCCACGCCCACCGGCACATCGAAGTCCATCTTGTCGTACACCTCGTACGGCTGCTTCTTGCGCAGGTCCCAGGCAATGCCCGAACCGCGCAGCATCGGGCCGGTAAAGCCCATCTGCAGCGCGCGCTCCGGGCTGACCACGCCGATGTCCACCAGGCGCTGCTTCCAGATCCGGTTGTCGGTCAGCAGCGTCTCGTACTCGTCGACGTATTTCGGGAACCGGTTGGTGAAGTCCTCGATGAAGTCCAGCAGCGAGCCCGAACGCGCTTCGTTCATGACCTTGATGGCACGCTCGTTGTGAACCTTGGACGCCCGATATTGCGGCATTGTGTCAGGCAGGTCGCGATAGACGCCGCCCGGACGGTAGTAGGCCGCATGCATGCGCGCGCCCGACACCGCCTCGTACATGTCGAACATGTCCTCACGCTCGCGGAAGGCGTAGAGGAACACCGCCATGGCACCCACGTCGAGCGCATGCGCGCCGATCCACATCAGGTGGTTCAGCAGGCGGGTGATTTCGTCGAACATCACGCGGATGTACTGCGCGCGGATCGGCACTTCAATGCCGAGCAGCCGCTCGATCGCCATCACGTAGGCGTGTTCGTTGGACATCATCGACACATAGTCGAGACGGTCCATGTAGGGCACGTTCTGGATCCAGCTCTTCTGCTCGGCCAGCTTTTCGGTGGCACGGTGCAGCAGGCCGATATGCGGATCGGCGCGCTGGATCACTTCGCCGTCCAGCTCCAGCACCAGGCGCAGCACGCCGTGCGCGGCCGGGTGCTGCGGGCCGAAGTTCAGGGTGTAATTCTTGATATCTGCCATGGCGCGTAATCAGTGCTGCGTGCCGCCGTAGTTTTCCTCGCGGATCACGCGTGGCGTGATTTCGCGGGGCTCGATCGTGACCGGCTGGTAGATGACCCGCTTCTGCTCCGGGTCATAGCGCATTTCCACGTAACCGGAGGTCGGGAAATCCTTGCGGAACGGATGGCCGACAAAGCCGTAGTCAGTCAGGATGCGGCGCAGGTCCGGGTGGCCTTCGAACACGATCCCGTAGAAATCGAAGGCTTCGCGCTCGAACCAGTTCACCGAATTCCACACGTCGATCACCGACGGCACGACCGGGAAATCATCATCCGGGGCAAACACGCGCACGCGCAGGCGCCAGTTGTGGGTCACGGACAGCAGGTGCGATACCGCGGCAAAACGCAGGCCGTCCCAGGCGCCGTCGCCGTACTCGGAATAGTCCACGCCGCACAGGTCGATCAGCTGCTCGAAACGCAGCGTCGGATCGTCGCGCAGGATGCGGGCCACTTCCAGGTAGTCGCCTGCCTTGACGACCAGCGTCAGTTCGCCAGTCGCTTCAATCAGTTTCTGCACGCGCTTGTCGAGAGCTTTCTCGAGCGCGGCCTTCAGGATCTCAAGCTTCGCCATGTCAGCCCTTGCGCGCGATGGTGTTGGTACGCTTGATCTTGTTCTGCAGCTGGATTACGCCATAGATCAGCGCTTCAGCCGTGGGCGGGCAGCCCGGCACGTAGATGTCCACCGGCACAATCCGGTCGCAGCCGCGCACCACCGAGTACGAGTAGTGGTAGTAGCCGCCGCCATTGGCGCAAGAGCCCATCGAGATCACCCAGCGCGGCTCGGCCATCTGGTCGTAGACCTTGCGCAGCGCGGGCGCCATCTTGTTGCACAGCGTGCCGGCCACGATCATCACGTCCGACTGGCGCGGGGACGGGCGGAACACCACGCCGAAGCGGTCCAGGTCGTAGCGCGCGGCGCCGGCATGCATCATTTCCACGGCACAGCAGGCCAGGCCAAAGGTCATCGGCCACAGCGACCCGGTGCGGGTCCAGTTGATCAGCTTGTCAGCGGTAGTCGTGACAAAGCCTTCGTTGAGAACGCCTTCGATTGCCATTTCACATCACTCCCAATCGAGCGCGCCCTTTTTCCAGATGTAGACGAAGCCCACGATGAATTCCAGCAGAAACACGCCCATGGCGATGAATCCCGACCAGCCGATATCCTTGAGGGCAACGCCCCACGGAAACAGGAAGGCGGTTTCGAGATCGAACAGGATAAAAAGGATGGCGATGAGGTAGTAGCGCACGTCGAACTTCATGCGCGCATCCTCGAACGCTTCGAAGCCGCACTCGTACGGCGACAGCTTCGCGGGATCAGGTTTGTTCGGGCCGAGAATCCGACCAATCGACATCAGCGCCACGCCAAGCACAACGCCGAAGATGATGAAGATGAGAACGGGGAAGTAGGCTTCGAGAGTCAAGATACGGCCAGCCTTATCTGGAATGTTGTCAACAGCACCAGCTGAAGCGGCGTCCTGTTGCCCACCCCAGGCGCTATGCCGAAAACTCCCGGCGCGCCGCCTTGCGGATTGCCGGAGCCCCCTTGCCGGGAGCATTGCCCGACAGAGAACTCCGATCAAGTTGTTTGGTGCCGACGGCGAGACTCGAACTCGCACAGCTTTCGCCACTACCCCCTCAAGATAGCGTGTCTACCAATTTCACCACGTCGGCTGGGGGAGAAACAATATTGCCTGGCGCCGGGTTTTGAGGCCCTTCAGGGCTTTTGCAGAGGCTTTTGCCTTTGCTCAAGCCCCATCGCTGGGGAATCGTTTCAAGCCTTGGATTCTAACCCGGTTTGCTGCATTGTTCAACGCACAACTGCAAAAAAAATCAGGAATCAAATACAAGACTGCTTGATTATTTCGGAACAGCAGGCGCAGCCGGGGCCGAAGCGTCCGCAGCCGCAGCAGCAGGCGCCGAGGCAGCGGCCGGAGCCGGCGCGGAAGCCGGGGCCGACCCCATCACGCCCAGCGACGCGGCAGGCTTGTAGTTGCCCATCAGCGTCAGGCTGAGCGTACAGATGAAGAACAGCGTCGCCAGCACCGCAGTCGTACGCGACAGGAAATTTGCCGAACCCGTTGCGCCGAACAGGCTACCCGAAGCGCCTGATCCGAATGCCGCACCCACATCGGCACCCTTGCCGTGCTGAATCAGCACCAGGCCGATGACGCCGAGTGCCGACAACACCTGCACCAGTACCAACAAAGTCTTGAAAATTGCCATTTGGATAAAGTTAGCGTTACTTGCCTGATCGGATGTTCGGTGCGACAGGCATTCAGGCGTTGCCGATCGCGAGAAAATCTTCCGATTTCAGCGAGGCACCACCAATCAGGCCTCCGTCGATATCGGACATGGAAAACAATTCGACCGCATTGTCCGGCTTCACACTACCGCCGTACAAAATGGCCATGCGCTCGGCCACGCCAGCGTCGCGCTCGCGCACCTTGCCGCGCAGGAACGCATGCACGGCCTGTGCCTGCTCGCTGGTCGCGGTCTTGCCCGTGCCGATCGCCCAGACCGGCTCGTAGGCCAGCACCACGCGACCCAGCTGCTCGACCGACAGCGCATCGAGGACTGCCTGCAACTGGCGACCCACGACAGCCTCGGTTTCACCGGCTTCGCGCTCGGCGAGCGTTTCGCCAACACAGATCACCGGCAGGATGCCGAATTCCAGGGCACGCAGCGCCTTGGCGGCAACGACTGCATCGGTTTCCGCATGGTAGGTACGACGCTCCGAGTGGCCAACCAGCACATAAGTGCAGCCAAACTCACCCAACATGGACGCCGCCACTTCACCGGTGAAAGCCCCGCGCGCCTCGGCGGACACGTCTTGCGCCCCCCAGGCCACTTGCGAGCCATTCAGCAGCGCCTGGCACTGTGCAAGATAGGGGAAAGGCGCGCAGACCGCCAGCCGCGCACGCGCGGGGGCCGCCTTGATTCCCTCGAGCAGCGCGGCGTTGGCGGCCAGGCTGCCGTGCATCTTCCAGTTGCCGATGACGAGCTTTTGTCTCACGGGGTCCCCTCCCAAATCAAACCCGGTATTGTAGCTTGCGGCAGGGGGCCGACGCTACCGCGCGCGGGCGAAGCCGGCGCGGCAACATTGCGAGGCAATTACCAGGTCAGGACGATCTTGCCGATGTGCTCGCTAGACTCCATCAGCCGGTGCGCTTCAGCCGCCTGCGCGGCGGGAAATACCTTGTGGATCACCGGCTTGATCTTGCCCGCCTCGAGCAACGGCCACACCTGCTGATGTAGCGCCTGGGCGATCTGCCCCTTGAATGCCGCAGATCTCGGACGCAGCGTCGAGCCCGTGACCGTGATCCGGCGGCGCAGGATATCGCCGAGCGGGATTTCCGCCTTGGCACCACCCAGCAGAGCGATGATGACAATGCGGCCGTCATCGGCAATGCACTTCAGCTCGCGCCCGAGATAGGAGCCAGCCACCATGTCGAGGATCACGTCAACGCCTTTGCCTCCGGTCAACGTGGCAACTTCGGCAACGAAATCCTGGGTCTTGTAGTTGATGGCACGGTCTGCGCCGAGATCCTCGCAGGCCTTGCACTTCTCGTCGGTGCCGGCAGTGACGAACACCTTGTAGCCGAGCGCCTTGGCAATCTGGATCGCGGTCGTACCGATGCCGCTCGAGCCGCCCTGGATCAGCAGCGTCTCATCCTTCCCGCGCGGGCCCTGGCCGAGATAGCCACGGTCAAACACATTGCTCCAGACCGTGAAGAACGTTTCCGGCAGCGCGGCGGCCTCGATGTCGCTCAACCCTTTCGGGGCCGGCAGGCATTGGGCCACCGGGGCCGTGCACAGCTGCGCATAGCCGCCACCCTGCACGAGCGCGCAGACGCGATCACCGACCTTCAGGCCGAAGCGATTGTCCGCATGGGAGAGGTCGCCGCCAACCACCACGCCGGCCACTTCCAGGCCAGGCAGGTCGGACGCGCCGGGCGGCACCGGGTAGTTGCCGGTGCGCTGGAACACGTCTGGACGATTGACCCCGGCCGCGGCGACGCGGATCAGGATCTCGCCAGCGCCCGGCACCGGGTCCGGCCGCTGCGCCTCCTGCAGGACTTCGGGGGCACCGTATTCGCGAATCTCGATGGCTTGCATTGCTGCTCCTTTTCTTGGTCTGGCGCGCGAAGCGTAGAGGCCATCGCGGCGTGTCGGTGAGAGCGGTCGCTCAATTGGGTTGCCCGGCAGTGTAAACAAAAAAACGGCTGGACATCGCCAGCCGTTTTCTCTTCCATGCCGCCTGATGGCGGCACCGCACTCAGCTTACTGCTGCTGGTCCGACGCAGCCGCCGGAGCCGGCGCGGCCTCGGCGGTGTTCTGCGGGCTGATGCTGCCGCCCTCTTCCGCCAGCGCGGCCTTCAGCGACAGGCGCAGACGGCCCTTCTCGTCAGCCTGGATCAGCTTGACGCGCAGTTGCTGGCCTTCCTTCAGCCAGTCCTTGATGTCCTTGACGCGCTCGTTGACGATCTCCGAGATATGCAGCAGACCGTCCTTGCCCGGCAGGATGTTCACGATCGCGCCGAAGTCCAGCAGCTTCAGCACCGTGCCGTTGTAGATCTTGCCCACTTCGGCTTCGGCGGTGATGCCCTCGATGCGGCGCTTGGCTTCGGCCATGCCCTCGGTCGAGGTCGAGGCGATGGTGATCGTGCCGTCTTCCTGGATGTCGATGGTGGTGCCGGTTTCCTTGGTCAGCGCCTGGATGGTCGAACCGCCCTTGCCGATCACCTCGCGGATCTTGTCCGGATGGATCTTCATGGTGATCATGCGCGGAGCGTGCGCCGACAGCTCGGTGCGGGCGTGGCCCATGGCACCCTGCATCGCGCCCAGGATATGCAGGCGGCCTTCCTTGGCCTGCGCCAGGGCAACCTGCATGATTTCCTTGGTAATGCCCTGCACCTTGATGTCCATCTGCAGTGCGGTGATGCCGTTGTCGGTACCCGCAACCTTGAAGTCCATGTCGCCCAGATGGTCTTCGTCGCCGAGGATGTCGGTCAGCACGGCAAACTTGTTGCCTTCCAGGATCAGGCCCATGGCCACGCCGGCCACGTGCGCCTTGACCGGAACGCCGGCGTCCATCAGTGCCAGGCAGCCGCCGCAGACCGAAGCCATCGACGACGAACCGTTGGATTCGGTGATCTCCGAAACCAGGCGAATCGTATAGGCGAACTCGTCATCTCTCGGCAGCACCGGGATCAGTGCGCGCTTGGCCAGGCGGCCATGGCCGATTTCGCGGCGCTTCGGGCTGCCCACGCGACCGGTCTCGCCGGTAGCGAACGGAGGCATGTTGTAGTGGAGCATGAAGCGGTCGCGGTATTCACCGGCCAGCGCGTCGATGATCTGCTCGTCGCTCTTGGTACCGAGCGTGGCCACCACCAGAGCCTGCGTCTCGCCGCGGGTGAACAGCGCCGAGCCGTGGGCGCGCGGCAGGACCGACGAACGGATCTCGATGGGGCGCACGGTACGCGTGTCGCGGCCGTCGATACGCGGCTCGCCGGCCAGCACCTGGCCGCGCACGATCTTGGCTTCCAGGTCGAACATGATGTTGCCGACTTCCACCTTGTCGGCTTCCACGCCGGCGGCTGCCAGTGCGGCCGTCACGTTGGCGGACACTTCCTTCAGCTTCTGGCTGCGGGCCGACTTCTGGCGCAGCTGGTAGGCTTCCTGCAGCAGCGGCAGCGCAACTTCAGTGACCTTGGCGATCAGCGCTTCGTTCTTCGGCGCAGGAGCCCAGTCCCACTCAGGCTTGCCGCCTTCGCGCACCAGATCGTGGATCGCGTTGATGGCAATCTGCATTTGCTCGTGGCCGTACACCACGGCGCCCAGCATCACGTCTTCCGACAGCTGGTTGGCTTCGGATTCCACCATCAGCACGGCGCGCTCGGTACCGGCGACGACGAGGTCGAGGTCCGAAGTCGCCATTTGCGAACGGGTCGGGTTCAGCAGGTACTGGCCATCCTTGTAGCCAATGCGGGCAGCGCCCACCGGGCCGTTGAACGGAATGCCCGACACGGCCAGCGCGGCCGAGGCACCGATCAGCGCGGGGATGTCAGCCGGCACTTCCGGGTTCAGCGACACCACGTGCACGACCACCTGCACGTCGTTGTAGAAGCCTTCCGGGAACAGCGGACGCAGCGGACGGTCGATCAGGCGCGAGGTCAGGGTCTCGTTTTCCGACGGACGGCCTTCACGCTTGAAGAAGCCACCGGGGATCTTGCCGGCAGCGTAGGTCTTTTCGATGTAGTCGACGGTCAGCGGGAAAAAGTCCTGACCGGGCTTCGGGCTCTTGGCGGCGACAACGGTCGCCAGCACGACGGTGTCTTCCACGTCGACCAGCACGGCACCGCCAGCCTGGCGGGCGATTTCACCGGTTTCCATGCGGACCGTATGCTGGCCCCACTGGAACTGCTTGACTACTTTGTTGAACATGGACATTTGCATTCCTTGTCTTGCGTGCACGCCGGAATCATTGCTCGGCGCGCCCCGCCTGCGTTCTCAGCCGCAGGCTAACTGCCGGATGCGGTCGCAGTCGCAGGGAAGTGCTATGCCATTCCAGCGCGGCACGGTTGCCGATGCCGCGTTGGAATGACACAAAGCCCTGTTTCCTTGGCCGGTCCGGATACTAAAACCCTTGAAAAAGAGCAACTTACTCCGTTGCGGAGCTTGCCGCAACGGGGGGCCGGCGAATCGGAATTCCCCAAACCCGGTGAAGCGAAAATCACTCGCCGCATATATTGCGTTTTCCGGCCGGGCGCGAAATCCGCCCGCCAGAAATGCAAAATGCCTGCCCCAGCAATGCTGAAGCAGGCATCGAGGCCTCACGCGAAACCGTGCAAACCCTGGAATCGCGCTGCCATGCCAGCCAATCCTTACTTGCGCAGGCCCAGCTTTTCGATCAGGGCGCGGTAACGATCAGCGTCGTTGGACTTGAGGTAGTCCAGCAGGCGACGACGACGGCTCACCATGCGCAGCAGACCGCGGCGGCTGTGGTGATCCTTCATGTTGGCCTTGAAGTGCGGGGTAAGTTCGTTGATGCGGGTGGTCAGCAGGGCCACCTGGACTTCGGGGCTGCCAGTGTCGTTGGCGCCACGGGCGAACTGCTTGATGACTTCGGACTTGTTGATATCGGCAACTGCCATGATGATTTCCTTTCACTTGCGAACGCCACAGCGCGGGATGCGCCGCTTGCGTCGTGCCATGCATAAACAGGCATCTGCCCTCATGCCGGCGTTGGCCGGATGACGACAGCGGCGGATTATAACGGAAAGCGGTACCGGGGGCCAGCCCGCTGGCCGTCTTCACCCTGCGGGCCTCAGGGGCGCTGCATACGGCACGTGGTAGGCAATGTGGTCTGAGCCGTCTTGAGCTTGCGCACCGTCCGGAAACCATAGCCCGAGCCCTCGTTGTCGAACCGCACTTCGCCGCCCTGCCGCTCCATCACCGAGACGTAGAGCGGCTGCAGCACCTGGTGGTCTTCAGCGCGTATGGTGGCCTCATGGAAGTCGTTGACGTAGCGCATATTCTCCAGCGCGCGGGCGACCTGGACCGCATCGGTCGATCCGGCCTTCTCGATCGCCCGCGCCAGCATTTCCACCATCATCTGCATGCGCAAGTGCACGTAATCGTCCCTGGGCTCCGGGTAGCGCGCGCGGAACTGTTCATAGAAGGCGTCCGATGCGGCGCCACCAACATTCGGGTGCCATTCCGCCACGGCCAGCACACGGCCCACGCCGGCATCGCCCATTGCGGCCGGCGCGCCGAGGCCATTGCCATAGAAGGTGTAGAACTTTGCCTGCAGGCCGCCTTCGCGCGCGGCCTTGACCATCAGCGTGAGGTCATTGCCCCAGTTGCCGGTCACGACGGCGTCAGCCCCGCTGGCCTTGATCTTGGCGATGTAGGGTGCAAAGTCCTTGATCTTGCCGATCGGGTGGAACTCGTCGCCAACGAACTGAACGTCCGGCCGCTTGGCAGCCAGCATGTCGCGCGCAGAGCGCGACACTTGGTGGCCGAAGCTGTAGTCCTGGTTGACCAGGTAGACCCGGCGCACCGAGCGGTCCTGCCGGATGACTTCGGCCAGTGCCTGCATGCGCATGTCGGCGCTGGCGTCGAAGCGGAAATGCCAGAAGCTGCAGTTTTCGTTGGTCAGGCTCGGGTCGACGGCGGAATAATTCAGGAACAGCACTCGCGCCTCGGGATGTCGCGCGTTGTGGCGGTTGATGGCCGCCACCAACGCGCTTGCCACCGCCGAACTGTTGCCCTGCAAGACAAAAGGAATGCCCTTGTCCACCAGGCTGCGGAACTGGATCAGGCTTTCGTCGACATTGCCCTTGCTGTCGAACGTGACCAGTTCCATGGGCCGCTGCCCCTGCGCCGTCTTCACACCGCCGCGTGCATTGATCCGCTCGATCGCGAGGCGCAGGTTCCGGACCACGGCATCGCCGGCATTGGCAAACGGCCCGGACAACCCGTCAATCATGCCGAGCCGGATCGGCTCCTGCGCCTGGGCTCCTGCTGCCAACCACATCAGGCCAACCGCCAGCCAGCCCTTCGCCAGTTTCCACATGCCATGCCTCCACGAAAGCGCGCATGGTAAGGCAGCGCCCGCGCCGCCGCAAATCGCAAGGCTCTGTCGGCCCAAGGCTGAGATGCGGCGTCCATGCGCGGATTTGCCGGGAGTTCAGCGAAAAAGAGACGAAGAATGCGCGCTTGTCGAGTGCGAATCGCTAAACTCCCACACTATTCAAATCGACAACGGGGAAGCAGACATGAAGATCTTGCTGCGCGCCTGCCGCACCTTGGCGCTGGCGGCTGGCATCACTGTATTGTCGGCCTGCGCCACGCTGATGCCGGTGGATGAGGGCCGCAAGCTGATCGGCGCACCGCAGGCAGCCGTGCAGGCGCGTTTCGGACCGCCGCCCGAAGTCTATGCACTGCGCGACGGCACCTCGCGCTGGATTTACTCGAAGCAGCCACTCGGCCAGCAAGCCTACGCGGCCGACTTCGACCGCAACGGCAACCTGACCGACTTCCGCAACATGCTTGAGACGCCCGAGCTCTACAAGGCCGAGATCGGCAAGTGGACCCGGCGCGATGTGCAGGAGCACTTCGGCATGACGCGCGAGCCGGTCGAGTATTTCCCGCGCATGAAGCGCGAAGTCTGGACCTACCGTTTCCGCCATGAGGGCGTGTGGCCGTCACTGTTCAACTTCTATTTTGACGACGACGGCATCCTGCGCCAGACGCAGATCACTCCGGACCCGCTCAACGACCCGGACCGGCGCAGGCGCTGGTAAGCCTGCTCAATGAAAATAGCCCGCGGACCGCGTCTGGCGGCCAACGGGCTGATTCGGGCGCTCGGGCCGGATAGGCCCTTCGCCGCCGGCGCCACTCCGGATGTGAGCGGCGCCAGGATGCGGGTCTGAAAATCAGATCTGCGGGTTGATCTTCTGAACGGCCTTGTCGTGCAGCTTGTTCAGCGCGGCCAGGTAGGCCTTGGCCGAGGCCGCCACGATATCCGGGTCGGTCCCGACGCCGTTGACGATACGGCCAGCCTTGGACAGGCGCACCGTCACTTCGCCCTGCGCCTCGGTACCGCCGGTGATGGCGTTCACCGAATACAGCACCATCTCGGCGCCGCTGTTCACCTGCGATTCGATCGCGTGCAGCGTGGCGTCGACCGGGCCGTTGCCCTCGCCTTCGCCGGCGTGCTCCTGGCCGTCCATGCTGAAGACGACGCGGGCCCGCGGGCGCTCACCGGTTTCCGAGCGCTGCGACAGCGAGATGAAGCGGTAGTGTTCGTTGGCGTCATGCTGGGCCTCGTTCGAGACGATGGCCATGATGTCCTCATCGAAGATCTCGGCCTTCTGATCGGCCAGCTCCTTGAAGCGGCCGAAGGCAGCGTTGACCTCGGCTTCGCTTTCGAGCTCGACGCCCAGTTCCTGCAGGCGCTGCTTGAATGCGTTGCGGCCCGACAGCTTGCCCAGCACGATCTTGTTGGCGGTCCAGCCCACGTCCTCGGCGCGCATGATCTCGTAGGTGTCACGCGCCTTCAGCACGCCGTCCTGGTGGATGCCCGAGGCATGCGCGAACGCGTTGGCGCCAACCACGGCCTTGTTCGGCTGCACCACGAAGCCGGTGATCTGCGACACCAGCTTCGAGGCCGGCACGATCTGCGTGGTGTCGACGCCGACATCGAGGTTGAAGTAGTCGCGGCGGGTCTTCACCGCCATCACCACTTCCTCGAGGCTGGTATTGCCGGCGCGTTCGCCCAGGCCGTTGATCGTGCACTCGATCTGGCGCGCGCCGCCCAGCTTCACCGCGGCCAGCGAGTTCGCCACGGCCATGCCGAGGTCGTTGTGGCAATGGACGGACCACACGGCCTTGTCCGAGTTGGGGATGCGCTCGCGCACCGAACGGATCAGGTCCGCGTAGCCCTCCGGCACCGCGTAGCCCACGGTATCGGGCAGGTTGATGGTGGTCGCGCCTTCGGCGATCACCCCCTCAAGCACGCGGCACAGGAAATCCATGTCCGAGCGGCTGCCGTCTTCGGGCGAGAACTCGATATCGTCCGTGAACTGGCGCGCAAAGCGCACGGCCAGGCGGGCCTGCTCGTACACCTGGTCCGGCGTCATGCGCAGCTTCTTCTCCATGTGCAGCGCCGAGGTGGCGATGAACGTGTGGATACGGAAGGAATTGGCCGGCTTGAGGGCCTCGGCGGCGCGCGCGATGTCCTTGTCGTTGGCGCGGGCCAGCGAGCAGATGGTGGAATCCTTCACGACCTGGGCAATCGCGCGGATGGCTTCGTAGTCGCCGTTGGAGCTTGCTGCAAAGCCAGCTTCGATCACATCGACCTTCAGCCGCTCCAGCTGCTTCGCAATGCGGATCTTTTCCTCGCGCGTCATCGAGGCGCCGGGCGACTGCTCGCCATCGCGCAAGGTGGTGTCGAAAATGATGAGTTTGTCAGACATTGTGGAGCTCCTGGGCTTTATCGTGTGCTGTCCCCGCCATCGTGCCGCCGGGTACCGCCTGTTCCGCGCCTTCACTGCGAGTGAATGCAAAACGCCCCGGCGTGCATCGATGCAGGCCGGGGCGTTGGAAAATTCCTTGGTGATTCCGCGCTAAGGAATGGATAGCCTTAGCGCACGCGCGTCCCGACCTGATGGCCTAGTAGGCCACCTAGGGTGGTGCGGGCGAGTAGGGCTTGGCGCGAAATCATGGCAACGAATATAGCGGAGTTGCCGCGCGCGTGCAAGACGGGGAATCACGGGCGCGGCGAACGCCGTACTCAGTCCTTCGGCGGGATCCGCAGTTTCTGGCCCGGATAGATCTTGTCGGGATGGGACAACATCGGCGTGTTGGCCTCGAAGATGCGGTTGTATTCGGCGCCGTTGCCATAGGCTGCCTGCGCGATCGCCCACAGCGTGTCGCCCTTGACCACGGTGTGCCACTGCGACTCGGACGACTCCACGTTGACCGACATCTTGTCTTCGACCTTGTCCACGCCTTCGACATTGCCGCAGCACAGGATGATCTTTTCACGCGTGGCCTGGTCAGGGGCCACCCCGAACACGGTCACAAGTCCCTGGGAGCCGTCCACCTGCACCATCAGCCCGGTGGCGTCGAGCCCCATCTTCTTGATATATGCCTCGATGGCATCGCCGGCAGCCCGGTTGGCCGCATCCACCTTCTCGGCCGATGCATCGGCCGCCGCGGCGTCCTGCGCGGCCTTGGCCTCGCCGGTGCCGAACAGCTTTTCCCCCGCTTCCTTGATGAAGTCAAACATGCCCATGATGCCCTCCTGACGGTGAGTGGAAAACACGGTATGCATGCCATGGTTGCGGCCACGGCAATTCGGATCTGGCCGGCAGCGGCCGTAGCAAAGCATGAAGGGCGCCGCAGCGCCCTTCCCTTTCGCGCGGCTCAGTGACCGCCGCTATCGACGTTACCGCGCGCCCGCTTTGCCACCCCCGGCTGGCCGTGCATGCCTCGCCAGGCCCACAGCACGTAGCCGGATATCGCGTAGGCGACAAACAGCGCAAACAGGGCGACTGGCGGATCGGTCGACACCAGCACGAACAGCACCAGGACCAGCACCATCATGCCGAACGGCACACGGTAGCGGACATCGAGCGCCTTGCCGCTGTAGAACGGCGCATTCGACACCATCGACAGCCCGGCGTACAACGTGATGCCAAACGCCACCCACGGCATCCACAGTTCCTTGACCGGCAGCTTGTTGTCGATCACAAGCCAGACAAAGCCTGCTACGAGCGCCGCCGCCGCGGGGCTCGGCAGTCCCTGGAAAAAGCGCTTGTCGACTACGCCGATATTGGCGTTGAAGCGCGCCAGCCGCAGCGCCGCGCAGGTGCAATAGACAAAGGCTGCGATCCAGCCCCACTTGCCCAGGTCATGCAGGATCCATTCGTACATCACCAGCGCAGGCGCCACGCCAAACGACGTCATGTCCGACAGCGAGTCGTACTGCTCGCCGAACGCGCTCTGCGTATTGGTGATGCGCGCCACGCGCCCGTCCATGCCATCGAGCACCATCGCCGCGAAGATGGCAATGGCCGCCACATCGAAGCGCATGTTCATGGCCTGCACGATGGCGAAGAATCCCGCGAACAGCGCGGCTGTCGTGAACGCATTCGGCAGCAGGTAGATACCGCGGCGGCGCGGGCGCTCGTAGACGATGTCCTGGTCATCGGCGGCATCGTCGTCCAGGTCGTCCGCGCCGCGCAGCTGGTTGTGGCGGAACGGACGCAGGTGCGTCACGTTGCCGTTGGAAGTCCGCTTGTTGCGTCGGTGGAAGGCAACCATTACAGCGCTCCTGTCTGGTTGTCGCTTACTTCAGTTCATCCAGCTCGGCGAGGATGGTCGACGATGCCGACACCTTTTCGCCGATCGTGACACGCGGCCGTGCGCTCGGCGGCAGGTAGACGTCCACCCGGGAGCCGAAGCGGATAAAGCCATAGCGCTGGCCGCGCGACAGGTTCTCGCCCACCTTGGTGTAGCACAGGATGCGGCGCGCCACCAGGCCAGCCACCTGCACCAGCGTCACGATCTGGCCATCGGCTGCGCGGCGGATGACAACCGCATTGCGCTCGTTTTCGGTGGATGCCTTGTCGAGGTCGGCGTTGACGAACTTGCCGGGGAAGTATTCGAGCTTCTCGACCTTGCCGTCAATCGAAGCGCGGTTCGAATGTACGTTGAAGACATTCATGAACACGCTGATCTTCAGCGCCTCACGGCCGGCATAAGGATCCTGCGCCTTTTCCACGGAGACGATGCGTCCGTCCGCAGGAGCCAGCACGGCATTCGGTTGCGACGGGATCGGCCGCGGCGGATCACGGAAGAACTGGAGCACGAACAGCGTGATGATCCACAACGGCAATGCCCACCAGAAACCCGCGCTGACATGGACCAGCAGCGAGATGAGAAAGGCGCCGGCCAGGAACGGCCAGCCTTCACGGGCGATGAGCGGATGAGGATAGTTCATGCAGTGCTTGTTTGGTTGAGAGGAAAAGGCACGATCGCGCACTCAGGTGCCACGGGTACGGCCACTGGCAGGGCCTGAAGGCACCGACGCGGGGCAGGATAAGGCACGCCCCGTCCAAAGTCCGACAAGGATAACAAAAAGCCGTTCAGGCCCCGCGAATCCCTTCCCAACTATAGAAGGCATCCGCGAGACACTGAACGGCCACGGCAGTGCCGCCCGTCGGGTGGCACTGCCTTCCAGCTGGCACGCAGCTTAGTTCTTCGATTGGTCGACCATCTTGTTCTTGGCGATCCACGGCATCATCGCGCGCAGCTTCTCGCCAACCACTTCGATCTGGTGCTCGGCGTTCAGGCGGCGGCGCGAGATCAGGGTCGGGGCGCCGGCCTTGTTCTCCAGCAGGAAGCTCTTGGCGTACTCGCCGGTCTGGATGTCCTTCAGGCACTGCTTCATCGCCTTCTTGGTCTCCTCGGTCACCACGCGCGGACCGGTGACGTATTCACCATATTCAGCGTTGTTGGAGATCGAGTAGTTCATGTTGGCGATGCCGCCTTCATAGATCAGGTCGACGATCAGCTTCAGTTCGTGCAGGCACTCGAAGTAGGCCATTTCCGGCGCGTAGCCGGCTTCCACCAGGGTCTCGAAGCCGGCCTTGATCAGCTCGACGGTACCGCCGCACAGCACGGCCTGCTCGCCGAACAGGTCGGTTTCGGTTTCTTCGCGGAAGTTGGTCTCGATGATGCCGGCACGGCCGCCGCCGTTGGCGGTGGCGTACGACAGCGCGATGTCACGGGCGGCGCCGGACTTGTTCTGGTGCACGGCGATCAGGTGCGGCACGCCGCCACCCTGGGTGTAGGTGGCACGCACGGTGTGGCCCGGAGCCTTCGGCGCGATCATGATCACGTCCAGGTCGGCGCGCGGGATCACGGCACCGTAGTGCACATTGAAGCCGTGGGCGAAGGCCAGCGCGGCACCTTCCTTGATGTTGGCGTGCACTTCGTTCTTGTACACGTCGGCGATCTGCTCGTCCGGCAGCAGGATCATGACCACGTCGGCGTTCTTGACGGCCTCGGCCACTTCCTTCACCTGCAGGCCGGCGTTGACGGCCTTGTTCCACGACGCGCCGCTCTTGCGCAGGCCGACCGTCACGTTCACGCCCGAATCCTTCAGGTTCAGCGCGTGGGCGTGGCCTTGCGAGCCGTAGCCGATGATGGTGACGTTCTTGCCCTTGATCAGGGAGAGGTCGGCGTCCTTGTCGTAAAACACTTTCATGATAATTCCTTCAGTCTCAATCTTTGTATGAGGAGGCGGCATCATCAGGCGCATCTCGCGTGCGCCCGGATCGCGCCGCCCGGGGGGATACTGCGTAAAGTTTCCGCGTGCGTTGCGGGACGTCCCGGTCAGACCTTCAGGATGCGCTCGCCGCGGCCGATGCCCGAGCCGCCCGTGCGGACGGTTTCGAGAATCGCGGTGCGGTCGATGGCATCGAGGAACGCATCGAGCTTGACGCCGTTGCCGGTCAGCTCGATCGTGTAGGTCTTCTCGGTAACGTCGATGATGCGGCCACGGAAGATGTCGGCGGTGCGCTTCATTTCCTCGCGCTCCTTGCCGACCGCGCGCACCTTGACGAGCATCAGCTCGCGCTCGATGTGCGCGCCCTCGGTCAGGTCGACCACCTTGACCACCTCCACCAGCCGGTTCAGGTGCTTGGTGATCTGCTCGATCACGTCATCCGAACCGGTCGTGACGATCGTCATGCGCGACAGCGACGCATCTTCAGTGGGGGCCACCGTCAGCGTCTCGATGTTGTAGCCGCGGGCCGAGAACAAGCCCACCACGCGCGACAGCGCGCCCGGTTCGTTTTCCAGCAGGACCGAAATGATGTGTCGCATTTACAGGTCCTCCGCGCCGAGCAGCATTTCGGAAATGCCCTTGCCCGCCTGGACCATCGGCCAGACGTTTTCGGTGGGGTCGGTCTGGAAGTCCAGGAACACGGTACGGTCCTTCAGGCGGAAGGCCTCGCGCAGCGCCGGCTCGACGTCGGACGTCTTTTCCACGCGCATGCCGACATGGCCATAGGCCTCGGCCAGTTTCACGAAGTCGGGCAGCGCATCCATGTAGGAGTGCGAGTAGCGGTTGTCGTACTCGATTTCCTGCCACTGGCGCACCATGCCCAGGTAGCCGTTGTTGAGCGAGCAGATCTTGACCGGGGTGTCGTACTGCAGGCAGGTCGACAGTTCCTGGATACACATCTGGATCGAGCCTTCACCCGTGATGGTGACGACTTCCTTCTCCGGGAACGCCTTCTTGATGCCCATGGCGTACGGCAGGCCCACGCCCATCGTGCCCAGGCCACCGGAGTTGATCCAGCGGCGCGGCTCGTTGAACTTGTAGAACTGCGCGGCCCACATCTGGTGCTGGCCGACGTCGGAGCAGATGAAGGCATCGCCCTTGGTCAGTTCCCAGATCTTCTCGACCACGTACTGCGGCTTGATGATCTCGGAGCTGCGGTCGTACTTGAGGCAGTCCACCGAGCGCCATTGCTCGATCCGCTCCCACCACTTCGCCAGGGCCTCGCGCTTGGGCTTGACGTCGCTGGCCTGGAGCTGGGCGATCAGCTCCTGCAGCACGTCCTTGACGTTGCCGACGATGGGGATATCCACCTTCACGCGCTTCGAGATCGACGACGGGTCGATGTCGATGTGGATGATCTTGCGCGCCTGCGAGGCGAAGTGCGCCGGGTTACCGATCACGCGGTCATCGAAACGCGCGCCCACGGCAATCAGCACGTCGCACTCCTGCATGGCCATATTGGCCTCGTACGTACCGTGCATGCCGAGCATGCCGACGAACTGCTTGCTGGTTCCCGGGAATGCGCCCAGGGCCATCAGCGTGTTGGTCACCGGGTGGCCCGTCATGGCAGCGAGCTGGCGCAGCTCTTCACTGGCGTTGGCCAGCACCACGCCGCCGCCGGCGTAGATGTACGGACGCTCCGCGCCCTGCAGCAGCGCCACGGCCTTGCGGATCTGGCCCGAATGCCCCTTGTTCACCGGGCTGTACGAGCGCATGTCGATCGACTTCGGGTACTCGTACTTGCAGGTGTTGCGCGAGACATCCTTGGGAATGTCCACGACCACCGGGCCCGGACGGCCGGTAGAGGCAATATAGAACGCCTTCTTGATGGTCGATGCGAGGTCGCGCACGTCCTTCACGAGGAAGTTGTGCTTGACGATCGGGCGGGTAATCCCGACGGTATCGCATTCCTGGAAGGCATCCTGGCCGATCGCGTGGGTCGGCACGTTGCCGGTGATCACGACCATCGGGATCGAATCGAGATACGCGGTGGCAATGCCCGTGACGGCATTGGTCACGCCGGGACCCGAGGTCACCAGGGCGACGCCCACCTTGCCGGTTGCCCGCGCATAGCCGTCTGCGGCATGGACCGCGGCCTGCTCGTGGCGCACCAGGATGTGCTCGAATTTCGTTTGTTTGTGAAGCTCGTCGTAGATATACAGCACCGCGCCGCCGGGATAACCCCAGACGTATTCAACGCCTTCTTCGGCAAGTGCATGAACGAGAATTTCCGCACCGATCATTTCGGGTGCGGCAGATGAATTGCTGTCTGCGTGGGAGAATTCCGCGCTGGGCATGTTCATTTCAGTCCTTTGCAATTTTCGGCAAAAAATTGTTTGGATGCTCTCTGCCGGGCTTGTGGCACGGGTTCAAGCGGTGCGCGTCTGCATGGAAGACCGCCTCATAAGCGGCCGGATGAGACAACCACTGATGTCGTGAACCGTCGATGATACTGCAATGCACCAGTGCGGTCTACGTTCTTTTGAGTCGTCCGGGCGGCACTTGGCATGCAGGTTCTTGTATTAGGGACAATACAGAAGTGGTCATGGCCAGTTGTTTTTTGCTAGCATCGCACCACTCCGGGTACGCCGCGAGCCGTTCGCAGCACATCCGCCAGCACAGAGATATCGTTTTCACCCGCCTGCATGGCTACCGATCAGGAACTGTCCGACTTTCTCGCCAGCGTCGAGCGGCGCGCCTTCAAGCAGGCGGTCTTTGCCGTGCGTGACGATGAAGCGGCGCTGGACATCGTCCAGGACGCCATGATCAAGCTGGCGGAAAAATACGGCGACAAGAGCGCCGCGGAATTGCCCCCGCTGTTCCAGCGCATCCTCCAGAACACCATCCACGACTGGTTCCGCCGCCAGAAGGTGCGCAACACCTGGGTGTCGCTCTTTTCGACGTTGCGCGACGAGCGCGATGGCGACGACAACGACCTGCTCGACACGCTCGAAGCCCAGGCCGGTTCCGAGTCGGCCGAAAGCAGCGCCGACAAGGTCGAGCGGGCGCAGGTGATGCACATTATCGAGCAGGAAATCCAGCGTCTGCCCACGCGTCAACGCGAGGCATTCCTGATGCGTTACTGGGAGGATATGGACGTCGCCGAAACCGCCGCGGTCATGGGGTGCTCAGAAGGCAGCGTCAAGACGCACTGTTCCCGTGCCACGCATACCCTGGCGCAAGCATTGCGCGCACGGGGGGTTCGACTATGAGCAGAAACGACAGAGAAATTCAGGAACTACGCTTCGCGCATGAGGTTCGCGCTGCACTTGACGCATCAGCCGACAACTTGCCGGCTGATGTGAGCGAGCGGCTGGCGGCCGCGCGCCGTATGGCGCTGGCCCACAAGAAGGCCGAGGCCCCGGTGCGCGTACCGCAGTTTGCCATGCCGGCCGGCCACCACGTGCCGTCGCTCGACGATGAAGACGACTCAGCCTTGCACCGGGTCGGTGCGTGGCTCAAGCGGGGCGCGCTGGTCTGGGCCCTGGTCGCGCTCGGCGCTGGCCTGATCGGTATCTATCACTGGCAGCAACAGAAGCGCGTCGAGGAACTGGCGGACATCGATGCCGCCATGCTGCTCGACGACCTTCCCCCAACGGCCTACGCCGACCAGGGCTTCCACGTGTTCCTGAAGCGCGGGCAATAAACATGGCCCGCGCGACTTCCCACTCCGACGCAACACGCCGCCGGCTGGAAGCCCTGCTGCTGTCGGGTTTCTTTGCCGTCGCCATCTGGTGCCTGACGCCGCCGCCAGCCCATGCGCAGGGGCCGGCGTCAGCGCCGCAGGCCACGCACGCGGTCAATGCACATCCCACCTGGTCGGAACTCACGCCCGTCCAGCAGCGCATCCTGGGGCCGCTGCAGCCGCTGTGGGACACGATGCCCGAACTCAACCGGCGCAAGTGGCTGCGCATTGCCGAACGCTACCCGAAGTTTTCGCCGGAAGAACAGACGCGGCTGCAGACCCGCATGGCCGAGTGGGTCAAGATGACGCCGCAGCAACACCGCCTTGCGCGTGAGAACTACCAGATCACGCGGGCCCTGCCGGCGGAAAAGAAGGCCGAGGCCTGGGACAAGTACCAGCAGCTGCCCGAAGAGCAGAAGAAGAAGCTGGCCGAGGCGGAGCGGGTGCCGCGCCGGCCAGGCGCCGTCAGCGCGCTGCCCAGCGGCAAGCGCCTGCCCAGCGACACCAGCCGCCAGATTCACCAGGACAAGAAGCCTGCCGCGCTGACTGCCAGGCCGGCCTCGTCGGCCGCCGCCAAGGGCGCCGCCGCCGATGCGTCGGTTGCCGCTCCCGCGGCAACGCCGCCGGCGAACACCCCGGCATCCCCCACGCCGCCGGCCGCTCCGGAAGGCGGATCCGAAGCCGCTGCCGCCACGCAGGCCGACGGCACAATCCGGCAGTAAAGCGACCCGCGAACGGGCATTTGGCATAATCGCCGGATTCCGCACGTGACCACGCCAGACCCGGTCACCGCTGGAATGCCTGCCCAAGGTCACCCCAAGGTCACCCCAAGGTCACCCGTTTCCGTGCCATGCCTGCCGCTACCCTCGCTCCGTCGCCCTCCACCGCCCCGCATCCCACCGCTCCGTCGCTACGTCGCCGCATCGCCTGCATGCTGTATGAGGGCGTGCTGCTGTTCGGCGTGCTGAGCGCGTCGACGGCACTGTTCCTTCTGGCCCGCCCGGCGCTGCAGAAGCTTGGCCTGGACAGCCCCTACGCCATCCAGGGCTGGAGCTTCGTGGTGATGGGGCTCTACTTCACGTGGTTCTGGCAGCGCAGCGGCCAGACGCTGGCCATGCAGACCTGGCGCATGCGGATCGAAACCGCCCAGGGTGAGCCGCCGCGCTGGCCACAGGCGGCACTGCGCTACGTGCTGGCCTGGCTGTGGCTGCCGCCCGCGGCCGCCCTCGGGCATTGGCTCGGCCTGGTGAAAGGCCCGTTCGTCGGCGTGCTCTGCGCCGGGCTCCTGGTGTGGATCCTGCTGGCGTGGCTGGATCCGCGCCGCCAGTTCGTGCACGACCGCCTGGCGCGCACGCGCCTGACCGACTTGCGCACGCCGCGCCCATGACCCTGAGCGCCGCCGGCACACGCCGCGTGGCGGTCATCCTGCAGGCGGGCACGGCCGCCGGCATCGGCTGGCAACTTACGCTGCAGGCCGGCTGGAGCTGGCCGGCGGCACTGCTGGCCGGGGTCGTGGCGGTGCTGGCCGGACTTGCCGCAGGCATCGGGCTGGCGTTCGCCATGACGTTGCGCGGTGCCGGTGTTGCACACCACCACCGCCCTCCGCCTGCGCCGGCTGCGCTGGGCAGCGGCAGGCTGCCGCTGCGGCTGGCAGAAATCATCCGGTGCTTTGCCAATGAGTACATCGCGGTGTTCCGCATGTTCAACTGGCTGCAACCATTCTGCGCTCACCGCCGCTATGTGCCGCCTGCGGCCCCATTCGCCGCCCGCCAGATGCCCACTGTGCTGCTGGTGCATGGCTACGCCTGCAACCATGCCGTCTGGCTGGACCTGCAACCCGCGCTGGCGGCCGCCGGCTATCCCTGCGAAGCGATCGACCTGGAGCCAGTCCTCGGTGATCTCGACGACTATGCCGACGTCCTGCGGCGCCATATCGGCCAGGTCAAGGCGAATACCGGCCAGCCCCCGCTGCTGGTGTGCCACAGCATGGGCGGCCTGGTCGCACGGGCGGCGCTGGCGCGCGCCGGCGAGAATCTCGGCGCCGGTGTCGTCACGCTAGGCACCCCGCACCACGGCTGCGCCCTGGCCCGTTTCGGCGCCGGCCACAATGCCAGGCAGATGCGCTGCGGCAGCCCCTGGCTGACAGCGCTGGCCAAAGCGGAAACACCCGCCTTGCGTACGCGCATGGTGTCGATCTTCAGCTGGCACGATTCCATCTCCGGCCCGCCGTGCACGAGCTGGCTCGACGGTGCGCAGCACAAGGCGCTGGCGGGTATCGGCCATGTATCGCTGCTGCGCGATCCGCGCGCCCTCGCGGCCGTAGTCGAAGCGCTGGCCGCGCTGCGTACGACCGCATCCTGATATCCCCGCTGCTGTCGGATGGCGGCAACGTTTCATATGTCATTCATGTTTCCGTCACCGCTCCGTCATGGCGCACTGGCTGAATGCAGCCATCGCCGTCATCGGGGCCGCCATGGTTCAAGCAATCCGATCCGCACTCGGATATCTGTCTGGAGTCTCGCACAGGCTGCGCGGCAGCCCTGATCCCGAACTCTCCCAGGTCTTGTCGCGCATCGCCGCGCTCGCGGCCTTCGTGCCGGCGCCGGCCGAGCCCCCCGCCCTTGCGGCGCTGGCACCGCCGTCCGATGCCAGCCCGCCCTTCCCGCCCGAGCCGCACCCGATCCGGCAGTACCGTGCGATCTGGCTGTCCGACATCCACCTGGGCACCGCCGGCTGCCAGGCCGACTACCTGCTCGACTTCCTCAAGCACAACGAATCCGAACGGCTCTATCTGGTCGGCGACATCATCGACGGCTGGCAGCTCCGGCGCGGCTGGTACTGGCCGCAAAGCCACAACGACGTGGTGCAGAAGCTGCTGCGCAAGGCGCGCAAGGGCACCGAGGTCATCTACGTACCCGGCAACCATGACGAAGTCGCCCGGCAGTTCGACGGCCTGGCGTTCGGCGACATCACGGTGCGCGAAGAAGCCGTCCACGTGACGGCCACCGGCAAGCGCCTGTGGGTCGTGCACGGCGACCTGTTCGACGGCGTTGTGCAGCACGCGCGCTGGCTGGCGTATCTCGGCGATTCGCTGTACACGGTGATCCTGGCGATGAACCGCCACTTCAACCGCGTCCGGGCGCGGCTCGGCTTTCCATACTGGTCGCTGTCGCAATACCTGAAGCACCAGGTCAAGAACGCGGTGAACTACATCAGCTCGTTCGAGCACGCGATGGTCGACGAGGCGCGCCGGCGCGGCTGCGACGGCGTGGTCTGCGGCCATATCCACAAGGCCGAGATCCGCGAGGTCAGCGGCCAGCTCTACTGCAACGACGGCGACTGGGTCGAAAGCCTGTCCGCCCTGGTCGAGACCATGGAAGGCGAGCTGAAGATCGTCTACTGGACCACGCTGCTCGACCCGCCCCAGGCCCAGTCGCGCAAGCGCCGCCGCGCAGCCGCCATCAGCGGCTGAACCGCCGGCCCGATCCCAACCTTTCAAGAACGCGGCCATACCAACGAGGAGTCCGCATGAAGATCCTGATCGTCACCGATGCCTGGGAACCGCAGGTCAATGGCGTGGTGCGCACGCTCAAGTCGACCCGCCGCGAGCTGGAAGCCATGGGTCACACGGTCGACATGATCACGCCGCTGGAATTCCGCACCGTGCCCTGCCCGACCTATCCGGAGATCCGCCTGTCGCTGCTGCCGTCGGCGCGCGTCGCGCAGCGCATCCGCGACTTTGCGCCGGACGCGCTGCATATCGCCACCGAAGGCCCGCTGGGCATGGCCGCGCGCCGCTACGCGCTGCGCCGGGAAATGCCGTACACGACGGCCTACCACACGCGCTTTCCCGAATACGTGCAGGCGCGCTTCGGCATTCCGCTGTCGTGGACGTACCGCTTCCTGCGCTGGTTCCACGGCCCCGCGCAGGCCGTGATGGCGCCGACGCCCGTGGTGCTGGACGACCTGCAGCGCTACGGCATCGGACACTGCGTGCTGTGGACCCGCGGCGTGGACCTGGATGTCTTCAAGACGCAGCGCGTCAACGTGCTCAACACCGCGCACCCGATCTTCCTCTATGTCGGCCGCGTGGCCGTGGAAAAAAACGTCGAGGCCTTCCTGGCACTGGACCTGCCGGGCTCCAAATGGGTGGTCGGCGACGGCCCCGCGCTGGCTTCGCTGCGCGCGCGCTACCCCGGCGCAAACTACCTCGGCGTGCTGAGCCAGCCAGAACTGGCCAGGGTGTATGCTTCGGCTGACGTTTTCGTGTTTCCGAGCCGCACCGATACCTTCGGGCTGGTGCTGCTTGAAGCGCTGGCCAGCGGCCTGCCGGTGGCGGCCTATCCGGTAACCGGCCCGATCGACGTGCTAGGCGACAGCCCCGCCGGCGTGATGCACGAAGACTTGCGTGAAGCCTGCCTGGAAGCGTTGCGCATCGACCGCATGACCGCCCGCGCCCATGCCGAGCGGTTCTCGTGGCGCGCCGCCTCCGAGCAGTTCCTGGCGCACCTGCGTCCGCTATCGGCCGGCGGCAATCCCGGCAGCGCGGGCGAGGTGCCAACCCAACCAGTCCCGCAGAGCCATGCCGAAACCAACTCAGCCGCTGCCGTCCGATCCGTCGCTGGGGGGGCAGGCACCTCGCCCGCCAGGCAGCGACTACTCGATTGAGCAGAACCCGCACAAGGGCAACCGCGGCCTGGCCCGTGCCTGGCATGCCGCGATCAATTCCCTGTCCGGGCTGCGCTACGCCGTACTCGAAGAAAGCGCGTTCCGCCAGGAGCTGACGCTGGTGGCGATCCTGACGCCATGCGCGTTCATGCTGCCCGTCGGCACGGTCGAGCGCATCATGCTGCTCGGCACGCTGCTGGTGGTGCTGATGGTGGAACTGCTGAATTCAAGCGTCGAGGCGGCGATCGACCGCATCTCGCTGGAGCGGCACAGCCTGTCCAAGCGTGCCAAGGACTTCGGCAGCGCCGCGGTCATGCTGGCACTGATCCTGTGCGGTGGCACGTGGATCGCGATTGCCGGGCCGCACGTCATGCACTGGCTGCGCCAGCTGGCGGGCTGAGCCCCCTCTCGACCCCGGGGACACAGCGGGGGCGACAAGCGATGCAGGCCGATTGCTTATAATCGCTACCTGCCCAGATTTACCGACCGCCCGGACGCCCATGGAACCCAAACCGCAAGCCGGTCCCCGCCGCACCAGGGACCGCATCCTCGACGTCTCGCTGCGCCTGTTCAACGAAGTCGGCGAACCCAACGTCACCACCACCACCATTGCGGAGGCGATGGAGATCAGCCCCGGCAATCTCTACTACCACTTCCGCAACAAGGACGACATCATCAATTCCATCTTCGTGCGCTTCGAGCAGGAGATGGAACGCCGCCTGAAGCTGCCCGATGACCACAAGGCCACGCTGGACGAGAGCTGGGGCTACCTGCAGTACATGTCGGAGTTCATGTGGAACTACCGCTTCCTGTACCGGGACATCAACGACCTGCTGGCACGCAACCGCATGCTGGAAACCAACTTCAAGCGCATCGTCGAACAGAAGAAGCGCTTCGCGCTGGAGATCTGCCGCCAGTTCATTGAAGATGGCGAAATGGAAGCGACGCCGGAACAGGTCGAGGCGATCTGCACCAACATCGTGGTGATCGCCACCTACTGGCTGTCGTTCCAGTTCGTGCAACACCCGCGCCAGTACAACGACCCCGAGCAGATCCGCGGCTGCCTGCACGGCTCGAGCTACCACATCTTCTCGATTCTGGCGCCCTACCTGCGCGGCCGCGCCCGCGACGCATTCGACCAGCTCGCGCGTGACTACGCGGCGTCCAAGGCGGCCTAGGAAAGTCAGTCAGACAAGGACAAGAAGTGAAATCCGTTTGCGTGTATTGCGGTTCCAGCCCCGGCAACCGCCCCGAATATGCCCAGGCCGCCCGAGCGCTGGGCCAGGCCCTGGTGGAAAACGACATGTCGCTGGTCTATGGCGGCGGCAAGGTCGGCCTGATGGGCGTCGTGGCCGACGCCGTGCTCGAGCACGGCGGCACCGCCATCGGCATCATTCCCGACGCGCTGATGCAGAAGGAAGTTGGCCACCGCGGCCTGACCGAGCTGCACGTGGTGCGCAATATGCACGAGCGCAAGCAGATGATGGCCGACCGCGCCGATGCCTTTATCGCCATGCCCGGCGGCGTGGGGACTTTCGAGGAGCTGTTCGAGACCTTCACGTGGCTGCAGCTCGGCTACCATGCCAAGCCGGTCGGCCTGCTCAACGTCGCGGGCTTCTATGACGGCATGCTGGGCTTCCTTTCGCACGCGGTGCAGGAAGGCTTCCTCAAGCAGGTGCACGCCGACCTGCTGCACGTGGCCGACACACCGGCCGCGCTGCTCGGCAAGCTGGGCAAGGCCCCGCGCGAGATTGTCGACAAGTGGCAGGAACGCCGCGACGAGACCTGAAGCCAGGTCCCCGGGGCCGGGCAAGCCGCGACGCTCAGAACGTCGAGCCCGGCTCCTTCAGGAAGGCCAGTTCCTCCGGCGTGCTCTGCCGGCCCAGGATGGCATTCCGGTGCGGAAAACGACCGAAGCGCGCGATCACCGCGCGGTGCTTTTCCGCCCAGTCCACGACATCCACCTTCCCGGCGGTGTCCTCGCGCAGCTGCGTCGTCAGCCTGACGCTCTCGTCCTGGTCTTGCAGCGACTCCGAGTGCTCGAACGGCAGGTAGCAGAACATGCGGTGGTAGCCGGTCGGCAGTTCGCGGTCCATGCCGCCTTCGACGATCCGCCGTGCCAGCGCCAGTGCCTGGGCGTCGGTCGCGAAGCTGCGCGGGTCGTTGCGGAACAGGTTGCGCGGGAACTGGTCCAGCAGCACCACGCGGGCGCAGGCGCCTTCATGCGTGGCGCACCAGTCCTCGCCGTCATCGGGATCGCCGGAGTGCGCCGTCTCCCACAGCGTCAGGAAGCGCGAGCGGATCACGTCGTCGAACGCCGCGGACTTGGTGAACCATTCGCGCCGTTCCGTGTTCCAGACGGGCGAGCCATGGTGGCCGAACCAGAACTCCAGCAGTTCGTGGGCGGCTTCGGGCAACTTGTCTTGCATCGTCCTACCCTTTCTCGAAAAGATCCGGGCCGCTTCAGCGGGCCACGTTGCGCATCCAGTCGGCGGTCTGGAACAGGGCCTGCATCAGGCGCATCTGCAGGTCCTCCGACAGGCCGACGTCCTGCATCGCCAGCGCCATGCAGCGCATCCACTGGTCGCGCTCGCTGATGCCGATCTCGAACGGCATATGGCGCGCGCGCAGGCGCGGATGGCCAAAGCGCTCGATGAAATGGTTGGGACCGCCCAGCCAGCCGCACAGGAACCAGAACAGCTTGTCGCGCGATCCGTCCAGCGACGACGGGTGCAGCGCGCGCAGGCCGGCGAACTCGGGTTCCAGGTCCATCAGGTCGTAGAAGCGGTCCACCAGTTCGCGCACGCGCGCTTCGCCGCCGATCAGGTCGAAGGCGGTGACTTCGGTGCCGGCCTTGCCGGTGGATTCGGGTTCGGTGGTCATTCAGGTACTCGCAAACAGCGCAGGGGCGCCAGGGCATCACGCGTCACGCAAGGTCGCCAGCGCCGGCTGGCGCAGCACATCGCGCAGGCCCAGCCAGCCGCCCGCAAAAGCGCACAGCATGCCAGAAACCACGCCGGTCGGCACGATCCACGGATTGAAGCGGTACGGGAAGTCGAAGACGTGCTGGGACAGCCCCCAGCCGACCGCGATCGCGCCCAGGCTGGCCAGCAAGCCCGCGAGCCCGCCAACCACCAGGAACTCCGCGTACTGCGTCTGCCTGACCTGCGCGGCTGACGCTCCCAGCGCCTTGAGCAGGCCGGCATCGCGCATGCGCTCGTCGCGCGCGCCGGATAGTGCCGCGTACAGCACCGTGATACCCGCTGCCAGCGTGAATACAAAGAGGAATTCCACCGCGGCGATGACCTGGTCCAGCACTGCCTGGATCTGCCGCAGGATCAGGTCGGTATTGACCACGGTGATGTTGGGAAACGCCGCGATCAGCCGGTTGCCGAGCGCCGCGCTCGCGGCCGGCAGATGGAAGGCGGTGATGTAGGTCTCGGGCAAACCCTGCATGGCGGCCGGCGGCAGGATCACAAAGAAATTGACGCGCATCGATCCCCAGTCGAGCTTGCGCAGCGACGTCACGGGCGCCTGAACAGTCTGGCCGGCGACGTCAAAGCGCAAGGTATCGCCAAGCCGGATGCCGAGCGTCTTGGCGATGCCCTCCTCGACCGAGGCGCCCGCGCCGGAACCATTGAGCCAGTGCCCGGCCACCACCTGGTTACCTTCGGGCAGCGCGTCGGTATAGGACAGGTTGAACTCGCGCTCCACCAGGTTGCGCGCGCGCCCTTCGGCGTAGCTGTCCGCACGGATCGGACGCTGGCCGATCTGCGTGAGGCGGCCGCGCACCATCGGATACAGCAGGTCATGGATGCCCGCCGCGGCCAGCATGCCGCGCAGCGGTTCGCGCTGGTCCGGCTGGATGTTGATGATGAAGCGGTTGGGCGCATCGGCCGGCGTCGCGTTGCGCCAGGAATCGATCAGGTCGTTGCGCGTCATGCCAAGCAACAGCAGCGCCATCAGGCCCACCGCCAGGGCCACGGTCTGCAGCACAGTCACGCCGCGGCGCCGCTCCAGCACGGCCAGCGCGAAGCGCCAGCCCACGGCGGACCGGCCGGACAGCCGGCCGCGCAGCGCGCGCGACAGCAATGTCAGCAGCCCCAGTGCCAGTAGTGCGAACACGGCACCGGCCGCGGCAAACCCGCCAGCAGTCGTCAGGCCGAGGCGCAGGTCGCGCGCCGCCACCAGCAGCAGCGCGACGAAGGCGCCCAGGCCCAGCGCGTAGGCCGCCCAGGCCGACACCGGCGGCGGCCCGATATCACGGCGCAGCACGCGCAGCGGCGCTATGCGCGTCAGGGCAAGCAGAGGCGGCAGGGCAAAGCCCGCCAGCAGCACGAGCCCGGCCAGCACGCCCACCATCGCCGGCAACAACGACGGCTGCGGCAGCGATACCTGCAGCAGCCCGCCCAGCGACAGCAGCAGCCCGTAGTGCGCCAGATAGCCCAGCACCACGCCCACCATGGCGCCGCCCGCGCCGAGCAGCAGGAATTCGATGCCGAAGGCCGCCAGGATCTGCCGGCGCGACAGCCCCATGCACTTGTAGACCGCACACGCATCGGTGTGCCGCTGCATATAGCGGCGCGCCGACATGGCGATCGCCACCGCGGCGATCATCGACGACAGCACCGCGACCAGCGACAGGAAGCGCTCGGCCCGGTCCAGCGTGGCGCGCATCTGCGGCTGTCCCGATTCGAGCGATTCCACACGCGTGTTGCGCAGCTTGAGGCGGTCGATCTCGCCAGCGGCCCAGCGCTGGTAGGCACGGCCCGCGGCGTCCGGGCCCGCGGCCAGCAGGCGGTAGCTCACGCGGCTGCCCCAGCCGATCAGGCCGGTGCTGTCGAGGTCCGACAGCGGCATCAGCACGCGCGGCGCGAAATTCATGAAGCCCGCGCCGCGATCGAGTTCCTGCGTGACGATGCGGTCGATGCGGAACGTGCGGCTGCCAAGCTGCAGGGCATCGCCCACGCGCAGCCCCAGCGCGCCCAGCAGCGCCTCGTCCACCCAGACCGTGCCGGGAGCCGGAATGCCCTCGGCGGCCTGTTCCGGGCCGCCCGGCGTGGCCGCGACCTTCAGCTTGCCGCGCAGCGGATAGCCGGGGCTGACCGCCTTGAGCGCGGCGAGCTGGCTCGGCGCTTCGGCGCCAGCCGGGACATCGGCCCGGCGTGCGGTCGCCATGCTCGGGAAGGTCACGGTATGCGCCACGGCCAACCCGTTTTCGGCTGCATGGCTGGAGAACGCGGCATCGAACGGGTGGTCCGACACCAGCAGCACGTCCGCCGCGATCATCTGCCGCGCATCGCGCTCGAGCCCCAGGCGCATGCGGTCGGAGAGGAAGCCGACGCTGGTCAGCGCGGCGACCGCCAGCACCAGCGCGAACAGCAGCAGGGTCAGTTCGCCGGCCAGCCAGTCGCGCCGGGCCATGCGCAAGGCCTGGCGCCAGGCGGAGAATCGGCGTCCCGGCGGCGCATGGAATGCAGCAGGTCGGGAAACGGCAGTATCGGGCGCGGCAGCGGGCTCGGTTGGCATTAGTCGTGGTGGTCAGGTTCGTCTTGCGGGCGGCTCCGGGCGGTTGCGCAAGCTGGCATGGAGCCGACGCACGCCACGCCATAGCCTGGGCAGCAGCCAGACGGCAATCAGCAGGAAGACAGCCAGCAGGACCAGGAACAGCACCGGCAGGAAAAAAGCCAGCAGCAGGCTTCCGGTCGCCGTGACGTCCTCAGTGAATGAGGCCAGCCAATTGGAGAACGGTTCCGGCGAGACATTGATCAGCGCGCGCGTGCCGGCCTTGGCGACATGGGCCGTGCCGGCGAGGGTCCCGCCGATCAGCCCGGCCGCGACCATCCACTGCGGATCCATCTGGCCGAATGCCGCCGCGGCCAGGATGGCGCCGGCGGGAATGCGCACGAAGGTATGGATGGCGTCCCACGCCGAATCGAAACCCGGGACCTTGTCGGCGATGAACTCCGCGAGCGCGAGCACCGCCGCCACGCCGATCACCCACCAGGACTCCAGCGCGTGCAGCCCGGGCGGCAGGTGCAGCCAGCCGAGGCGCGACAGCACGCCGGCGGTCAGGACGGCCAGGTAGAGGCGAAAGCCGCTGGCCCAGGACATGCCTGCGGCCAGCGCGGCGGTTTCCAGCATAGGGCTCCTTGGGATGGCGGGAAGGATGGTCCGGGCCTTGCAAGGAGTGTAGCGCGAACGCCGTGCCGGCAATCGGGCCGGCGCCGCCAGCGTTTCAGGTGCCCTCCTTGCCGTCCGCCCCGTACCACGGCAACGCTTCCTGGGGCGTCAGGATGCCGGCGGGCTCGGCCATGGCGTATCCCGGCAACGCCTCGATGCGGCGCGCGAATGCGGGGTCCGCCAGCAATGCCAGCAGGCCTGACATCCAGCCCGCGGTCTGGTCGTTCTTGCGCAGTGCCAGGTAGTACGCCTCCCGCGTGAGCGGCACGAAGCCCAGGCCCAGGGCCTCGGCATTCATGCGCAGCCCGAAACCGACCTGCGCCCGCCCCGCATGGACGGCTTCCGCCACCTTTTCGTTGCTGAATTCAGGTTCGTCGTAGCCGGCGATCTGGTCCGGATAGAGTCCCTGGGTTGCCAGGAGCTGGTCGAACAGCATACGCGTGCCGGAACTGCGCTGCCGGTTGACGAAACGCGCCTGGGTGCGCACCAGGTCACGCAGGTCATGGATTTCGCCAGCCATGCCCGGCGCCACGATCAGGCCCTGCTCGCGCCACGCGAGGCGCAGCAGGCGCACCGATGCGGGCCGTAGCCACTTGCGCAGGGTCAGGTGCGCAACGGACCCCGCGGTCTGCACCGGCGAAACATAGAAACCGGCCAGCTCCGACTGCCGTTCCTGCAGGCAGATCAGCCCTTCCACGCTGCCGCAGAACACGGTATCGAGCTGGAGTCCCGACGTCTGGGCCTTGAGGGCGCCGGCAAGCACTTCGATGGCGGGGTCGTGGCTGCCGGAAAAATGCACGCTGGTCTGGGGCTGGGCCGCGTCATCGAGCTCGGCAATGAACTCCGCCATGGCGCGCTGCATGGCCGGGTCGAGGGTCTCGCGCAGGCGCATTTCCGCACGCAGCAGGCGTTCGCCAAAGCGTGTCAGCGACGCCCCGCGGCCGCGCTCCATGTCGAGCACGGAGCGGCCGAGCATGGCCTCCCATGTGCGCATCACGCCCCAGGCATGACGGTAGGACAGGCCGATCTCGCGCGCCGCGCGGTGCAGCGAACCGGTCTCGCGCACGGCCTTGAGCAGTTGGAATACCTTGCCATTGGCTCGCGGGTTGTCGTCCGCGGCAATCACAGGGAACAGGTCAAAACGGAATGTCATATGTTCCGCCTTGCATATTTACATCTTGAATGTGCGTCGATGACAATGGTTCACCCCGCTTTTCGTATAGTTTTCCGCATTCTCCACGACCCGTCTTGGCGTGGCAATTATGTTTCTTGAAACATAACTAGAGGGACTCCACTTGTTACGGACCGTCTTCCGCAAGCTCCCCGTCGTAGCCGGCATCGCCTGCCTGATGGCGCTCTCCGCTGCGCAGGCGGGCGAACTGAAACTTGCCACCACGACCAGCACGGAAAACTCGGGGCTGCTCAAGTACCTGCTGCCCAAGTTCGAGCAGAAGACCGGCGTGAACGTCAAGGTCATCGCCGTGGGCTCGGGCAAGGCCATGAAAATGGGCGAGATGGGCGACGTGGACGTGCTGCTCATGCACGCCCGCAAGATGGAAGACAAGTTCGTGTCGGGCGGCTACGGCGTCAACCGCCGCGACGTCATGTACAACGACTTCATCGTGGTGGGTCCGGCCAGCGATCCGGCGGGCATCAAGGGGGGCAAGGACGTACTGGCGGGCTTCCGTAAGCTCGCAGGCAGCGGCAGCAAGTTCATCTCGCGCGGCGACAACTCCGGCACCGACGTCATGGAGAAGGACTACTGGAAGCAGCTCGGCATCGAGCCGAAGGGCCAGCCCTGGTATGTCAATGCAGGCCTGGGCATGGGCGAGGTGCTCACCATGGCCGCGCAGATGCCGGCCTATACGCTGTCGGACCGCGCCACCTATGGCGCCTACCGCGCCAAGACGGGGCTGGCCATCGCCGTGCAGGGCGACCCGAAAATGTTCAATCCGTACGGCATCATCGCGGTCAACCCGGCCAGGCACCCGGGGACCAACTACACCGACGCGATGAAGCTGGTGGAGTGGATTACCTCGCCGGAAGGCCAGCAGGCTATCGCCGGCTACAAGGTCGAGGGCGAGCAGCTGTTCTTCCCGGACTACAAGGCTACCCAAGCCAGCAAGTAAGCTGGTCAACGCCACGACTGCGGATCACGGGCAGCCCGGCGCTGCCCTTACCCGTTTCAGCCCGCCTCCGCCTCCAGCCTCGGCAGCTGTGGCAGGTCGGCGGCGACTTCGGCAATCATCCTGCGCATCCACATGACGTCAGGCGCCGCGTGGCAGCGCTCATGCCAGAGCTGGTAGAAGCGCATGCGCGGGAACGTGACCGGCGACGGCACCATGCGGATCGGCAGGTACTGCGCATAGTGCGCAGCAAACTGGCGGCCGGTGGTGAACACCATGTCGGTCTTCATCAGCACATATGGCACCAGCCCGAAATACGGCAGCGTCACCTGGATATTGCGTTTGTACCCCTGTTCGGCCAGCGCCTGGTCGATCATGCTGCGCTGCATCGACGCATAGGGCGCGGGTGCCAGGTGAGGCATCTCCAGGTAGTGCTTGAGCGTCAGCCCCTTGCGCGCCAGCGGATGCTGGGCGCCCAGCATGCAGACCACCTCGTCGTCGAACAGCGGCGAGATATGCAGGTGCTCCGGCGGCGACAGCCAGTTGCCGACGACGATGTCCAGCTGGCCCTGCTCCAGGTCTTCAAGGAAGTCGCCCGACGAGGTCATGGGGTGCACGAACAGCTTGGCGCCAGGGGCCAGCCGGCGCATGCGCTCGACGATGTTGGGCAGGAAGAAGGCGTCCAGGTAGTCCGGCGCGCCCAGGTGGAAGGTACGGGTGGTGGTGGCCGGGTCGAACTGCTGCGGCGGCCGTGCGATGCGGTCCATCGCCGCCAGGCTCTGTTCGGCCAGCTCCAGCAGTTCGCGCCCGCGCTCGGTCGGCACCATGCCGCTTTTGCCCCGCACCAAAATGGCGTCGCCGGTGATCTCGCGCAGGCGCTTGAGCGTATTGCTGATGGCCGGCTGCGACTGGCCCAGGCGCACGGCCGTGCGGGTCACGCTCTGCTCGGTCAGCAGGGTGTGGAGCACCCGCAGCAAATAGGTATCGAGATGGTCGCGTCCGTGCATGGCGATAGGGGTGCTGCCGGGGCTTGGCCGGGAGGCTGGCGTGGGGGAAGGGAACGGCGCATAGTGTATGTCAGGCAACCCGCCATCGGTCAATCCGGGCGTGGGAGGGCCGATGGATGGGCTTTCTGATGGGGCATATCACCTGGGCCGAATATTGCATGAATTGCACCGATGCTATGTTTCCGCCATCACAGAACGAGATAAAGACCATGGAGACGCAAACCATCCGCTTTTTCCATCGCGGCCAGGTCAGGGAAGTATCCGACGCCCCCGTTACCCGCACCGTGCTGCAGTACCTGCGCGAGGACGTGCGCTGCACCGGCACCAAAGAAGGCTGCGCCGAAGGCGACTGCGGCGCCTGCACCGTCGTGATCGGCGAGCTGCAGGACGGCGGCGATGTCGAATTCAAGGCCGTCAACGCCTGCATCCAGTTCCTGCCCACGCTCGACGGCAAGGCGCTGATCACCGTCGAGGACCTGCGCCAGGCCGACGGCACCCTGCACCCGGTGCAGGAAGCCATGGTCGAATGCCACGGTTCGCAATGCGGCTTCTGCACGCCCGGCTTCGTCATGTCGCTGTGGGCGCTGTACCAGCAGCACACCCCGGGCGGCGAAGCCCCGCCGCGCCAGACCATCTGCGACGCGCTGACCGGCAACCTGTGCCGCTGCACCGGCTACCGCCCGATCATCGACGCCGGCGAGCGCATGATGGCCCTGCCCGCGCCGCACGCGAGCAAGCTCGACCCGAAGCAGATCGCCGACAAGCTGCGCAGCCTGAAACGCGGCGAGACCTTCCGCTACAGCGCCCAGGGACAGAACTTCTACGCCCCGCGCACCGCGGCGGAGTTCGGCGCGATCAAGGCTGCCGAACCGGGCATCCGCATCCTGGCGGGCAGCACCGACGTGGGCTTGTGGGTGACCAAGCAGTTCCGCGAGCTAGGCAACCTGCTCTATATCGGCCAGGTGGAAGACCTGCAGTCCGTCACGGAGTGCGACGGCATGATCGAGATCGGCGCCGGCGTGACGCTGGAGAAGGCCTATGCGGCGCTGACCGCCGCGCACCCCGAGCTCGAAGAAATGTGGAAGCGCTTCGCCTCGCTGCCGATCCGCAATGCCGGCACGCTCGGCGGCAATATCGCCAACGGCTCGCCGATCGGCGACTCCATGCCGGCCCTGATCGCGCTGGGTGCCGAAGTGGTACTGCAACGCGGCGAGACGCGCCGTACGCTGCCGCTCGAAGACCTCTACCTGGCTTACCAGAAGACGGCCATGGCCGAGGGCGAGTTCGTCGCCGCGCTGCGTGTGCCGGTCAAGGGACCCCAGCACTTCAGGACCTACAAGCTGTCCAAACGCTTTGACGAGGATATTTCCGCCGTGTGCGCCGCGTTCGGCATCACGGTCGAGCAAGGTGTGATCACGCAGGCGCGCGTTGCGTTCGGCGGCATGGCCGCCACGCCCAAGCGCGGCGCGGCCACCGAAGCCGCGCTGACCGGCCAGCCGTGGAACGAGGCCGCCGTGCGCGCCGGCATGGCCGCCCTTTCTCAGGACTTCACGCCGCTGACCGACATGCGTTCGACCGCCTCGTACCGCACACGCGGTGCCGCCAACCTGCTGTACCGCTTCTGGCTGGAGACGCGCGCCGATGCGCTGCCCGCATCCGCCGTCAACGTCCGCGCGATCGGCGCCGGCGCCACCGCAACCGTCACGGCCTGAGGAAAGATCGGCATGAACAAGCAAACCGAACCCTTCCTGCTCGACGCCAGCGTGGCCGACGAGACCGTGCCGCAGGTCGGCATCTCGCGCCCGCACGAATCGGCGCACCTGCACGTGGCGGGCACCGCCACCTATACCGACGACATTCCCGAGCTGGCCGGCACGCTGCACGCGGCGCTCGGCATGAGCAGCCGCGCCCATGCCCGCATCAGGTCGATTTCGCTCGACAAGGTGCGCGCGGCGCCGGGCGTGGTGGACGTGCTGACCGTGGACGACATTCCCGGCGTCAACGACTGCGGCCCGATCATCCACGACGATCCGATCCTGGCACGCGACGTGGTGCAGTTCATCGGCCAGCCGATCTTCGTGGTGGTGGCGACGTCGCACGATGCGGCGCGCCGCGCGGCAAGGCTCGGCGTCATCGAATATGAAGACCTGCCCCCGGTGCTGTCGCCCGAGGCCGCGCACGCGGCGGGCAGCTACGTGCTGCCGCCGATGCACCTGACCCGCGGCGAGCCGGTTCAGCATATCGCCGCTGCCGCGCAGCGCGACGCCGGCAATATCCGCCTGGGCGGCCAGGAGCAGTTCTACCTGGAAGGCCAGATCGCCTACGCCGCGCCGCGCGAAAACGACGGCATGCATGTGTGGTGCTCGACCCAGCACCCGACCGAGATGCAGCACGCCGTGGCCCACATGCTGGGCTGGCATGCGCACCAGGTGCTGGTGGAATGCCGCCGCATGGGCGGCGGCTTCGGCGGCAAGGAATCGCAATCGGCCATGTTCGCTTGCTGCGCATCGCTGGCGGCGTGGAAGCTGATGTGCCCGGTCAAACTGCGTCCGGACCGCGACGACGACATGATGATCACCGGCAAGCGCCATGACTTCGTGTTCGACTACGAGGTCGGCCACGACACGGAAGGCCGCATCGAAGGCGTAAAGATCGACATGGTGTCGCGCGCCGGCTTCTCGGCCGACCTGTCCGGCCCGGTGATGACCCGCGCGATCTGCCACTTCGACAACGCCTACTGGCTGCCGAACGTGCAGATCGACGGCTACTGCGGCAAGACCAACACGCAGAGCAATACCGCGTTCCGCGGCTTCGGCGGCCCGCAGGGCGCGTTCGCGATCGAGTACATCCTCGACAACGTGGCGCGCAATGTCGGCAAGGACTCGCTGGACGTGCGCCGCGCCAACTTCTACGGCAAGACCGAGCGCAATGTCACGCCGTATGGGCAGACCGTGGAAGACAACGTCATCCACGAACTGATCGACGAACTGGTGGCGACCAGCGAATACCGCGCGCGCCGCGCGGCCACGCGTGCGTTCAACGCGGCCAGCCCGGTCCTGAAGAAGGGCATCGCGATCACGCCGGTGAAGTTCGGCATCTCGTTCAACGTGGCCCACTACAACCAGGCCGGCGCGCTCGTGCACGTGTACAACGACGGCTCGGTGCTGGTGAACCACGGCGGCACCGAAATGGGCCAGGGCCTGAACACCAAGGTGGCGATGGTGGTGGCGCATGAACTGGGCATCCGCCTGGAGCGCGTGCGCGTGACCGCGACCGACACCAGCAAGGTGGCCAATACCTCGGCCACCGCCGCGTCGACGGGCGCCGACCTGAACGGCAAGGCCGCGCAGGACGCCGCGCGCCAGATCCGCGAGCGCCTGGCTGCGTTCATCGCCCGCAAGGCGGGTGTCGAGGTCGATACCGTGCGCTTCAACGACGATCTGGTCATCGCCGGCGAACTGCGCGCGTCCTTCGGCGACCTCGCCCGCGAAGCCTATTTGGCGCGCGTGCAGCTGTGGTCCGACGGTTTCTACACCACGCCCAAGCTGCACTGGGACCAGAAAAAGCTGCATGGCCGGCCGTTCTATTACTACGCTTACGGTGCGGCCTGCTCCGAGGTGCTGGTGGACACGCTGACCGGCGAATGGAAGCTGCTGCGCGCCGACGCCCTGCACGATGCGGGCAAGTCGCTGAACCCGGCCATCGACATCGGCCAGGTGGAGGGCGCCTTCATCCAGGGCATGGGCTGGCTGACGACCGAGGAACTGTGGTGGAACCAGGACGGCAAGCTGATGACGCATGCCCCGTCCACCTACAAGATCCCGACCATCAACGACTGCCCGGAAGAATTCAACGTGCGCCTGTTCCAGAACCGGAACGTGGAAGACAGCATCCACCGCTCCAAGGCTGTGGGCGAACCGCCGCTGCTACTGCCGTTCTCGGTGTTCTTCGCGATCCGCGACGCGATCGCGGCCGTGGGTGACTACCAGGTCAACCCGCCGCTGCGCGCGCCGGCCACCAGCGAAGCCATCCTGGACGCCGTGGAAGCGGTACGCGAGGTACGGGCTATGCCCGAACGCGCCGCACAGCCGGCCTGACGCGCGCGCCTGCCGGGCCCGCCGGACTTTCCCCCCTTGCCCGCCCGCCGACGGGCCAGGGGCCGGCCGCTCGCGCAGGCGCGCGCCACCCCCAGGCAGCCAACCGACAGCACGATTGACAACGAGACCGGCATGAGCCGGCGTCACCGACCAAAGGCCCCCGACATGCAGGATGCACCGCTCAAACCCTTCCGCTTCGCCGATGCCGCGCGCATGGTGCGCACCGGCGTGCCGGTGGCAATGGTCACCATCGTCGAAGTCAAGGGCTCCGCGCCGCGCGAGCCAGGCATCCGCATGCTGGTCAGCGCCAACGACCTGGTCGGGACCATCGGCGGCGGGCATCTCGAATGGCGCGGCATGGATATCGCGCGTGCCATGCTCGATGAAGGCAAGGAGCAGCGCCGCATCGAGCGCATTCCGCTGGGCCCGGCGCTGGGCCAATGCTGCGGCGGCGTCGTGCAACTGGCTTTCGAAGTCCTCGGCAAGGATGACCTGCACTGGCTGGATGCCGTGGAGGCCGCTTTTGCCGCGGGCAAGCCATTGCAGCGCTCGGTGCCGGCCCATGGTGCCGTGACCTTTGCGCAAGCCCGTGCGGTCGTGCCGGCCGTCACACTGGAAGCCGACGGCTCATGGACCGACACCCTGGTGCCCGACGAAATGCACGTCGTGCTGTTCGGCGCGGGCCATGTCGGCCATGCCCTGGTGAAAGTCCTAGCCAACCTGCCCTGCTGCGTGCACTGGGTCGACGAGCGCGACACACTGTTCCCGGCCGGCCTGCCCGACAACGTCGAGGCCGAGGCCAGCGACACGCCCGAAGCCGTGGTGGCACAGGCGCCCGCGGGCAGCTATTTCCTGGTCATGACGCACAGCCACGCGCTGGACCAGACCCTGTGCGAGGAGATCTTCCGGCGCACGGACTTCGCGTACTTCGGGCTGATCGGGTCCAAGACCAAGCGCGCTCGCTTCGAACACCGGCTTGCGGACCATGGCGTCGACCCGGCACGCTTCCCGGAAATGACTTGCCCGATGGGGGTATCGGGGATCACAGACAAGGCTCCGGCTATGATTGCGGTAGCCATCGTCGCCCAGTTGCTGCAGGTCCGCGACCAGCGCCTCGCCGCGCTGCACGCGAGCCACGGGGAGACGGTGCATCCGTAACCACAAGACCGAGGCCCCCCATGACCATCGATGCCGCGCTGGCGGACAAGATCCGCCGTACCCCCAAGGCTGAACTGCACGTGCATATCGAAGGCACGCTCGAACCCGAGCTGATCTTCCGGCTGGCCCAGCGCAACCACGTGACCCTGCCCTACCCGAGCGTCGAGGCCCTGCGCGCGGCGTATGCATTCACCGACCTGCAATCGTTCCTGGATATCTACTACGCCGGCGCCAGCGTGCTGCTGACGGAGGAAGATTTCTTCGACATGACCATGGACTACGTCAAGCGCGCCGTCGCCGACAACGTCCGCCATGCCGAGATCTTCTTCGATCCGCAGACCCATACCGCGCGCGGCGTGCCGATCGGCACCGTGATCGACGGCATCGCCGACGCGCTGGCCCAGGCGCGCACCGAATACGATTTCTCGAGCAGCATGATCCTCTGCTTCCTGCGGCATCTGCCGGAGGAGGACGCATTCGCGACGCTGGAAGCCGCGCTGCCGTACCGTGACCGCTTCGTCGGCGTCGGGCTCGATTCTTCGGAACAAGGCAACCCGCCCGAGAAATTCGCGCGCGTGTTCGCGCGTGCCCGCGAACTCGGCCTGCACCTCGTGGCCCATGCCGGCGAGGAAGGCCCCGCGCAGTATGTCAGCGACGCGCTCGACATCCTCAAGGTCGAACGCATCGACCACGGCGTGCGTTCGATCGACGATGCCGCGCTGATCGAGCGCCTGGCGCGCGAGCGCGTGGCGCTGACGGTATGTCCGCTGTCGAACCAGAAGCTCAAGGTGCACCCGGACCTGCGCGAGCATCCGCTCAAGCGCATGCTCGATGCCGGCGTCATGATCACGCTGCACTCGGACGACCCGGCCTACTTCGGCGGCTACATGAACGCCAACTGGGAAGCCACGTTCGAGGCGCTGCCGCTCGATGCCGCCGATGCCCACCAGCTCGCGCGCAACAGTTTTGAAGCGGCCTTCCTGCCCCCGGTGCAGAAAGCCGAGTTCCTGGCGGAAGTCGACCACTTCTGGTCGGCAACGCCCACTTCCCCGCCCGCCACGGCCCCTGCGGCCTGAGCGCGGCGCATACCTATGCCCGGCCCTGCGCGCTTGCGCGGGCCGGTCCCGAGAGACAGACCATGACGACCACTCCCCCGACCCCGTCCATTACCCGCGCGATCCGCGGCCGCGTGCTGCATTTCCTGCGCGACCCGCAGTTCCATGAGGACGCCTATCAGTATTGGGAGGATGGTCTGCTGATCGTCACGGCTGGCCGCATCGTCGCGGCCGGCGACTACACCGCGCTCGCTTCGCGCATCCCGGCCGGCGCCGAGGTGGTGGACCACCGCGGCAAGCTGATCGTGCCGGGCTTTATCGACACCCACGTGCACTACCCGCAGACCGACATCATCGCGTCGCCGTCGCCGGGCCTGCTGCACTGGCTGGACACCTACACCTTCCCCGAGGAACGCCGCTTTGCCGAGCCCGAATACGCGCGCGCGGTGGCCGGCTTCTTCACCGATGAGCTGCTGCGCAATGGCACCACCAGCGCGGTGGTCTGGAGCACCGTGCACAAGGCCTCGGCCGAGGCGCTGTTTGCCGAGAGCGAGCAGCGCAACCTGCGCATGATCACCGGCAAGGTGATGATGGACCGCAACTGCCCCGAATTCCTGCGCGACACTGCCGAAACCGGCGCGCGCGATTCGGCCGACCTGCTGTCGCGCTGGCATAACAAGAGCCGCCTGGCCTACGCCATCACGCCGCGTTTCGCGCCGACCTCGACCGAAGCGCAGCTTGCCGCGTGCGGCGAGCTGGCCAGGGCCTATCCGGACGCGTTCATCCAGACCCACGTGGCCGAGAACCGCGACGAGGTGAAGTGGGTGGCCGAGCTGTTCCCGGACGCGCGCAGCTACCTGGACGTGTACGACCGCTACGGGCTGCTGCGCCCGGGCGCGTTCTACGGCCACGCGATCTACCTGGACCAGGATGACCGCCGGCGCCTGGCCGACAGCGGCGCCGCGGTCGCGCACTGCCCGACCTCGAACCTGTTCCTCGGCAGCGGCTTCTACGACTTCCACCAGTCCGACGCCAACCGCCTGAACGTGACGCTGGCGACCGACGTCGGCGGCGGCACCTCGTTCTCGATGTTCCGCACCATGAACGCCGCGCACAAGGTCGCGCGCATGGGCGGCTACCACCTGACGGCGCTGCGCATGTTCTACCTGGCCACGCGCGCCGCGGCCGAGGCCCTGGGCTGGTCCGACCGCATCGGCAGCTTCAGCGAGGGCTGCGAGGCCGACTTCGTCGTGCTGGATCCGCAAGCCACGCCGCTGATTGCACGCCGCAGCGGCCGCTCCGAATCGCTGGAAGAGCAGCTGTTCGCCTTTGCCATGCTCGGCGACGACCGCGTGATCGATAGCGTCTATGTGATGGGCGAGGCGGTGCAGGCGACGGTCATGTGATGACTGATCTACCTGCGGCCGTACCGCGCGGCCGCAGGTCGTTATTACCCGCGAGCGCTCCGGCATGAATTGACGGGGGTCAAGACTCGGAGCGGCGAAGCCCTCTAACCTTTACGGTTCCGTTGCCGGCCAAATCAGGCCTTCAGCAACGCCTGCAACCTGAAGGTTTCCATGACCACCACCGCTGCCACGCATCCCGAGGTAACGTTTGAAGCACCGGCCCGTGCCGACCAGCCGTTTCCCGAACCGATTGCCCCCGACCAGCCGCTGCCCTCGCGAAAGATCATCCGCGGCTGGCTGATCCCGCTGGGCCAGCGCAGCACGCCGCGCGCGCTGATGCTATTCGCCTTCGACTACCTGCTGTTCGCGGCCACGCTGGCCGGCATTGTGCTGGCCCCGCACTGGGCGGCCAAGCTCGGCCTGGGTGTGCTGGCCGGCCTGATCATCGCCCGGCTGTTCATCATCGGGCACGACGCCTGCCACCAGAGCCTGACGCCGCGCCGCGGCCTGAACAAGTGGCTGGGCCGCCTGACCTTCCTGCCGTCGCTGACGCCCTACAGCCTGTGGGAAGTCGGCCATAACGTCGTGCACCACGGCTACACCAACCTGAAGGGCTTCGACTTCGTCTGGGCGCCCTATTCGCTCGAGGAATTCCAGGCACTGCCGCGCTGGCGCCGGGTGATGGAGCGCATCTACCGCAACGGCTTCGGCGCCGGACTGTACTACCTGATCGAGATCTGGTGGTTCAAGCTGTTCTTCCCGAGCAAGCGCCAGATGGCCACGCGCCGGCCCATCTTCATGGCCGACTGCGCGCTGGTGGCCGCCTTTGGCGTCGCGTGGATCGGCGCGCTGGTGTGGGCCGCACTGGCGACCGGGCAATCGGCCTGGATCATGGTCGGTGCCGGTTTCGTACTGCCGTTCCTGGTCTGGAACCTGACGGTCGGCTTCGTGCTGTACGTGCACCACACCCATACCAGCGTGGCGTGGTACGACACCAAGAGCATGTGGGCCAAGGCCCAGCCCTTCGTCTCGACCACCGTCCACCTGCGTTTCCGCCATGGCATCGGCTCGGCGCTGCACCACATCATGGAGCACACGGCGCACCACGTGGACATGAGCGTGCCGCTGTACCGCCTGAAGCGCGCCCAGGCGCTGCTGGAACACGCGCTGCCGGGCCGCATCATCATCGAGAACTTCTCGTGGCGCTGGTATTTCGACACCGCGCGCCGCTGCAAGTTGTACGACTTCAAGGCCCTGTGCTGGACCGACTTCCGCGGCCGCCGCACCAGCGAGCAGTCGCCGGTGCCGGCCTGACAAGGCACGTTTTCCCGGCGGTGGACGCTCACCGCCGGCGCCGCTATAATCGCGGCTTCCATTGGGGAGTAGCCGCCCTGCTCTGAACGCGCCGCGCAATGCGGAATCCGGCAGACAGGGGCGTACGTCAACAGACTTGACCGCTTGCGGTTATGGCGTGCGCAGCTCCGGACCCGGCTGGCCATCAGGCCCAGCCCGATCCAAGGCCTGGCGAGACCGATGACCATACCTTTCTGGCCGGGCCGGGAAAGGTGTGCGTCATTGGCATCTCGCGATGCATGCGGCCCGGGTTACTCACACAACAACATGGAAGCCTTCCTCGTCTCCACAGGCATCGTCGCGCTCGCCGAAATGGGCGACAAGACGCAGTTGCTCTCGCTCGTCCTGGCCGCACGCTATCGCAAGCCCCTTCCCATCATCCTTGGCATCCTGATCGCCACCGTCGTCAATCACGGCTTTGCCGGCGCACTGGGCGGATGGATCACGCATGTGCTCGGCGACACGCTGCTGCGCTGGATCCTGGGCCTGGGCTTCATCGCCATGGCCGGCTGGATGCTGATCCCCGACAAGTTCGACGACGAAGAGGAAGCCAAACCCGTCAAGGACGCGCTCGGCATCCTGGCCACCACCATCGTCGCGTTCTTCTTTGCCGAGATGGGCGACAAGACCCAGATCGCCACTGTTGCGCTGGCCGCCCGCTTCAACGGCGCGGTCCTGGCCGTGGTCGCCGGCACCACCTTCGGCATGATGCTGGCCAATGCGCCGGCCGTGCTGCTCGGCGACAAGTTCGCCAACAAGATGCCGATCGGCCTCGTGCACAAGATCGCCGCCTGCATCTTCCTGGTGCTGGGCGTGCTGGCGCTGCTGAATATCGGCGGCTGACCTTCGCAAGCGCCATCATGGGCGCGCCGGCTACACGCGCCCGGCGGTGTGGGATAATCGCGAGTTCTGCCCAGGGCGCAGCTCAAGAGGTTGTACGCACGGGCGCGCGAGGGGTCCCTATTCCCGTGGCCCCGGATCCTTTCTGCGATATCGACTCAACCACCCCACAATGCCCGCATACCGTTCCAAGACTTCCACCGCCGGCCGCAACATGGCAGGTGCGCGCTCCCTGTGGCGCGCCACCGGCATGAAAGACGACGATTTCAACAAGCCGATCATCGCGGTGGTGAACTCGTTCACCCAGTTCGTGCCCGGCCACGTCCACCTGAAGGACCTGGGCCAGCTGGTCGCGCGCGAGATCGAGGCCACCGGCGGCGTGGCCAAGGAATTCAACACCATCGCGGTCGATGACGGCATCGCCATGGGCCACGACGGCATGCTCTATTCGCTGCCGAGCCGCGACATCATCGCCGACTCGGTCGAATACATGGTCAACGCGCACTGCGCCGACGCCATGGTGTGCATCTCGAACTGCGACAAGATCACCCCGGGCATGCTGATGGCAGCGATGCGCCTGAACATTCCCGTGATCTTCGTCTCGGGCGGCCCCATGGAAGCCGGCAAGACGCGCCTGGCCAACCCCGTCACCAAGGCCGTTGAATTCAAGAAGCTCGACCTCGTCGACGCCATGGTGATCGCCGCCGACTCGTCCTATTCCGACGCCGACGTGGCCGAGGTGGAGCGCTCCGCCTGCCCGACTTGCGGTTCCTGCTCGGGCATGTTCACGGCCAACTCGATGAACTGCCTGACCGAGGCGCTGGGCCTGTCGCTGCCCGGCAACGGCACGGTGGTCGCCACGCACGCGGACCGCGAGCAGCTGTTCAAGCGCGCCGGCAGCCGCATCGTGGAACTCGCCCGCCAGTACTACGAACAGGAGGACGCGCGCATCCTGCCGCGCTCGGTCGGCTTCAAGGCCTTCGAGAACGCGATGACGCTGGACATCGCCATGGGCGGCTCGACCAACACCATCCTGCACCTGCTGGCGATTGCGCAAGAAGCCGGCATCGATTTCACGATGACCGACATCGACCGCCTGTCGCGCGTCGTGCCGCAGCTGTGCAAGGTCGCGCCCAACACCAACAAGTACCACATCGAGGATGTGCACCGCGCGGGCGGCATCATGGCGATCCTCGGCGAGCTTGAGCGCGCCGGCAAGCTGCACACCGATGTGCCGACCGTGCACGCCGCCACGCTCGGCGATGCGCTGAACCAGTGGGACATCACCCGCACGCAGGACGACGCCGTCAAGACCTTCTACATGGCCGGCCCGGCCGGCATTCCGACGCAGGTCGCATTCAGCCAGAACACGCGCTGGCCCAGCCTGGACCTGGACCGTGCCGAGGGCTGCATCCGCTCGTACGAGCACGCGTTCTCGAAGGAAGGCGGCCTGGCCGTGCTGACCGGCAATATCGCGCTCGATGGCTGCGTGGTGAAGACCGCCGGCGTCGATGAAAGCATCCTGGTGTTCGAGGGTTCGGCCCACGTTACCGAGTCGCAGGACGAAGCCGTCGAGAACATCCTCAACGACAAGGTCAAGGCCGGCGACGTGGTGATTGTGCGCTACGAAGGTCCCAAGGGCGGCCCCGGCATGCAGGAAATGCTCTACCCGACGAGCTATATCAAGTCCAAGGGCCTGGGCAAGGCGTGCGCGCTGCTGACCGACGGCCGCTTCTCGGGCGGCACCTCGGGTCTGTCCATCGGCCACTGCTCGCCGGAAGCGGCGGCTGGCGGCGCGATCGGCCTGGTGCGCGACGGCGACAAGATCCGCATCGACATTCCGAACCGCACGATCAACGTGCTCGTGTCGGATGAGGAACTGGCACGCCGCCGCGCGGAGCAGAACGCCAAGGGGTGGAAGCCGGCCAAGGCGCGTCCGCGCAAGGTGTCGGCTGCGCTCAAGGCGTATGCGAAGCTGGTCATGTCGGCGGACAAGGGTGCGGTGCGGGATCTGTCGCTGCTGGATGACTGATTCGGTATGGGCTAGTGGTCCGCCTGAAGCATAAGCCGCTCTTCGGAGCGGTTTTTTTTTGGTTCCTCGGCCGGGATTTGGTGGTGACTGGATTGTCGTTCTTGGCGGGCGCCGCTGTTTTGCCGGCGTGGCCGGCGGGGGGCTTTGTGGTGATGATTGGATCGGCGTTCCTCAGCCACGAAAACGCGTTTTTGGTTACTTTTGTCGCGAGACAAAAGTGACTCACCGGCCACTCCTGCGAAACAGCAGCGCCCGCCAAGCACGACAACCCCGTCATTACCCATTCCCCGCAATCCGGCGAAGAATCTCTCCCTCCCATCATGCCGAGCTCAAAAAAAACGGAGCCGAAGCCCCGTTCAAACCCTCGCCGGTCCGGTACTGACGGCCGCCAGACTGCGCGACCACCGGACCGTCGATCACCGATGCTCAGTTTTCGTGGGCCCGCTCGCCGGCGAGCCCTCATGCTGAATGAAGATCAGTTCGTCGTCTTGGCACCGCCTTCAAACCACTGCCCCAGCAGCGCACGTTCGTCGTCCGTGATCTGCGTCACATTCCCCAGCGGCATGGCCTTCTGCTGGACAGCCTGCTGGTAGATCAGCTGGGCGTGCGCCTTGATCTCGTCGGCGGTGTCGAGCTTGATGCCCTTGGCCGCGGTCGGCATCATCTTCGGCGCTTCGGCGTGGCACTGCACGCAGCGCGTATTGATCACTTCCTGGACCTTGGTGAAGCTCACCGCGGTGGCAGCGGCTTCAGCGCCACCGTTGCTGGCTACGACCGGACGCGGCTGCGGCGCGATCAACACGGCCACTACGCCGAGCGCGGCAACGCCGGCAGCAGGCCACAGCACATTGATCTTGCCCTTGTGCTTCAGGATGAAGAACTGGCGGATCAGCACGCCGGCCAGCATGATCAGGATCAGCACCAGCCAGTTGTTCTTGGCGGCGTAGGTCATGCTGTAGTGGTTCGACAACATGGCGAACAGCACCGGCAGCGTGAAGTAGGTGTTGTGCACGCTGCGCTGCTTGCCGCGCTTGCCGTGGATCGGGTCCACCGGCTGGCCGGCTTTCAGTGCCGCCACGACCTTGCGCTGGCCCGGGATGATCCACACCAGCACGTTGGCGCTCATGATCGTCGCCACCATCGCGCCGGTCAGCAGGAACGCCGCGCGGCCCGAGAAGATGTGGCAGGCGACGAAGGCCGCGGCCGCGATGTAGAGCGCCACCAGGATGCCGACCAGACGGTCGTTCTTGCCGAACAGGCGGCAGATGCTGTCATAGACGATCCAGCCCACCAGCAGGTACGACACCGCGAAGCCGACGGCCGCGCCGGGCGACATGTCGAACACGCTCTTGTCGATCAGGAACGTGCTGGCGTTGAACAGGTACAGCACCACCAGCAGCGCGAAACCGCTCATCCAGGTCGAGTACGACTCCCAGTAGAACCAGTGCAGGTTCTCGGGCAGCGACTTCGGCGCGGTCAGGTACTTCTGCGGGTTGTAGAAGCCGCCGCCGTGCACGGCCCACAGCTCGCCGTCCACGCCCTTCTCCTTCAGGTCGGGGGCGATGGGCTTGGTCAGGCTGTTGTCCAGCCAGACGAAATAGAACGAGGAACCGATCCATGCGATGGCGGTGATGACGTGCACCCACCGCAGGAGCATATTGGCCCAGTCGAGGATATAGCCTTCCATGTCTTGTCTCCTGTTTCCCTAGACCACCGGATCAGCTGCCGCGGTAGGTCGAGTACGACCACGGCGAAACCAGGAGCGGCACGTGGTAGTGCGCATTGGGGTCGGCAATGCCGAAACGCAGGGGCACGACGTTCAGGAACGCCGGTTCGGGCAGCTTCACGCCTTGCGCGCGGAAGTAGTCGCCCGCGGCGAACTCCAGCTCGTACTCGCCGACGGCAAGGTCGGCGCCTTCCAGCAGGGGCTGGTCGCAACGGCCGTCGTGGTTGGTGACCACGGTCTTCAGCGTTTCGCGGCGATTGTTGACAATTTTATGGAGAGTAATCGACATACCCTGGCCCGGCGTGCCGGCTGCGGTGTCGAGAACGTGGGTGGTCAAGCGTCCCATCGTATTGGTCCTTTTGCGATTGGGTTGTGAGGGGCGCCGCTGCCTTCACTAGCACCATATGTGGGAATGGTGCCCGCTCGGTACGTCATTTAACGCATCCCGGCGCTGGGTTGGTGCGTGGCGACAATGCGCCTGCACCGGCCCGGTTGACAACTGAGGGATAACCCTTAGTTGTCGAAAACCTGATTCTGTTTTGTTGACAATATTGAATGCCTAACCAAATAATTGTCAACAATTTTCGGATCACCGCTTGCTGATAGCCGGGATTTCCCGGCGCCACAGACGGTGGTCCCGCAGGGGCCGCGGCCCGCTGTTTCCGTCCTACCGCTTGGTGCCAAGATGTCCAAGAGCCTGAAGCTGATTGCCGGTGTCGCCGACGCCGCCCTGACCGAACAGAAATCCGAGAAGCCCGCACGCAAGGGCTCGGTCGAGGAGCGCATGTATCACGAGATCTACGACGCGATCATGGAGCACCGGCTGCCGCCGCGCACCAAGCTGACCGAGCATTCGCTTTGCGAGATCTATGCCACGGCACGGCACACGGTACGCAAGGTGCTGTCGCACCTGGCCGCTGACGGCATGGTGGACCTCGAACCCAACCGCGGTGCCTTCATCGCCAGCCCGTCCACCGACGAGGCGCACGACATGTTCGAACTGCGCCAGATGATGGAACGCGCCGTGCTCGACAAGCTCGCCGCCATGCCCGACGTGAAGACCGTGATCGCCCCGCTGCGCAAGATGGTGGCCAGCGAGCGCCAGGCCTTCCTCACGCACGACCGTCCTACCTGGATCCGCCTGTCGGCCGAGTTCCATACCGCGCTGGCCGAGCTGTCCGGCAACGCGTTGCTGGTCAACATGATGCGCCGGCTGGTCTCGCGCACCACGCTGATGATCGCCAGCGTGGAAGCGCCCGGCAATAACGCGTGCTCGTTCGACGAGCACGAGGAAATCCTCGACGCACTGGAACAGGGCGATGCCGCGCTGGCCCAGTCGCGCATGGCGCACCACCTCGGCGCCTGCGCCGACCGCGTACAGCCCGACGACCCGGGCGCCTTCGATCTTCGCAGCGTGCTGGGCCGCTCCACCTAGCACGGTGTTCCCGCCGGCATCACAGAGCACGAGGCCTGGCAGCGCCGCCCTTGACAGCGTCCTGAAGGACGCGGCGGCGGCGCTGTCCCAAAAGGAGGCCACGGAGGCCGGTGTTCCCATCAAACCAAAGGAGAGGAGACACACCCAATGACTTCCGCAAGCACCACGGTCCCGACGGACCTGACCAACGAGCGTTTGCCCTCCGGGCGCCTGCTCGCACTCGGATTGCAGCATGTGCTGGTGATGTATGCCGGAACCGTCGCCGTCCCCCTGATCATCGGTGGCGCGCTGAAGCTGCCCAAGGACCAGCTGGCTTTCCTGATCAACGCGGACCTGTTCGCCGCCGGCCTGGCCACGCTGATCCAGGCCTTCGGCTTCTGGAAGTTCGGCATCCGCATGCCCGTGATGATGGGCGTGACCTTTGCCTCGGTGGCGCCGATGATCGCCATCGGCTCCGACCCGAACATCGGCCTGCTTGGCATCTATGGCGCGGTGATCGCCTCGGGCGTGTTCGGCATTCTGGTCGCACCGTTGATGGGCCGCATGCTTGGCTTGTTTCCGCCCGTGGTCACTGGCACCGTGATCACGCTGATCGGCGTGTCGCTGATGCGCGTGGGCATCAACTGGGCGGCCGGCGGCCAGCCGACCACGCGTGCGGTGATCGACGGCGTGGTCAAGGAAGTCCCCAACCTGGCCTACGGCGACCTGAGCAGCCTCGGCATTGCAGGGCTCACGCTGGCGATCATCCTGCTGCTGACCAAGTACGGCCGCGGCCTGGTGGCCAACTGCGCGGTGCTGCTCGGCATCATCGCCGGCACGCTGGTGGCCATGGCCATGGGCAAGGTCTCGTTCGAGGGCCTGGACGAAGCGAGCTTCGTTGCCGTCATCACGCCCCTGCACTTCGGCATCCCGACCTTCGAAGTGAGCGCGATCCTGTCGATGTGCATCGTCATGCTGATCACGCTGGTGGAATCGACCGGCATGTTCCTGGCGCTGTCGGACATCACCGGCAAGAAGCTCAGCAACGAAGAGCTGACCCGCGGCCTGCGCGCCGACGGCCTGGGCACGGTGATCGGCGGCGTCTTCAACACCTTCCCGTACACCTCGTTCTCGCAGAACGTGGGCCTGGTGACCGTGACCGGCGTGCGCTCGCGCTATGTGGCGGCGGCCGGCGGCATCATCCTGATCGCGTTCGGCCTGTTCCCCAAGATGGCGCACGTGGTGGCATCGGTGCCGCAGTTCGTGCTCGGCGGTGCCGGCATCGTGATGTTCGGCATGGTGGCCGCCACCGGCATCCGCATCCTGGGCAGCTGCGATTTCAACCGCAACCGCCACAACCTGTTCATCGTCGCCATCGCGATCGGCTTCGGCATGATCCCGACCCTGGCGCCGACGTTCTTCCAGTACCTGCCGAAGTGGACGGTCCCGTTCACCCACAGCGGGATCGTGCTCGGCACCATCGTGGCCGTGGCACTGAACCTCTTCTACAACGGCATCCAGTCGCGCGAAGAGGCCATGCGCAACGCGGCCGCGAATTCGCACGGCACGGAGTAATCGCAGCAACCGGGACCGCGGCCGACGCGGCGGCATGAATGGCACGCTCATTGCGTAGTCTGCAGCGCTTCCACGCACTGCAGCGTGCCGGCCGCCGCAAGGCACCGCGGTCCCAGGCCGATCCACCGCAAGGATGGACGGCCGGTTCCCTGAAGCAGATACGACCCATGACAAAGCAGAACTATCCACGCGATCTCATCGGCTACGGCGCCCGGCCGCCGCACGCCCGCTGGCCTGGCGGCGCGCGCGTCGCCCTGCAGTTCGTCCTCAACTACGAAGAGGGCGGCGAGAACTGCGTCCTGCACGGCGATGCCGCATCCGAGCAGTTCCTCTCCGAAATCGTCGGCGCCGCGGCCTACCCCGACCGCCACATGAGCATGGAGGGGATCTACGAATACGGCTCGCGCGCGGGCGTCTGGCGCATCCTGCGCGAGTTCGAGCGCCGCGGCCTGCCGCTGACCATTTTCGGCGTGTCGATGGCGCTGCAGCGCCATCCGGAACTCACGCGCGCGTTTGTGGAGCTGGGCCATGAGATCGCCTGCCACGGCTGGCGCTGGATCCACTACCAGAACATTGATGAAGCCACCGAGCGCGAGCACATGCGCATCGGCATGCAGATCATCAAGGAGCTGACCGGCTCGATGCCGCTTGGCTGGTACACCGGCCGCGACAGCCCCAATACGCGCCGCCTGGTGGTGGAGCACGGCGGCCTGCTGTACGACTCGGACTACTACGGCGACGACCTGCCCTTCTGGACCGAAGTGGAAGTCAGCGGCGGCGAGAAGAAGCCGCACCTCGTGGTGCCCTACACGCTCGACTCCAACGACATGCGCTTCGCCACGCCGCAGGGTTTCAATACGGGCGAGCAGTTTTTCCAGTACCTGAAGGATGCCTTCGACGTGCTGTACGAAGAAGGCGACCCCAGCGGCCTGGACCAGCCCAAGATGCTGTCGATCGGCATGCATTGCCGCCTGCTGGGCCGCCCGGGGCGCTTCCGCGCGCTGCAGCGCTTCCTCGACTATGTGCAGGGCCACGACAAGGTGTGGATCTGCCGGCGTGTCGATATCGCCCGCCACTGGGCCGCGACCCACCCCTACACTCCCCGCAACCAAGCATGAGCCAGACCTACTCCATCGCCCAACTCAATGCCATGCCCGCCGCCGAATTCGTGACGGTGCTGGGTGGCCTGTATGAACACTCGCCGTGGTTCGCCGAAGCCGCCGCGGCGCAGCGCCCGTTCGCGAACGTGGCGGAACTGGCCGGCGCACTGCGCAAGGCCGTGGATGAAGCGGGCACCGACGCGCAAATCAAGCTGGTGCGCGCCCACCCGGAGCTGGCCGGCAAGGCCGCGGTGCGCGGCGAGCTGACGGCCGAGTCCACGCGCGAACAGAGCGGCGCGGGCCTGAACCTGTGCACGGCAGAAGAGTTCGAGCGTCTGCAGTCGCTCAATGCGAACTACAACCAGAAGTTCGGCTTCCCGTTCATCCTGGCCGTACGCGGCTATGACCGCGCCGGCATCATCAACGAGTTTGCCCGCCGCATCGACAACACGCCTGAAGCGGAGTTGCAAACTTGCATCAACCAGATCCATCGCATTGCGCAGTTCCGCCTTGACGACTTAGTATCCGGCTGAACAAAAAAAGCGCCACCTGTATAACAAAAACGCTGTACCCGATGCCGCCGGCACCCCGGCCCGCGACTGATGATGCGGGCCTGTCAACCGAGCCCAGACCAGGCGGCACCACAGAAGCGTAAAGACCAGAACAAGAACCCGACAGGGACCCAGTACACAACGTTCCAAGCAGGATCAAAACCACGGAGGTCTAAACATGCAGAAGCAGTACAAGCCGGCAATGAAGCTGGCAGCGATCGCGGCTACCCTTCTTTCCGGCACGGCCATGGCACAGTCCAGCGTGACGCTGTACGGCCAGGCCGATATGTTTGTCGGCGGCTTCAAGGACGTGGGCGGCGCGAGCCGCGCATGGGTCGCCAACTCGGGCGGCATGCAGACGTCGTACTGGGGCATCAAGGGTACGGAAGACCTGGGCAGCGGCAACAAGGCCATCTTCGACCTGAACGGCTTCTTCCGCACGGACTCGGGCAAGATGGGCCGCTTCGACGGCGACGCCATGTTCACGCGCAACGCCTACGTCGGCCTGCAGAACGACAAGTACGGTACCGTCAAGCTGGGCCGCAACACCACGCCCTACTTCATCTCGACCATCCTGTTCAACCCGCTGGTCGACTCGTACGTGTTCTCGCCGATGGTCTTCCACACGTACCTGGTCTCGCCGACGAACTCGATTCCCGGCAAGCTGAACGACCCGGGCATCATCGGCGATTCGGGCTGGAACAACTCGGTGCTGTACAGCACGCCTAACTTCGGCGGCCTCACCGCTAACGTGATCTATTCGTTCGGCGAGCAACCCGGCAAGACCAGCGAGAACAAGTGGGGCGGCAACCTGATGTACTTCAACGGCCCGTTCGCAGCCACGCTGGCCTACCAGCAGGTCAAGTTCAACATCCAGCCGGTGGGCGACCTGTTCGTGCCGACCGGCTTCGACAGGCAAGACGCCGTCCAGGGCGGCATCACGTACGATTTCCAGGTGGTCAAGCTGTTCGCGCAGGGCCAGTACATCAAGACCCGCATCAACGGCGCCGGCAACGGCGGCGACCTCAAGCACACCAACGGCCAGGTCGGCGTTTCGGTGCCGGTAGGCGCGGGCAGCGTGCTGGTCTCGTACGCCTACGACAAGACCAAGAACGACGTGACCGACTTCAAGCGCAACACCGCGGCCATCGCCTACGACTACAATCTGTCCAAGCGTACCGACGTCTACGCGGCGTACTATTACGACAAGCGCAACGACATGGAGCACGGCGACACGTTTGGCGTTGGCATGCGCCACAAGTTCTGACGCCGCACACGGTACCGTCAGCTGCACTGAGCCCGCCGCCCGGCGGGCTTTTTTGTTGCCACTCACGCATCACATCCGGCACGGCCGTGCCGCACTTATGTTGCAACGCCGCATAATCTGCCACGAACAGCGCGGATTGACAGCCATCGCTCCATAGGCGGATTCAATTGGAAGCCGGCCGGCACGCTGCCTAGATTGGTTCTCCGGACTATTAAAACCACAGCGAGACAGGTGACTCATGCGGCGAAATGCGAAGACCCGTTCCGAACTGATGGCCATCCTGAACCAGTGCCTGGATAACAACCCCGAATGCGGCGAATGTGAACTTCACGCGGTACGAATGCACCAGCCAGACCATACCGGCTGCAACTGGAGTGCGGAAGTGAACTTCCCGCAGGAGTATGTAGAGAATCTGGACACGCAGCTTGCGGCCGCCAGGTCGATCATCGTGGTCATGCGCGAGCAGTACAACGTGCTGCAATAGCAACCGGGCGCGGCGCGCCTTTGACGCACCACGGAAAAAGGCCGGGTCATCGACCCGGCCTTTTTCATGCCTGCGAGAAAGAGGCGACCGCGCTTAGCGCAGCAAGGCGCTGGCGTTGGCCTCGGCCACCGCGACGGCGGTCATATTGACGATGCGGCGCGTCGTCGCCTGCGGGTTCAGGATGTGCACCGGCTTGGCGGCGCCCAAGAGGATCGGCCCGACCGTGACGCCCTGCCCGCCCGTGATCTTGAGCAGGTTGAACGCGATGTTGGCCGCGTCCAGCGTCGGCATCACCAGCAGGTTGGCGCTGCCGGCCAGCTTGGTCGACGGCAGGAAGTGGCGGCGCACATCCTCGTCCAGCGCGGCATCACCCTGCATCTCGCCTTCGACTTCCAGGTCCGGGGCCACGCGGGCCAGGATCTCGGCGGCCTCGCGCATCTTGCGCGCCGACGGACGCGACGACGAACCGAACATCGAGTGCGACATCAGCGCGACCTTCGGATGCAGGCCGAAGCGGCGGATTTCTTCCGCCGCCAGCTGCGTGATCGCGGCGAGTTCATCGGCGGTCGGGTCCTCGTTGACGAAGGCGTCGGTGATGAACAGTGTGTGCTTCTCGAGCATCAGCGCGTTCAGCGCGGCAAACACCTTTGCGCCGGGCGCCAGGCCAATCACGTCGCGCACGTGTTCCAGGTGCGCCTCGAAACGGCCCACGGTACCGCACAGCAGCGCATCGGCATCGCCCATGTGCATCAGCATCGTGCCGATCAGCGTGTTGGAGCGGCGCAGCGCCACCTTGGCCATGTCGGGCGTGACGCCGTCACGGCCGCGCAGCGCGTGGTAGGCCTCGTGGTAGGCGCGGTAGCGCGGGTCTTCTTCCGGGTTGACCAGGTCGAAGTCCACCCCGGCCTTGAGGCGCAGGCCTGCCTTCTCGATGCGCATCTGGATCACGTGCGGACGGCCGATCAGGGTCGGGCGCGCCAGGCCTTCGTCCACCACGCCCTGCACCGCGCGCAGCACGCGCTCTTCCTCGCCTTCGGCATAGGCGACGCGCTTGGGCGACGCCTTCGCGGCCGAGAACACCGGCTTCATGATCATGCCGGTGTGATAGACGTAGGTCGACAGCTGCTGGCGGTAGGCGTCCAGGTCCTTGATCGGACGCATGGCCACGCCGGACTCTTCCGCGGCCTTGGCCACGGCCGGCGCAATCTTCTCGATCAGGCGCTGGTCGAACGGCGTCGGGATGATGTAGTCGGGGCCGAACTTCAGTTCACGGCCGCCGTAGGCCGCAGCGACTGCGTCGTTGAGTTCCGCTTCGGCCAGTTCGGCGATGGCCTTCACGCAGGCCAGCTTCATCGCTTCCGTGATCTTGGTGGCGCCGCAATCGAGCGCGCCGCGGAAGATGTACGGGAAGCACAGCACGTTGTTGACCTGGTTCGGGTAGTCCGAACGGCCGGTGGCGATGATGCAGTCCGGGCGCGCGGCCTTGGCCACTTCCGGGCGGATTTCCGGCTCGGGGTTGGCCAGCGCCAGGATGATGGGCTTGTCGGCCATGGTCTTGACCATCTCGGCGGTCAGCACGCCGGCGGTCGAGCAGCCCAGGAACACGTCCGCGCCCTTGACGATGTCGGCCAGCGTGCGGGCCGAGGTGTCCTGCGCGTAGCGGGCCTTGTTGGCTTCCATGTTGGCGTCGCGGCCGACATAGATCACGCCCTTCGAGTCCACCACCGAAATGTTCTCGCGCTTCACGCCCAGGCTCACCATGGTGTCCAGGCAGGCGATGGCCGCCGCGCCGGCGCCCGACACGGCCAGCTTCACCGTGGCGACGTCCTTGCCGACCACCTTCAGGCCATTGAGCAACGCCGCGGTCGAGATGATGGCCGTGCCGTGCTGGTCGTCATGGAAGACGGGAATGTTCATGCGCTCGCGCAGCTTCTGCTCGATGTAGAAGCATTCCGGCGCCTTGATGTCCTCGAGGTTCACGCCGCCCAGCGTGGGCTCCAGCGCGGCGACGATCTCGACGATCTTGTCCGGGTCGCGCGCGTCGAGCTCGATGTCGAACACGTCGATGCCGGCGAACTTCTTGAACAGGCAGCCCTTGCCTTCCATCACCGGCTTGCCGGCCAGCGGACCGATGTCGCCCAGGCCCAGCACGGCGGTACCGTTGGTGACCACGGCCACCAGGTTGGCGCGCGAGGTGTACTCGGCAGCGGTCGCCGGATCCTTGGCAATCTCCTCGCAGGCATAGGCCACGCCCGGCGAATACGCCAGCGACAGGTCGCGCTGGTTGGACAGCGCCTTGGTCGCGGTTACCTGGATCTTTCCCTTGGTGGGACTGCGGTGGTATTCCAGCGCAGCGAGGCGCAATTGCGCTTCAGGACTGTTCGGGGCATGTTGCGGTGCATCACCGCTGGTCTTGCTGCTCATTGGCTCGTCCGGAAAATGGCCCGGCACCGGTGCCCGCGCGTATCCCACCATGAACGCAGCGGGCACGACGGCCGGCAGCGAGGGGCAGCATCCTGACGGGCTCCGGCAGTATGGGGCCGGAAATTCGAGCAGCTATTCTAGCCCACGGTTGCGGCGCCGAAACCACCCGTTTCGACCGTTAAGTCGCGTTTTTGGCCGAATATCGCAGCAAAACAGCTTTTACCAATGCGTATGCAATGGCACGCCAATGTATATGCTTCGTCGGCGCTACTTGGGGGCCGGTTTTGCATCCGCCGGAGCCGCCGCAGCCGAGCCCTCATCGACCGGCAAGGTCACGCGCCGGGGCCTGCCGCTCTCGCCCGGAAACTCCGTGAAGGCGCTGCGGATCAGGTACGGCATCATCGCCGCGGGGTTGCCGCTCTCGGTCTGGTTCTGCGCGCTCACCTGGTAGACACGCTGTCCGGTCTTCGCATCCTTGAAATATACGTTCAGGCTGGCGAAGGTCACCGGCACGTCGCGCACGACTGTCTGGGGTGGCCAGTAGCCGGGCCAGCCCCATGGGCCCCACGGCCGGTAGTAGCCGTACGGTCCCCAGTACGGTCCCCACGGGCCATACCACGGGTCCGGGTAGACCGTTTCCGCCACGCGCACCATGCCGGGCGCCGCGTTGTACTCCATGCTCACGCGGTAGCGCGCCTGCTTGTCGGGCACCTGCTCGAAGCCGATCCCGGCCAGCGCGCTGGCCAGCCATTGCTCATAGGTCTGGCGCTCGAGCTGGGCCGCCTGCTCGGGCGTGCGCTCGAAGCTGTAGGTGCGCGGCGCGTCGTTCTGCCAGCCCGGCTGCCGGAAGGCGGTGACATCGGTCACCACCGTGCTGGCACAGCCAGTCAGCAGCATGGCGCCGGCCAGCGCCAGCGACGCGGCCAGCGCGCGCCACATCCCATACTCGCCATCGCGGTGGCCGCCCGTGCCACCGCCCGCCCATTGCCACATATTCAATGCCTCGCTTGTTGTTGATCTGACGTGTCTCTCAGACCACGCCATCGTGCCGGAATTCCCGCTAGGCCCTGCGGCCTACCCCTTGGCTACAATGGTTACTTCAGCGCCGTGCTGCGCCCCCGCGGGCCGGCACGCGCGCTTTCACGGTCTTCCGAAGACAGGATTCCCCATGCTGCGCACCGATACGCCCGTTACCGTCTATCGCAAGGACTATACCCCGCCCGCCTTCACCATCGACCACGTCGAACTGGTTCTGGACCTGGATCCGCAACGCACCATCGTGACCAGCACGCTGCGCTTCGCGCGCCATGCAGCCGCGGCCGCCGACGCGCCGCTGGTGCTCGCCGGCGAGGATCTCGAACTGATCGGCGTGAGCGTGGATGGCAAACCCGTCGCCAACGCTACCCAGCAGGCGGGCACGCTGACGCTGCCCGGCCTGCCCGCGCAGGGAACGCTGGAGATCACCGCGGCCTGCCAGCCGGCGGCCAACACCTCGCTGTCGGGGCTCTACGTCTCGAACGGCAACTTCTTCACGCAGTGCGAAGCCGAGGGCTTCCGCCGCATCACCTATTTCCTGGACCGGCCCGATGTCATGGCCACCTACCGCGTGACGCTGCGCGCCGACCGCGCGGCCTGTCCGGTGCTGCTGTCCAACGGCAACCTCGTCAGCGAACGCGAACTGCCTGGCGGCCGCCACGAAGCGGTGTGGGAAGACCCGTTCCGCAAGCCGTCGTACCTGTTCGCGCTGGTGGCCGGCAAGCTCGAGCGCATCGAGGAACGCATCCAGTCCGCCTCCGGCAAGGACAAGCTGCTGCAGGTCTGGGTCGAGGCGCGCGACCTCGACAAGACCCGCCACGCCATGGATTCGCTGATCCATGCGATCCGCTGGGACGAGCAGCGCTTCGGGCTGGAACTGGACCTGGACCGCTTCATGATCGTCGCCGTCGGCGACTTCAACATGGGCGCGATGGAGAACAAGGGCCTGAACATCTTCAACACGAAATACGTGCTGGCCAATGCGCAGACCGCCACCGATGTCGACTTCGCCAATATCGAGGCCGTGGTCGGCCACGAGTACTTCCACAACTGGACCGGCAACCGCGTGACCTGCCGCGACTGGTTCCAGCTCTCGCTCAAGGAAGGCCTGACCGTGTTCCGCGACCAGGAATTCTCGGCCGACATGATGGGCTCGGAATCGGGCCGCGCGGTCAAGCGCATCGAAGACGTGCGCGTGCTGCGCCAGGTGCAGTTCCCCGAAGACGCCGGCCCCATGGCGCACCCGGTGCGCCCGGACAGCTACGAGGAAATCAACAACTTCTACACCGTCACGGTGTACGAGAAAGGCGCCGAAGTCGTACGCATGTACCAGACCCTGCTGGGCCGCGACGGCTTCCGCAAGGGCATGGACCTGTACTTCCGGCGCCACGACGGCCAGGCCGTTGCCTGCGATGATTTCCGTGCCGCGATGGCGGATGCCAATGGCCGCGACCTCACGCAGTTCGGCCTCTGGTACAGCCAGGCCGGCACCCCGGTAGTCACCGCGCGCACGGCATGGAACGCCGACGACGGCAGCCTGACGCTGAGCTTGTCGCAGCGCTGCCCGAAGGTCGGGATCGAAACGCGCGCCGGCACGCCCGAGAAGCAGCCCTTCCACATCCCGTTCGCGATCGGCCTGCTCGGCGCCGATGGCCATGACCTGCCGCTGCAACTCGAAGGCGAGGCCGCGGCCGGCGCCACCACGCGCGTGCTCGATTTCACGCAGGCCGAGCAGACCTTCCGCTTCATCAACCTGCCGCGCGGCGCGGCGGCGCCGCTGCCGTCGCTGCTGCGCAATTTCTCGGCACCGGTCATCGTCGATGCCGAGTACACGGACGCCCAGCTCACGTTCCTGCTGGCCCACGACAGCGACGCGTTCAACCGCTGGGAAGCCGGCCAGCGCCTGGCCACGCGCGCGCTGCTGCAACTCGTGGCCGACGTGCAGGCCGGCCGCGACCTGAAGCTCGATCCGGCGCTGGTCAGTGCCATGCGCACCGTGCTCAATGACGACCGCCTGAGCCCCGCGTTCCGCGAGCAGGCCCTGGTACTGCCGTCCGAAGCCTATCTGGCCGAGCGCATGGGCGTGGCCGACCCGGCCGCCATCCACCTGGCGCGCCAGTTCATGCGCGCGGGCCTGGCCCATGCGCTGCAGGCCGACTGGCTGGCGGCCTACGAGGCTAACGCCACGCCGGGCGCGTACAGCCCGGATGCTGACTCGGCTTCGCGCCGCGCGCTGCGCAACCTGGCGCTCGGCTACCTGGTCGAGAGCGGCAGCGACGCCATGCTGCAGCTGGCCGGCGAGCAGTACCAGAAGGCCGACAACATGACCGACCGCTTTGCCGCACTCTCGGCGCTGGTCAACAGTTTCGCGCCGGGACGCGAAGCGGCGCTCGCCGACTTCTATGAACGCTTCGAGGATGATGCGCTGGTCATCGACAAATGGTTCTCGCTACAGGGCATGCAGCGCGGCGAGGTCGGCCCGCACGCCGGCAAGCGCACCATCGACACCGTGCGCGCGCTGATGGAACACCCCGCCTTCAACCTGCGCAACCCGAACCGCGCCCGCGCGCTGATCTTCAGCTTCTGCTCGGGCAACCCCGCGCAGTTCCATGCGGCGGACGGTTCCGGCTACCGCTTCTGGGCCGACCAGGTGCTGGCGCTCGATGCGATCAACCCGCAGGTCGCGGCGCGACTGGCACGTGTCCTGGATCGCTGGCAGAAGTACGAGCCGGCCTTGCGCGAACGCATGCGCGCGGAACTGGAGCGTGTGTCGGCATCGGCCTCGCTGTCGCGCGACGTGCGCGAGATCGTCGGCAAGTCGCTGGCCACCTGACGCCAGAGGGCCGGCACCGGTGCGGCGCCGGCCCTCGCGGGACATGTAGAATTGCGGCCATCCAAGGAGAACCATCATGACTCGCATCAGCCTGACCCGATACCTGGTCGAGGAGCAGCGCAAGCACAACACGATCCAGCCCGAACTGCGGCTGCTGATCGAAGTGGTGGCGCGCGCCTGCAAGGCCATTTCCAATTCCGTCAACAAGGGCGCGCTGGCCGGCGTGCTCGGCTCGGCCGGCACCGGCAACGTTCAGGGCGAAACCCAGCAGAAGCTGGACGTGATCGCCAATGAAGTGCTGCTCGACGCCAACGAATGGGGCGGCCACCTCGCCGCCATGGCCTCGGAAGAAATGGAATCGTTCTACGAGATTCCCAACCGCTATCCGAAGGGCGAATACCTGCTGATGTTCGATCCGCTCGACGGTTCGTCCAACATCGACGTCAACGTGTCGATCGGCACCATCTTCTCCGTGCTGCACATGCCCAAGCCCGGCCAGACCGTGACCGAGGCCGACTTCCTGCAGCCCGGCACGCACCAGGTCGCCGCCGGCTACGCCGTGTATGGCCCGCAGACCACGCTGGTACTGACCGTCGGCAACGGCGTGCACGTGTTCACGCTCGACCGCGAAGCCGGCAGCTTCGTGCTGACCCAGTCCGATGTGCAGATTCCCGAAGACACCAAGGAATTCGCCATCAATATGTCCAATATGCGCCACTGGGCCCCGCCCGTGCGCAAGTACATCGACGAATGCCTGGCCGGCGAGGAAGGCCCGCGCGGCAAGAACTTCAACATGCGCTGGATCGCCTCGATGGTCGCCGACGTGCACCGCATCCTCACGCGCGGCGGCATCTTCATGTACCCATGGGACAAGCGCGAGCCCCAGAAGGCCGGCAAGCTGCGCCTGATGTATGAAGCGAACCCGATGGCGATGCTGGTCGAGCAGGCCGGCGGCGCGGCCACCAACGGCCATATCCGCATCCTGGATGTGCAGCCCGAAAAGCTGCACCAGCGCGTGTCGGTGATCCTAGGGTCGAAGAACGAAGTGGAACGCGTCACGCGCTACCACCACGAAGCCGCTGCCCAGCAGGGCTGACGCCACCGGGCATCAGCCTGCTCCTGACAAGGCGCCTTCGGGCGCCTTGTTTGCTTTTCGCCGGCAGGAACCGACCCCCGGGGCGACGTCGCCAGCGATTCGCGATGACCCGCGCGACACAAAAAGTATTGCAGTGAAGTACGAGCGCTGCTATTATTGCGGGCTGTTCCAGTTCAACGGAACGTGTTGCCGAAGTAGCTCAGTCGGTAGAGCAGCTCATTCGTAATGAGAAGGTCGGGGGTTCGATTCCTCTCTTCGGCACCATCGCAAAGGGTCTACACTGACCCGAAAGCCAGTCCTGGCAAGGGTTGCAAGGATTCCGACGCTGTGTGTGGGTACCACTTAGAGTACTTCAGGAGTACCACACGGCTATGGCTATCACCCCCCTCACGCCATCCTGTCAGTCAAGGTCAGATACCTTTGGCTGAAGAGCCCCACGGGTTCGTTCTATTTCAAGCGCAGAATCCCCGAAGACATACAGCCCTACCCTTGGCGGCAAGACGTTCATCCAGGAGTGTCTGCATACCAGAGACCCCAAGGAAGCAGCCAGGAAGATTGCTCGACTGGTTCAGAAGACCAACACGTCATGGGCTCACCTGCGATCACCTACCCACCTGTCCACCATTGAGCAGGCCGAACAGCTTCCGCAAGAGTTTGGGGTAGACCCCAGAACCCCCAAGACCCATGAAGAGGCTCTAGGCCCGCTCTTTGACGAGACAGAAGGCCTGCTATCGGTCAGGGCCAGGGATGACCTGCATCTCGACCAGTCGCAAAGCATATTGGTCGGAGCCCAGGATATTGACAAACACCTGTCACCAACCACGGCAGCAGCCTTTGCTACGACCCAGGGAGGGATGGACTTCCTAGCCTCTGACTGCCTGGACATGTACCTCCGAATGCGGGCACACACCACCAGGGCAAGGAAGACTGCCACTTTCCCTTTTAACTACCTGATAGAACACCTAGGCGACAGAGATATCAGGAAGTACCGAAGGGCAGACGCAAACGAATTCGTCAAACACCTGCTCACTGGCGGTCACGGCAAGAAGCCAATCGCTAGCCTCCCCGTCCGACAGTTCCCTCATGCTGGCCTTCTTTGCGAACTTGCGGTGTGTGTCAAGGTAGTTGTCGCGTCCGCCGCTATGCTGCCTTTTTGTACTCCTTAGGCT